>CAYGWP010000182.1:0-12449 GCA_964353455.1 uncultured Anaerolineales bacterium
TGGACCAGATCGCGGCGGTCGTGGAGGCGGCGCTCGTGCCGTAGAGGTCAGCCATGAGCGAAGACGGGTTCGAGCCGATTATCGTCGCATTTTGCTGCAACTGGTGCTCCTACGCCGGGGCCGACCTGGCGGGCACCTCGCGGCTCCAGTATCCGCCCAACGTACGCATCGTCCGCGTCATGTGCTCGGGCATGGTGCACCCGAAACTGGTGATCGATGCGCTCACCAAGGGCGCCGACGGGGTCCTTATCTGCGGATGCCATCCGGGCGATTGCCATTACCTCGAGGGGAACCTCCGGACGCAGAAGCGGGCCGAGGGCATCACGCTCATGCTGGAGGATTTCGGCCTGGAACCCGGGCGGTTCCGCCTGGAGTGGGTCTCTGCATCGGAGGGGCCGCGCTTCGCCCAGGTAATGACCGACATGGTTGAGACGGTCAGGGGCCTCGGAAAGAGCCCGTATCGAACGAGTTAGCCGGTTGGAAAAGAAGTGCGGAGTGCGGAGTGCGAAGTGCGGAGTGACAGGCACGGCATTTCGGAGTGAAAGGCACGGCGGCGGAGTTGCAGGTTCTCAACTCCGCACTCCGAACTCCGCACTCCGCACTTGAGAGGAGGAAGGCGCGGTGCCGCAAAACCTGCTGTCGGTGGACCGGCGGAAGTTCGTCTGGGACGGCGAGGCGTACGACTTGCGCGCCGCCGCCGAAACCAGGAAAGCGGAGTACGAAGGTCGGGGATTCGAGACGCAACTGGTGGAAGAGGAAGGGAAGTTCCTCCTTTATACACGCAGGGTGGTGAAGGAGATCGTGCTTGAGGGCGAGCCCCCGCCGGCATGAGGCGCGGCGGCGGGCCTACAGAAAGGAGATTCTAAGATGGCGGCGAGAGTGGCGGAGGAATGGCTCAATATCTGCGGCGGGTGCGAGGTCAGCATCCTCGACATCGGCGAGCCGCTCCTGGAGTTGCTGCCACAACTCCAGTTTGTCCACATGCCGGTGCTGATGGACCATAAGTACTTCGGCCAGACCGGCGAGGGCACCGCGATGGAGATCCCGCAGGCCGACGTCGGCATCATCACCGGCGGAATCCGCAACGAAAAGGAAAAGCACGTCACGGAGGCCATGCGCAAGTCCTGCACGACGCTCGTGGCCCTGGGCTCGTGCGCCTGCTTCGGCGGCATCCCCGCACTGGCTAACATGTGGAAGCGGGACGAACTCCTCGACAAGGTGTACCGCGGCTCCAAGACGACCGAGTCGGCGCCGAACCCGAGCGACAACCTGCCGCCGCTCCTGGAATCGGTGCTGGCGGTGGATGAGGTCGTCAAGGTGGATGCCTACATCCCCGGATGCCCGACGGCCCCCGAACTCATCGTGCAGGCGCTTACCGCCCTCCTGGGCGGCAAGCCCTTCACGCTGCCCGAGCGGTCCGTCTGCGACGACTGCCCGGTGAAGCGCGATAAGAAGGCCTCGGGCGGCTCACTGAAGCGGCCGCTGGAGAACGTCGCCTTCAAGCAGGGCGAGCCCTGGGAGAACACGCGGTGCTTCATGGAGCAGGGCTTCCTCTGCCTCGGACCGGTCACTCGCTCCGGTTGTGCCGCAGGCACCGAGGCCGAGGGCCAGACCAAGGTGCCTCGCTGCGTCAAGGGCTACATGCCCTGCCGCGGCTGTTTCGGCCCCATCCGCAAGGGGGCCAACCCGCTCGTTGACATGATGGGAGCGCTGACGTCAATCGGCCTGGACGCCAAGCAGGTCCAGGACCGTCGCGCGCTCCTCTTGCGTTACATCGGCGCGCAGAATCGCCTGCGGCCGCTGCCCCAGAAAACCCAAAAAGGGAGGTAAGCCGCCATGCCTAAGACAATCACTATCGCCCCGGTGAGCCGGATCGAAGGCCACGCGAAGGTCACGATCCAACTCGACGACGCGGGCAACGTTGCGGATACCCAGGTCAACGTCGTGGAACTGCGCGGGTTCGAGAAGTTCTGTCTCGGCCGGCCGGTGGAGGAACTGCCCCGCATCGTGACCAGCATCTGCGGGGTCTGCCCGTGGTCGCACCACCTGGCCTCGGCCAAGGCCAACGATGCGGTCTTCGGCGTCACGCCGCCGCCGACCGGTCGGAAACTGCGGGAGTTGTGCAACGCCATCGCCTACACCGAGGAGCACATCCTGCACTTCTTCTTCCTGGCCGGCGCCGACTTCGTGATTGGACCGGATGCCGACTACGCCGTCCGGAACGTCATCGGCATCGCCCAGGCCGCCCCGGAGATCGGGAAGCGCGTGGTCCGCAGCCGCCACCTCGGCGCCCAGATGCTGAACATCGTCTCCGGCAAGTCCATACACCCGGTGACCGCCGTGCCGGGAGGCTTCTCGAAGCCCCTGACGCAAGAGGAGCGCCAGCGCATGCTGCCGATGGCAACGGAAGTCCTTGAGTTCGCCAAGTTCGCCATCGCTTTCGCCAAGGAGAACATCGTCCCCAAGTACCTCGATGCGATCAAGACGCTCGGCGTGATCAAGACGGGGTTCCTGGGCACGGTGACCGCGGACGGGGCGCTCGACCTCTACGACGGCAAACTCCGCCTCATGAAGCCCGACGGGTCGTACACCGACTTCGCCTACGACCAGTACACCGAGTACATGGGCGAAAAGGTGCTGCCGTGGTCGTACCTGAAGTTTCCGTACGCCAAGTCGTGGGGCGAGGGGTTCGACATGGACCCCGCAGCGCCGAAAGGCATCTACCGGACGAACACGCTTGCCCGCCTCAACGTGTGCGATAAGATGACAACGCCCCTGGCCCAGGCCGAATTCGAGGGGTTCCGAAAGGCGTTCGGCCGCCCTGCGCAGCAGACGCTGCTCTACCACTACGCACGCCTCATTGAACTCCTCTACAACGCTGAACTGGCCGTCCAGTTGCTCAATGACCCGGAGATCACCGGCAAGGAGACCCGCGTCCCCGTCAAGCCGCGCGCCGCCCGCGGGGTGGGCTGCGTCGAGGCGCCGCGCGGCACGCTCATCCACGACTACGAGACCGATGCCGAGGGCCTCGTCACGAACGTGAACCTCATCGTCGGAACGACCCACAACAACGCCCCGATCAACATGTCGGTCAAGCAGGCGGCCAAGAGCCTCATCAAGGACGGGAAGTATGACCAGGGCATCCTGAACCGGGTCGAGATGGCTATCCGCGCCTACGATCCGTGCCTCTCGTGCGCGACGCACGCGCTCGACGGAAGGCTGGCGGTGAAGGTGGAAATCTTCGACCACACGGGAGCCATGCGGGATGCATTCGCCAATTGCTGAGAAGGAGCGACTGTCGGCCGAGGACGCGGCGCCCGGATACTGCACGTGCGACACGCTTGTCTTGGGCTGCGGCAACGAGTTGTTCGGCGACGACGGCTTCGGCCCCGCCGTGGCGCGGGGCCTGGGGCGTCGGCCGGACCTGCCGCCGTCGGTGCTCGCGCTTGATGTTGGCACGAGCGTCCGCCAGGTGCTCTTCAATGTGGTCCTGAGCGCGGTCCGGCCGCGGCAGATCGTGGTGGTGGATGCCGTCGATATGGGCCGCCGGCCGGGAGAGGTATGGCAGATCGAGGCGTGCGAACTGCCCGAGATCAAGTGCGATGACTTCTCGATGCACCAGTTGCCGACCTCGAACCTGCTGCGCGAACTGCATCAACTCGGCGGCGCAGACGTGACGTGCATCGTCGGACAGGTGAGCGGAATACCGCCGGAGGTGCGGCCCGGGCTCTCGCCGCCCCTCCAACGTGCCGTGGCGACGGCGGTGGAGATGATCATGCGAGAATTCTCGACGTGAGGAGCTCCAGTCATGGCTGATGAGGAACAGGTGATCTCGCTCGGGGACCTCGACCTATCGTTTTGCGAGGAGGTGGCGTCGCAGCCGGGGGGCGAGCACATTCGCCGGTGCTTTGCCTGCGGCACGTGCGCCGCCGGGTGTCCGGTCACCGAGATCGATCCCGACTACAACCCGCGCAAGATCATCCGGCAGATTCTGTTCGGCATGCGCAAGGAGGTCCTGTCTTCGCCGCGCATCTGGTACTGCCTCGTGTGCTACCGGTGCTATGCGCGATGCCCGCAGAAGGTGAACTTCACGGACGTGATGCGGGCGCTGCGATACCTGGCGATCAAGGGCCGCTATGCCTCCGGCGACACGCTCGCGCGCATCGGGGAGATCGACCGCTTCGCGCAGCAGATGCGCCGCGACCTTGTCGCGCATGCTTTCGACAATCGGCCGGAACTCCTGGAAGCGTTCCGCCACAAGGTGGAGGAGCGCCTGGGGAGCATGAAACCATGAGCACCGACACCAAAGGATTCCTGGACCTTGCGGCCGAGGTGCAGGAGGCGGGCCTCTGCGGCAAGTGCGGCGGGTGCCTGGCCTTCTGCTCGGCGGGGGAATTCAACGCCCTGGCGGCCGGCGAGGACGGCACGCCCATGATGGTTGATGAGTCCAAGTGCCTCCATTGCGGAATCTGTTACCTGATCTGTCCCCAGATCAAGGCGCTCGACCGGGAATTGCGGGAAAAGACCGGATGGAAGGCCCCCATCGGGCCGCATCGCCGGCTCGTCTCCGCCCGGGCCGTCTCCCGAAAAATCCGCCGCGTGGCCACCGACGGCGGCACGGTGACCGCGCTGCTGGCTTACGCCCTGAAGAAGCAACTGATCCAGGCCGCGATCGTGTCGCGGCGGGTCGGGCCTCTCGCTCGCGTGCCGATGGTGGCGACCAGCCCCGACGACCTGATCGAGGCCGCCGGCTCGCATTTCGACGAGTCGCAGGGCGTCCACGCCCTCGGAGAGCGGTACACCACGTTCTCTCCGGGCGTGCGGGAGGTCAAATCGCTCGGGCAGCGGAACCTCGACCGGATCGCCCTCGTGGGAACGCCCTGCCAGATCTTCACCGTCCGGAAGATGCAACTCCTGCACGTCCTGCCGGCGGACAGCATCGTTCTCGCCATCGGGCTGTTCTGCATGGAGAACTTCTCATTCGGCGCCAAGACGCGGCGCGCCCTCGAAAAGCGCCTCTCCGTCAAACTGGGCCAGATCCGAAAGTTGAACATCAAGGATGATGTCGTCGTGACGACCGCCGGCGAGACCGTCCACATCCCCTTCAGCGTCATGGACGAGTTTGCGCGGCCGGGGTGCCTGGTGTGCACCGATTTTGCCAGCGAGTACGCCGACATCTCCTGCGGCGGCCTGGGATCCCCGGACGGCTACACCACGACCGTCCTTCGCACCACCGCGGGCGAAGCACTCTACAACCGCGCCAAAGAGGACGGCGCAATCGAGGAACTCCGCTTCCGCAGCGCCGACCAGGGCCCGAGCGCCGCCACGGAGACGATGGCCAAGATCGTCGCGGCGACGCGCCGCAAACATGCCCGGGCCGCCAAGAGACTGGGAGCGTGACCGTGCTTAAGAGAGCCCTTGTCATCGGCGGCGGAATCGCGGGCATCCAGGCCTCGCTCGACCTGGCCGAGGCCGGCACCGAGGTCTTCCTGCTCGAACGGCAGCCCAGCATCGGCGGCCGCATGGCTCAACTCGACAAAACCTTCCCCACCAATGATTGCGCTATGTGCATCCTTTCGCCCAAACTCGTCGAGGTGAGCAAGCACCCGAACATCACGCTCCTCGTGAACGCCGAACTCCTGGCCCTCGAAGGCGAGGCCCCGCAGTTCACCGCACGTATCCGCAAGCATCCCCGCTACGTGAACGAGGCCAAGTGCACCGGCTGCGGCATCTGCACGACGAAGTGCCCCGTCCGCCTTCCCGACCCGTACAATAAGGGCCTCTCGAAGACCCGCTGCATCCGGATACCTTTTCCCCAGGCCGTCCCGGCCGTGCCGATCATCGACGCCGGCCAGTGCCTGTACCTCACGCGCGGCAAGTGCGGCGTATGCAAGAAACTCTGCCAGGCCGACGCCGTCGATTACGAGCAGAAGCCGGAGGATGTGCTTCTGGAGGTGGGCGCCGCGGTCATCGCCCTGGGCTCCGAGGAATTCGAGGCCACCCGCAAGGACGAGTACGGCTACCACACCTTCCCGAACGTCGTGACGAGCATCGAACTGGAGCGGCTCTTGAGCGCTTCCGGCCCCACGCAGGGCCACATCCAGCGGCCGTCCGATGGGAAGGAGCCGGCCCGCGTCGCGTTCCTCCAGTGCGTGGGTTCCCGCGATGCGCAGGTCGGCAACGACTAATGCTCCGCGGTCTGCTGCATGCAGGCCGCAAAGGATGCCATCATCCTTAATGAACACCTCCGTGGCGTCGAGAGCACGATATTCTGCATGGACGTCCGCGCCTACGGCAAGGGCTTCGACCGGTTCGTGGAGCGGGCGCGCGAGGAGCAGGACGTGCGGTTCCTCCGCGCCCGCGTCTCCTCCGTGGAGGCCGACCCCGACACGGAGAACCTCCTCGTGCGTTACAACACCGAGGACGGCCGGCTCGCGGAGGAGTCTTTCGACCTGCTGGTGCTCTCGGTCGGGCTGTGCGCCTCCGACGCCGTGCGCCAGGCCGTGCGGCGGCTGGGCGTCCAGACTGATGAATACGGGTTCGTCCGGACCACGGGTCTGGCGCCCCTCGAGAGTTCCCGCCGGGGGGTGTTCGTGTGCGGCACGGCGTCCGGCCCGAAGGACATCCCGGAGTCCGTCATCCAGGCGTCTGGCGCCTCATCTGCCGTGCTCGCGATGCTCTCTGGCCTCGAATCGAAGCAACTGAAGGTGACGCGCCCGACGCCGATCGACCTGCGCGGCGAGCCGACGCGGATCGGCGTCTTCGTGTGCCGCTGCGGCATCAACATCGCCTCCACGGTGGATGTGCCCGCGGTCGTCCAATACGCCGCAACCTTGCCGAAGGTTGCCCACGCCCAGGAATTTCTCTTCGCCTGCGCGAAGGACTCGCAGAAGATGATTACCCAGGCGATCCACGAGAAGCGGCTGACGTGCGTGGTCGTCGCCGCGTGCACGCCGCGCACGCATGAGCCGCTCTTCCAGGGGACGCTCGAGGCCAGCGGCCTGAACCCCTACCTCTTCGCGTTCGCCAACATCCGGGAGCAGTGTTCCTGGGTCCACCAGACGGCGCCCGAGGAGGCTACCGCGAAGGCGAAGGATCTTGTGCGAATGGCGGTGGCCAAGGCGTCTCGCCTGGAACCGCTCGAAAAGAGCAGGCTGCCCGTCAACCACACGGCCCTGGTCATAGGCGGCGGCCTGGCGGGGCTGACCGCCGCCCTGGACCTGGCCGCCCAGGGGTACCCCGTCCATGTGGTGGAGCGCGAAGCCGAACTCGGCGGGCACCTCCGCTCGATCCACCGCACGCTCGCAGGGGAGAAGACCGACGGGTTCCTGAAGGACCTCGTCAAGAACGTGAAGTCAAACGACCGGATCACCGTCCACCTCTCGAAGAGCATTCAGGCGATCTCCGGGTACGTCGGGAACTTTAAGACGCAACTGGCCGGCGGCTTGTCCGCCATAGCCCCAGCGGGGGCGGAGGCGGAAGGCGAGCCGATCGAGCACGGCGTGGTGATCGTGGCCTCGGGCGCGGCCGAGGTCGTCCCGCACGAGTACCTCTACGGCCAGGACGATCGCGTGATGACCCAGACGCAATTCGAGAAGGCCCTGGAGACCGGCCGCGGGACCGGTCGCCTCAAGACGGTTGTGATGATCCAGTGCGTCGGGTCGCGCGACGCGGGCCACCCGTACTGTAGTCGCATCTGCTGCGGCACGGCCATCAAGAACGCACTGCACCTGAAGGAACTCGAGGCCAAGGCCCGCGTGTTCGTCCTCTGCCGCGACGTGCGGGTCTATGGGCTGAACGAGCGGTGGTACGGCCGGGCGCGGGAACAGGGCGTGGTGTTCCTTCGGTACGACGAGGCGGCCAAGCCCGGCGTCTCCGTCGAAAACGGGCGGCTCCTGGTGCGGGCGAAAGACGACATCCTGGGCCGCACGCTGGCGATCGACGCCGACGCCGTCGTTCTGAGCGCCGGCATCGAACCCTCGAAGGGTAACCGCGCGCTGTCGCAACTCCTGAAGGTGCCCCTGGACGCGGACGGCTTCTTTCTGGAGGCGCACGTCAAACTGCGGCCGGTGGATTTCGCCACCGAGGGGGTGTTCGTCTGCGGCCTGGCGCATTACCCGAAGGACATCGGGGAGAGCATCGCCCAGGCACGGGCGGCGGCGTCGCGCGCGGCCACCATCCTCAGCAAGTCCGAGATCGAGGCCGAAGGCAAGGTCGCCACGGTTGACCGCTTGCGATGCAGCGGATGCGGGGCGTGCATCGACGTCTGTGCATACAAGGCCATCGAACTGGATCCCCTTCTCAGGATCGCCGTCGTCAACGAGGCCACCTGCAAAGGCTGCGGCACATGCACGGCCACCTGCCGCGCAGGCGCGATTGACCTCAAGGGCTTCCGCAACGACCAGGTTCTTGAGGCCGTTAACGCGATTTGAGGCGAATGATGAGCCAGACCACAAGCGTACAGGAACCCGCGGCCAAGAAGGCTTGGGAACCCAAAGTCGTGGCGTTCCTCTGCAACTGGTGCTCTTACGCCGGGGCAGACCTGGCGGGCGTCAGCCGCATCCAGTACCCGCCCAACGTCCGGGTCATCCGAGTGCCGTGCTCCGGCCGCATCAACCCGGCGTTCCTGCTGCGCGCCTTGCAGAATGGGGCCGACGCCGTGCTCGTCTCCGGCTGCCACCCGGGCGACTGCCATTACATCAGCGGCAACCTGGCGGCCCGGCGAAAGTTTGCGCTTCTGAAGGACCTTCTCCGGTACGTCGGGCTCGAGCCCGAACGGGTCCAGTTCACATGGGTGTCGGCCTCCGAGGGTGGGCGTTTCGCCGCCGTTGTCGAGAAGGTCGTTCAAGAGGTCCGACGGATCGGCCCTAACAAGAAACTGGTGAAGAGCCTATGACCGCCAGCCACGGAATTGAGGCGCGTTTGCGCGAGACGGCCGAGGGCCTCCTCCGCGATAAAAAGGTGACCCTCTTCCTCGGCTACGAGAAGGCAAGCCTGCCTCTGCGCACGGCGCCGGTCTTCCTCACCGCGGCCGACCAAGCCAGGCGGTTGGCCTGGAACCCCTTCTGCTCTCTGAACCTGGCTGTCTATCTGCCGCAGATGTTCAAGGCCCCCGCCGACGCCCGGGAGGCCAAGGCTGCGCCGCCGCCGCCGACCGTCGGCGTGGTCCTGAAGGGGTGCGACACGCGGTCCGTGGTCGCCCTCATTCAGGAACGCCAACTGCCGCGCGAGCGCTTGGTGCTCGTCGGCATTGCGTGCCAGGGCATCGTTGACACGCACAAGGCGGAACGGGTCCTGGGCGAGCACGAGGTGCTGGGGGCCGGGGAGGATGCCCACGGGAACATCCGCGTCGTGGTGGAAGATGGAACGGAGGTCACGCTTCGCCGGGAAGACGTCCTGACGGACACCTGCCTGGAATGCCGGTCGCCTACGCCCGCGGTCCACGATATCCTGCTCGGCGAGAGCGTCGAAGGCAGGGCCGCGGATGCCGTCCGCCGACGGGCCGTCGAATTCGAGTCCAAACCGCCGGATGCACGCTGGGCACGATTCCAGGAGATCCTCTCGAAGTGTATCCGCTGCAACGCCTGCCGTCAGGCGTGTCCCATGTGCTACTGCAAGGATTGCCTGCTGGACCAGACCCGGCCGCGCTGGATTGGCGCCGGCACAGACCTCTCGGACGTCACGATCTTTCACCTAATGCGGGCATTCCACCTCGCGGGGCGCTGCACGGAATGCGGGGCCTGCGTGCGGGCGTGCCCGATGGGGATCGACGCCCGCCTCCTGGCGCGGAGGTTGAGCAGGGAGGTCGAGGACCTTTACGGATACCGGCCCGGCGAGGCCGCCGAGGCGACGCCGCTCCTGTCGGCTTTTGCCATGGACGACCCGCAGGAGTTTTTGACGGAACCCTGAAAAGAACCCGCCCTGCGGACTGGCGGGCGACTTTAGGGGTCCTGGACCCTTTTCTTTTCCCGATCGTGGGCCTGCGCACCGCTGGAGGGCGCGATGACCGAAAAGCGGATTTCTTACACGGACCTGGACCGGCTCCTCGCCCGGCTCGCGGTCGCCGACGCGCCAAAGCCGCTATGGCGACGGCGCGAGGAAAGAGCCGTCTGCGCGCCGCGGAAGGATGAGGCGGGCGAGGTGGCGCTCCTGGCGCTGGCGCGCGACGAACCGGTCGATCTGGAGTACGGGAACTTCCGGCTGTCGCCCAAGGCCTTCCTCTTTCCTCAGAATCAGACGCTGGTCCTCTTCAGGGACGGAAAGGCTGAGGAACCCGACCTGCCGGGCCGCGAGACGATCCTCTTCGGCGTGCGGCCATGCGACGCCAGGGCCATCCGGGCGCTGGACAGGGTATTCCTGGACGGCGACCTGCGCGATCCCTACTACGCCGCGCGCCGCGCCGCAGTCACGGTGATCGCGCTGGCGTGTGCGCGGCCCATGTCGAGTTGCTTCTGCACCTCGGTTGGGGGCGGTCCGGGCGATACGGCCGGTGCGGATGTGCTCGCCGTCGCCCTGGAGAAGGACCTGCTTCTGAAGGCCGAGAGCCCCAAGGGGGAGCAACTCCTGTCATCCGTATCGGACCTGCTTGCCGACGCCGGCCCCGCGGCCATCAAGGAAGCGGAGGAGCGGATTCAGGCGGCAGCGGATCAGATGGCGCCGGTGGAAGTGGAGAACATTGCCCGGCGGCTGGGCGATGCCTACGAATCGCCTCTCTGGCAAGACGCCGGCCGGAAATGCCTCGGATGCGGGACGTGCAGTTTCCTGTGTCCGACGTGCCACTGCTTCGATATCACGGACGAGGTCCGCAACGGCACGGGCCGGCGCATCCGGACGTGGGATTGCTGCGCGTATCCGCTCTTCACGCTGCATGCCTCCGGCCACAATCCCCGGCCCACGCCCAAGGAGCGGTGGCGCCAGCGGCTCATGCACAAGTTCCGCTACGCGGTCGAGAATTTTGATTCGCTTTTCTGCGTGGGCTGCGGCCGCTGCATCCGGAATTGCCCGGTGGGCATGGACCTGCGAACGGTGCTCAAGGAAGTTGGAGCGTGACCGATGGCCAGGAACCCGTATCTTCCGTACCCCGCGCGGATCGACGCATGTATCGTCGAGAACGAAGCGCGGGACCTGAAGACGTTCCGGCTCGCATTCGAGGACCCCGCGAGCGCCGTGGATTTCAACTACCTGCCCGGCCAGTTCGCCGAACTTTCTCTGCCGGGGGTGGGCGAGGCGCCGTTCGGGATCGCGTCCTCGCCGACGGAGACCGGCTGCCTGCTTTTCAGCGTCAAGCGGACGGGACTCTTCACGAACGAACTCCACAGCCTGGAACCGGGCGTCCGGATCGGCGTCCGCGGACCGATGGGCAGGCCGTTCCCCTGGGAGCGCATGGCCGGCAAGGACCTGCTCGTCATCGGCGGCGGATTCGCCTTCACGACGCTTCGCTCAGCCATCGTGTACATCCTCGACGCCGCCCACCGGGGCCGCTTCGGCGCCCTCCGCGTGATCTACGGCGCCAGGACGCCGGGCGAACTCATGTACCGAAAAGACCTGGCCCAATGGCAGGCGCGGGACGACCTTGAGGTTCACCTGACCGTCGATAAGGCCGATGAGGGCTGGACAGGACACGTGGGCGTGGTGACGACCGTCCTGGAAAAGTTGAAACCCAGCCCGGAGCGCACCCTGGCCATTGTCTGCGGCCCGCCGGTCATGCTCCGGTTCGCGCTCGTGTCGCTCGGCAATCTTGGGTTCGCCGACGGTGCGATCATCCTCTCTCTGGAGATGCGGATGAAATGCGGGATCGGCAAGTGCGGCCGGTGCAACATCGGCAGCAAGTACGTCTGCCAGGACGGCCCCGTCTTCACCCGCGAGGAACTCAGGGCACTTCCGGTCGAGTATTAGCGGTCCTTATCGGCGAAAGCAACCCCCGCAGATCATCCACCTGACGGACCGCATGGATTACTTGTCGGCCCTGATGAACAACTGGGTTGTCTCCAGGACGGTGGAGAAGGCCGCGGGCATCGCCACCAACGCCCGCATCGAGACGATCCGCACGCTGATGGCCGAACTCCAGCGCCTCCAGAGCCACGTCTTGTGGTGGGGTGTCATGGGCATGGACCTCGGCGCGTTTACGCCGTTCCTGTACGGGTTCCGCGAGCGAGAGATCATCGGCCGGATCTTCGAGGAGACCATCGGCGCACGCCTGACCATGAACTACGTTCAGCCGGGGGGGGTGATGTTCGACGTCCATCCGGACTTCGTCAAGAACGTGAAGGCGCTCCTCGCCTACATGGGGCCGATCATCGAGGAATGCGACGTCCTCGTGTCCGGGAACGTCATCATCCAGGAGCGGTTGCGCAAGATCGGCAGAGAGTCTGCCGAGCGGGCCGTCTCGCTGGGGTGCACCGGCCCCGTCCTGCGCGCGAGCGGAAAAGAAAAGGGTCCAGGACCCCTAA
>CAYGWP010000183.1:0-1978 GCA_964353455.1 uncultured Anaerolineales bacterium
TCTCTGCGTTCTCAGCGGACTCTGCGTTCAACTTCTTCCGCGCTGTTTCTGCCGCGCGACGAAGGCGGCATAGTCCTCCGGCGTATCGATTCCGGCGGGCCGGCGGTCGGTCACGAGGACACGCATCCGCCTGCCGTTCTCAAGCCACCGGAGTTGTTCGAGTTTCTCGGTCCGCTCAAGCGGGGTTTGCGGCATGGCGGCGTAGTCGCGGATGGCCGCCGCCCGGTAGCCGTAGATGCCGAAGTGCTTGAGCATCGGCGCGAACCGCTCGGCCTCGCCGTCGCGGGCATGCGGGATGGCGGCACGCGAAAAGTAAAGCGCATCGCCGGAGGCCGACGCCGCAACCTTCACGGAATTCGGATCGCCGACTTCCTCGGGCGCGAGCGGCCCGGCGAGCGTTGCGGCCTCGATGGACGGGTCGCGCGACATCGCCTCGACCACGAGGTCCAGGAGTTTCGGGTCGAGTTCCGGCTCATCCCCCTGGAGGTTTATGACGATGTCGGCATCCGGAAACGCCGCGGCGGCCTCGGCCGCGCGATTCGTGCCGCAAGGATGTTCCGGCCGCGTCATGACGACCCGCCCGCCGAACTTCTCGACGGCCCGGCGGATCCGGTCATCGTCGGTCGCCACGAGGACCGCATCGACCCGCCGCGCCCCGGAGGCCGCCTCCAAGACGTGCTGGATGAGCGGCTTGCCGGTTTCAGAGGCGAGAGGTTTCCCGGGGAATCGCTTGGACCCGTACCGGGCGGGGATAATGCAAATAACCTTCATGCCTCTGGCGCCATGTCCGACGGAGGAAACTCCTCAGAATCGCCCAACGCCACCGCTAGGGTATTCGCGTGAGAGCGCCAAGTCAAGCCAAACGTGGACAGCCAAACGTGGACGCCGAAATGGGACGCGCGAAAATTCCCGGATTTCGCGCTTGACACGCGATATTCTTGCGATATCATACTACTATCACAACCGGAACCGGAAGGAGACGCCGTCATGCAAGAGCGAGAGAGAACCGTAATCAGCGGCTGGATCATGCTGCCCCTGGTCATCGTGCTGTGGCTGGCGGTGCCGGCCCTCATCATCGCCGCCATCGTGTATCTGGACGCCAACCGCCTCTGGGCGGGCGTGCCGTGTCTCGTGCTGGGGATACTGGAGGTCCCGCTGGCGCTCCTCATGTCCAACGGCCTCTTCACCCTCCAGCCGAACGAGGCGCGGGTGCTCGTCCTCTTCGGCCGCTACGTCGGCACGGTCCGCAAGGACGGGTTCCACTGGACGAACCCCTTCAGCGTCCATCGCGGCAGAATGGTTGTGGCCCAGGTCCCCGACAAGCCGAAGTTCGAGGCGGTCCGGCAGCCGAGCAAGTACCGCGTGTCGCTCAGGGCCCGCAACTTCGAGACGCAGAGCGTGAAGGTGAACGACCAGCGCGGCAACCCGATTGAGATCGGGGCGGTGGTCGTGTGGCGCGTGGAGGACACCGCCAAGGCCATCTTCGACGTCGATGAGTACGAGAACTACATCAAGGTCCAGAGCGAGACGGCCGTGCGGCACCTTGCCAACAGTTATCCATACGACCATTCCGGCGACGTGCCGGAGGGCGAACTGACGCTGCGCGGCAACAGCGACGCCATCTCCGCCGCGCTCGAGAAGGAACTCCGGGACCGCCTGTCGCGGGCAGGCGTGGCCGTGCACGAGGCCCGCCTTACGCACCTGGCGTACGCCCCGGAGATCGCCGGCACGATGCTCCGCCGCCAGCAGGCCGAGGCCATCATTGCCGCACGACAGAAGATCGTCCACGGCGCCGTCAGCATGGTCCAGATGGCGCTGACGGAACTCTCGGAGAAGCATGTCGTGGACCTCGACGAGGAACGCAAGGCAGCGATGGTCAGCAACCTACTGGTTGTGCTGTGCAGCGAGCATGCCGCCGAGCCGGTCATCAACACGGGCACGCTGTACCATTGAGAACGGCCGCTGAAGAAATGTAGGG
>CAYGWP010000184.1:0-4244 GCA_964353455.1 uncultured Anaerolineales bacterium
GGCCTTCGTCTCGACCGCCGGTGTGGCCTTTGTCTCGACCGCCGGTGTCGGCGGAACGCGCGGGACGCGCTTGGGCGGAGGGGTGTACGAGGCGTCATAGACCAGGACCTTGAGTTCCTCGGCGGGAACCAGATGCCGCCACAGGAACGCCTGCATCCTGTCTTCCGCGGCAATGGCCTCATGGGCGACGTCGCTCTGCTGGATCTTCGCCTTGCCTTCGAGGCGGAGGGCCACGGGCTGCGGCGTGGCGGTCAGGGTGGTGTTCAGCGTCAGCTTCGCCGCCGTCTGGTCCCCTTTGATCGTGCCGCCAGTCACCGAGAACCCGGCCGGCGGGTCCTTCGGGCCAACGCTCACCTGGCCGGCGAAGCCGTCCTTGCGAATGACCTGGACGTTGACGCTGGCGGTGCCCTTGGCTCGCATGGCGAGGCTGGACGGCACGACGTACAGTGCGAAGTCGGGCTGCGGCTGGCTCAGTCGCAGGCGGTAGGCGTACTCCAGGCCGCCGCTGTGGGCGGCATCGCTCAGGTGAACGTAGTAGGTTCCGTCGGCGGGCAGGGTGACGACAAAGTACGAATCCGCGTCGTGCGTATTCACCCCCGAGGTCTTGTCTTCCTGATCATCGTTGAGCGCAAGTTGTCTGCCGGCGGCATCGGTCAGTTTGAGGACCGAATCCAGGGGCGAATCCAGCCGCCGCGCAGAGACTTCGGCAACGATTTCGTCGCCGGCGCGGCCCTCAAACTTGAACACGTCGCAGTCGGCGGGCCGGTCAACGCGCCCGTTGATGATGACGGGCAGGGTCACCTTCTGTGCGACGGCCTGAGAGTTATTCGGTTCCTGCTCAAGGCATTCCGGCAGCGTGTCAACGGCAAAGGGCGCGCGGTTGGAGTTCCACTTGTCCTTGCGCACGGAAATCGGGTAAATCCCGGGCGCCTTGTCTTTGGCATCCATCGTCACGCGGGTCATGGTGAGGTTCCAGCCCTTGAGGTCAACGACCGTCTGGGCGCCGGCCGGGCCGCCAAGCGGGAAGATGCTCGTCACGAACGGCAGTTCGCCCACGCTGACGCGATACACAAAATCCTCGCGGCCGCGGTAGATCGCGTCGTTGATGGCAAACACGTACTCGCCGTCCTCGGGAACCTGAAACAGGATCACCGGGTCGGGCTTGAAGCGGTAGTCGTCGCAGAACGCCACTTCCTTGCCGCCGGCGCCGCGCACCGTCAGCACTGGCTGAAACCAGCCGGGGACGGCATCGGCGATGAAGGGATTTAGCAGGCGCGCCTCGGCCGATATCACCAGCCGCTGCCCCTTGCGAGCCGCGAAGCGATACCGATTCACCTCGCCCGAGGCGATCTGGCCGTTGGCGGTGCACGGCACGGTGACCTGTACCTCCTCCTCCTCGACCGGCCTCTTGCGCAGGGCCTGCTCCTCCCTGCCAAGCACCTGAAGGGTGGCCGTCGTCATCGGTTTCCTGGAGAACTCGGGCACTTGGCCGACATGGAAGACCAGCGGGTTGGTCACGCCGCGCGTAGTAGCCAGCCTGAGTTCCCGCCGGCCGGGCGGGGCGTCGGGCGCCATCGTGACCGTGGCGAAGACCAGGCTGGATATCGCGGCGTTGGCCGGGTTCTGAACGTACTCGGCCATCCTCTTCTCGATCCTCGCGGCAATCGTCTGGGGCTGGTTGTCCTTCGCGGCCGTCCCCTTGGCCGTCGCGGCCCCCTCCATGGCCATCGCGGCCATGCTCATTTCCATCATGGCCGACCCTTTGTCCTTCGCGGCCGCCCCCTTCGCCCCCTTGCGCAGTTCGGCCAGTTGCTCCCTGAGCAGCGTCATACTCTGGTTGTCCAGTTTCCCGAAGTACTCGATCACCGTGGCCTGGACGCCCGTGCCGGAGACCAACACCTTGTCCACGCCGTCCAGGTTCTGCCCGCCGAGCCTGATCTGGAAGGTCGTCCCCTGCTGGCCGCCGGCGGGATAGACGTAGCCGATATAGGGCCTCGTCTGTGCTTGCGCCGGGGGCGAGGCCGCGGCCAGGACGGCCGGTACCAGGACCGAAAGCCATTTCAGTCTGCCCATGAGCCGCTCCATTGTCTGCACGGCCGACGGCCCGCGCCAGCCGAGCCCGCCGCGCCACGGCGGGTCACGTCCGAATAACCCACTGCTTCCGTAGCGGGGTGGGGCAACGCTACATGATCTCCGTCAGGATCCCCGCCGACTTCACACCATCCGACGCGGCGGGAAGCACGCGGGCCTCCTGGCCCAGCGGATGGGGTAGCCTGGCGCTGGCATCGATGCCGGCCAACTGATAGATGCTGCCCAGCAGGTCCACAGGATACACGGGCCGATCCTTGACTTCCTCGGCCGTGGCGTTCGACGAGCCGACCACGCGACCGCCCTTGAATCCGCCCCCGGCGACCAGGACCGTGAAAACCTTGCCGTAATGATTTCGCCCGCCGTTCCAGGGCGGCTGCCAGTCCACCTTGGGGCCCCGGCCGAACTCGCCGCAGCACCAGACGATGGTGCTCTCCAGCAGGCCGTGGTCCTTCAGGTCCTGAAGCAGCACCGCCAGGCCCTGGTCCAGTTGCGGGCATTGCCGGCGCATGGTGTCGAAATGCCGGCTGTGGGTATCCCAGCCTCCGGGGTAGTTGATGACGACGTAGGGCACGCCCGTCTCGACCATGCGCCGCGCCACCAGGCAGTCCTGCCCGAAGGTGTGCTGGCCGTAGCGAGCCCGCAATTCCGGCTTCTCCTTGGAGAGATCGAACACCTCTCGGCCCGCCCCCAGGATCAGTTCGTAGGCTTGTTTCTTGGCGTCCTCCGCCGCCGCCACCTGCGGACTGCCGGCCATCGCGCTACCCAGCGTGTTCATCTTTTCGAGCAGTTCTCGCCGGGCCTTCTGGCGGTCGTCGCTGATCGACTTGGCGACCACGCCCTCCACCTCGAACCGGGTCGCGTTCGGGTCGCCGCCCGTGGCAAAAGGCTTGAACTTGGGTCCCAGGAAGCCCTCTTCGGAGAACCGCCCCTGCGCCCTGGTCAGCACCACGTAGGGCGGAATTAACCCCTTGTATCCGGGGCTCTTGAACAGCGCGAAGACGGCCCCGACGCTCGGATAAGCCAGCCGCTCGCCGGGTGTGTGCCCGGTCTGCATGAGGTAGGCCGCTGTTTCGTGGCCGTTGTTCCCGTGGGTCATGCTGCGGATGAGGGAATACTTGTCGGCCTGCTTGGCCAGTTCGGGGAAAAGCGCGCCGATCTGGATGCCGGCCACGTTGGTGGGGATCACCTGGATGAACTCGCCCATGTAGTCGCGGCCCGACTCGGGTTTCGGGTCCCAGGTGTCGTTATGGGACATGCCGCCCCAGAGGAAGACTTGAATGACCGACTTGGCCTTGACGTTGGGCGGGGCTTTGGGGGGCTCCGCCGCGGCCATGGCATACGAGCCCAGGCGTTCCGCCAGCATCAATCCTGCCGCCCCGCAGAGGCCCCGGCGCATCGCCTCGCGTCGGGAGATTCGCGCGCCGCTGTCTGGAATGTGGTTCGGGTTCATGTTTCTACTCTCCTTTCACGACCTTTCAAGCGTAACCGTGGTTTGAAGCGCTCCTCGACGACTTCCGAAAGAATCAGTGCCGATAAAGGAACTCGACGCTGTTGATCAAGGACCAGGTGATGTCTATCCAGTCATCACGCTTTACCGTCGGGGCCTGCTTGGCGGATTTGCCGGACGCGATTGGCGCGGCGGCGCCGGCGTAGGCCTCCGCGTTCTTGACCTCTTCAGGGGTCGGGAAGCGCGAAAGGACCGTCAGGTACAGTTCCTCCAGGGTCTCAGCCGGCTTGCGCTTGGCATCGAAGACCGGTTTCAGGCCGGGGCCCTGCTCCAGTTTGCGCTGGATGTGGCTCGAATTCAGCATGTGCAGCGACTGGGCGGGCATCGGCTTGTTCTCGCGTTCGTTCTCCATGCCGCTGGCCCGCGCCGACCGCCCGAACAAGGCCAGGAAGGGACTGGTGATGCTTCCGTCCGCCAGGGCAATGGCCGGGAGGTCTCGCGGAATGTACGTGAACGGCTCCGGGATCGGGCTGGTGTACAGGTCCGACGTGCCGGTGATCTTGTTGATGGCGTCGATCAGCACTTCGGCATCGAGCCGGCGCAGCGGATAGTGCGCGAAATTGACCTCCGCCTCCGGGCGCTTCGCCTTCGGAATCGATGAAAGTTGATACGTCTTCGAGTTCAGGATCAGCCGGTAGATGTGCTT
>CAYGWP010000185.1:0-2450 GCA_964353455.1 uncultured Anaerolineales bacterium
GTCGCCGTAGCCGACGGTCGTGAACGTGATCGCGGAATAGTAAAGCGCGGTGGCCACGCGGGCGTAGCCGGGCTGAATGTCATTGAGGCATCGGACGCCCGCATCGCCGTCGCCCGCGCATCCGGCGGCGGGCGGAACAACCGCTTCGTCAGACCGTATGTCATGCGTGAACGCCAGGCCGTAGAGCAGGCCGAAACTGAGGATCACCGCCACCGCAAGTTCCAGCGGGTACTTCAGCCATATCCCGTTGCCCAGGCAGACCTTGAAGAAGCCGCTCTTCAGCCAGACCCACCAGTGTCCGCGCAGGCGGGCCAACTGTCGCCAGAGGTCAAGGTACCGCGAGTGGCACCAGTCTGCGGCCCGCCACGAAGCGGGGCCGGCGCCGGCGGCGAAGTTCCCGGCCAGCATGCTGTACTGGTCTGCGGCATACTGGAGGGCGTCCTGGCGTTCCCTGCGGCTGTGGGCGGGGCGGTCGGGGGCGCTCAGGCACTGGCCGTGTTCGCCGAGGATGCGGCCCTGGATTTGTTCGAGGCGGACCTTAATGTCTCCGGCCAGGGCCGTCCGTCCGCCGATGCGGATGCCCGAAAAGTCGATCCACGTCGTGCCCGCCAGGACCGCGCGGGCCAGGTCAACGGTCTCGTGGAAGCGGGTGTGCTCCAGCGACAAAGGTCCGTTGAATGCGGTCTCATTAAAGCGCGTCTCGCCCTCGAACCTCGTCTCGTGGAAATGTGCCCCGCGGAGGAACCCGGCCGCGTGGAAGTGGGCCTTCTCGGCGAAGGTCGTCCCCGTGAATCGCACCTCATCGGCGAAAACGCTCCCCAGGAGGTCTATGCCGCGCGTGAACCGGGCGAAGGTGAACCGCGCCGGCCCGACGAAAACGCATGTCAGCATCCGCAGGGCGGTGTGGACCGCCAGCCCGTCAACGTCGCACCGCTTGATGAGGCACCGCATGAGCAGCAGGGCGGGCCAGTGGCGGCGGTCGTCACCCAGGCGCTCGGCGCACCGCTTCTCGAACTCCGAGAGGACGGCCGCAAGATCAACCACCGTCCGGTTGCTGATGGAAGGCAACTCCGCATCGCCCTTGGCGAAGAAGGGGGCGAGATCGTCTGCCGCCGGCGGACCGAACGGCGCGCCGTCCGGGCGACGGAGGTCGTCCATGGCGTCGCCGGCCCAGCGGACAGGCGGGAAGTCGCTGCTGGGCAGCGTGTCGGCGTACGCGCGGAGTTCCTCGGTTGTCATCCGCGCGACGTCGCGGTCGAAGGGCGTCACGGGGCAGAACATCTTGACTTTCGGTCGCATGGCGGCTCCGCTTAAGTGCCGGTGTGTTTGCGGCGCTCCCAGATTTCCTGTGCCTCGGGCGGACGGATGTAGATCGGCTCCAGGCGAAGCGGGTCGGCGAAGTCGCCGCGCGCCGCCAACTCGAAGGCCAGTCGGGCGATTGCCCCCGGCTGGATGTCCCAAAGGTCCGCGGGGGCAAACTCGAACGCCGAGAGTGCCGCGCGGCCCTTGACGATGCCGTGGCCGAGAATATAGGCCGGCGCCTGGAGGCGTGCGGCCAGCGCTTCGGGCTCGATCAGGGCGGGGCCGAAGACTTCTTCGAAACTCGGGGATACCCCGCCGCTGCCGCGGCGGGCTCGGGTATTGTCGTGTCGAACGAAGATGCTTGCGAAGAGGCCGCCGCGCTTGGCATCGACGATCGGCACAATCCGCTGCCGGTCGCCCGGGGCGTTCTCGGCAAGCGCTCGCAGGCTCGGGACGGCCACGACCTTCGCCCCCGTATCGTATGCGATGAACTTGGCGAACGTGACGGCGATGCGGATGCCCGTGAACGACCCCGGCCCGATGCTGACGGCCACGCAGTCGATGCGGCGTCGGTCCCAGCCGGCCCTCTCGCATGCGGTCTTCGCGGCCAGGACGAGGTCGCGCCCGTGGCGGAGGCCCTCGCTGAGTCTGGCCTCGTCGATGAGGCGGAAATCGCCACCCTCTGCCAGGGCTATTCCGCCGCGCGCGCCGCTGGTTTCGACCGCCAGGATCCGCACTTCACTATTCCTCATATAATGGCGCCGGGTATTGTACCGGGTCGAGGGCCGGGTTAAAACCGTTGACTTGGCCCGGCCGCGGCCTAAACTGTGTGGTCCCTGGAAGGGCAGGGCGGAGGCGGCGGCGTGATTGACCCCAGGCTCCTGGACGTGCTGGTGTGCCCGGCCTGCCGGACGAAGATCCGGCTGGAAGGGGAGCGGCTCGCGTGCGAGAACCCCGCGTGCGGCCTGCGGTTCCCCATCCGCGACGACATACCGATCATGCTCATCCAGGAAGCCGAGAAACCTTCCGGGTCGCAAGGAGGCGGGGGAAAGTTGCCGTAGTTCGTTTTAACGCAGAGGACGCAGAGAGCGCAGGGGAAAGATTTAATTAAATTGACGTTGTTGAGTAGAACAATCCGCCGTTTCTCC
>CAYGWP010000186.1:0-9905 GCA_964353455.1 uncultured Anaerolineales bacterium
AACAAAAACAGAAGGCTCACGCAAAGGCGCAAAGCCGCAAAGTCATAATAATAAAAACATAAAGACTTATCTTTTTTAGTTCTCTCTTTGCGCCTTTGCGCCTTTGCGTGAGCCTTCTCTTTTTTGTTTCTGCCCGGACTCCCTCTGCGTCCTCTGCGGCCTCTGCGTTGAATCGGAACTGCGGAAGGCTCACCCCTCGCCGCCGGAAAGACTGCGGCGGATGCGCTGGACGGCGCGGCGCAGCCACGACCCCTGGCGGTTGAATGCATCGCGCATGGCCCGCAGTTGCGGAATCGTCCAGTCCTCGGTCTCTATCATGCCGCCCTGCGTGAAAGAGCGGGCCACGTTGTCGGGCGTGATCTCCTGCCTCAGGTACCCGCGCTCCGCCGAGATGCGGTTCAACTCCGTGGCGTAGAGGGGCGTGGCCAGCGAAAGGTGCCCGCGTACGCCGTAGCGGCGCTTTAGCATGCGGGCGAAATCGACGGTCATCTGCATGTCCGCGAGCGTCTCCCCCGGCAGGCCCATGATGAACCCGGCGCGGGCCTTGAGGCCCAGGCGCTTACACGCATCGGCCGCGCGCACCACCGATTCCAGCCGCAGGCCCTTGTGGATGACGTCGTCGAGGACCCGCTGCGAACCTGATTCGACGGTGAGGAAGATGGAGCGGCACCCCGCGTCCTTCGCCTTCTCGAGGACGTCGAAGGTCAACTTGTCGGTCCGCATGCCCATCGGGGTTTCCCACGTGATGGGCATCCCCTCGCGATTCATGGCCTCCAGGCCCGCGATGATAGCCAGGAACCGCTCGGTGTTCTGCGCGAGGTTATCATCAATAAAGTAGATGTGTCTGATGTCCAACTCGGTGGCGACCCGCCGCACGTGCCCCAGCACCCGCTCCGGCGACTGGTACCGGTATCGCCGGCCCATGAGGGCGTGAACGGTGCAGAAGGTGCAGTGGAACGGGCATCCGCGGCTGGTCTGGACGGTGAGGACCCGGCGTTCCTGCCATCGCCAGCGGCCCTGCGCATCCTTTCCGGCCGTCCGAAGGTACGCCGGGAGGTCCAGGAGGTGATACGCCGGGTCGGGCAGGGCGTCGAGGTCCTCCAGGAACCCCGCCCGCGGGTTGACTTGCATGTCTTTGCCGCGTCGCCAAACGATGCCGGGGATGGATGAGAGGTCGCCGCCGGACACCAGGGCTTCCACGAGCCGCGGGGCGGTTTCCTCGGCCTCTCCGAGGGCCGCCGCGGTGACGGCCGGCTCGGCGAGGTAATCCTCGGGGCGGACGGTGACCGGCGCGCCGCCGACGATGATCGGGATGTTCGGAAGGAGTTTCCGCGCCAGCCGCGCGGCCTGGAGGGCCGGCGGCATCTGCGTGTAGAACGTGCTGTTGATGCCCACAAGGTCTGGCGCTGACTGGCGGATGATGCGTGCCATCTCGTCCCACGTTGCCCCGACGCGGAGGACCCCATCGGGGCCGAACTCCAGGGCGGATGGCTCGCGCTGGACTGCGCCGTCGAGGAGTCGGACCTGGTGCCCGGTCCGTTCGAGGCACGCCCCGATGGAGAGCAGGGCCAGGGGGATTTCCGCATGGGCCGCCACGTCCCATCCGCGGCGGAATTCAAGCGGGGGCCTGATGAGGAGCACCTTCACCGGCAGTTCTCCCGTCCTGTCGCGCAAGGTTTCCGGCATGAGAGGATACCCGCGACCTTACGGTCGCGGCTCGGCACAGATAGGCTACGCGCTTTCCTTGACGGGGGCGGCCTGTTTGAAGAGGTCGGTCTCGCCGCGGACGACCTCGGCGGTCACGGTGTAGCGGTACCCCTTGGGGCGGTTCGGCAGTTCGAACATGACGTCGAGCATGAGGTTTTCGACGATGGCCCTGAGGGCCCGCGCCCCGGTGTTGCGCTCCATCGCCTTGCGGGCCATCTCCTGGAGGCCGTCGGGCGTGAACACCAGTTCCGAGTTCTCCATCTGGAAGAACTTCTGGAACTGCTTGATGATGGCGTTCTTGGGTTCAGTGAGGATTCTACAGAGGGCCTCTTCGTCCAGCGGCATGAGGGGGGTGATGATGGGCACGCGGCCGACGAACTCCGGGATCATGCCGAACGTGACGAGGTCTTCGGGCGTAACCTGCGAGAGGATGTCGCGGGTGCGCTGGAACCGGTCGCCCTCGGAGCGGCGGCCCTCGGTGAATCCGATGCTTGCGCGGCCGATGCGCCGGGCGACGATGTCTTCGAGCCGCTCGAACGTTCCGCCGCAGATGAAGAGGATGTGCGTCGTGTCGATCGGGATGTACTGCTGCTCGGGGTGCTTCCGGCCGCCCTGGGGCGGCACGTTGGCCATCGTCCCTTCGAGCATCTTCAGGAGCGCCTGCTGGACGCCCTCGCCCGAGACGTCGCGGGTTATGGAGACGTTCTGCGTGGTGCGGCCGATCTTGTCGATCTCATCAATGTAGATGATTCCCTGCTGTGCCCGCTCGATGTCGAAGTCGGCGGACTGGAGGAGTTTAAGGAGCAGGTTCTCGACGTCCTCGCCCACATAGCCGGCCTCGGTGAGGGTCGTGGCATCGCCGATGGCGAACGGGACGTTGAGGATGTGGGCGAGGGTGCGGGCAATGAGCGTCTTGCCGCAGCCCGTCGGGCCGATGAGGAGGACGTTGGACTTTTCGACCTCGACCTCGTCTTCGCCGGTCTCGGCCAGCGACAGGCGCTTATAGTGGTTATAGACGGCCACCGAGACGGCCTTCTTGGCCCGCTCCTGGCCGATGATGTAGAGGTCCAGGAAGTCCTTCGTCTCGCGCGGGGTGGGAATGCGGCCGAGTCCGGGCTTTCCGGTGCGGGTGCGGCGCCGCTCCTCCTGCACCACGCTGTGTGCGGTCTCGACGCACTCGCCGCAGATGTACACGCCGCGCGGCCCCTCGACCAGAGGGCCGACCTCGCGGCCGCTGCGGCCGCAGAAACTGCACGGGCCGCCTCGGCGCGGACCGCCGCCGCTGGAGTCAACCTTTGCCATTTGAATCGCTCTCTTTCTGCCCGCCGGGCGGGCCTCGCTCATCGTTATTTATCGGCGGTTCGGGCCGCGCGCCTGAAGCCTTCGGCTTGGCCCTGGCCCCCGCCATGCCGCCGAGGACCGCCTGGTACTCTTTCTCGGAGATCTCTCCGGCATCGCGGAGGCGGCGGAGTTTCGCCGCGTCTATCCCGCCGCAGCCCCCGACTGACTTCTGCATCCGCATCGACCACAGCCGCACCAGCGCCACCAGGCCCACCACCGCCATGAGCGCCATGATGCCGTAGAGCATCAGCGTCAGCAGTTTCTCGATCGACATGCCGAAATCGGTTTCGGGCATCATGGCTTGTCGATTTCGATTATCGCGGCCGCAGCGGCCGCGGTAAACGTTGGTAATGCTAAACGTTTTCTTTTTTCGGCGCGCGGCTCATCAGGTCGGCCAGCGCATCGGGGGCCGGCTTGCCTTCAAAGAGCACGGCGTGGATTTCCTGCGTGATGGGCATCTCCACGCCGTGTCGCTGGGCGAGGGCGGCGGCGCTGCGGGTCGTCTGGACGCCCTCGGCCTCCGCGCGGCCCATCTCGTCCAGCACGTGCCGGAGCGACTTGCCGCGGCCGATCTCCTGGCCGACATGGTGATTGCGGCTGAGCGGCGATGCGCACGTCGTCACGAGGTCCCCGAGACCCGCGAGGCCCGTGAATGTCTCGCGCCTTGCCCCCATGGCTGCGCCCAGGCGGGTCATTTCCACTAGGCCGCGCGTCACGAGCGCCGCCTTGGCGTTCGACCCGAGTTCCAGCCCGTCGCAGATTCCCGCGGCGATGGCGATCACATTCTTAAGCGCCCCGCCGAGTTCGACGCCCGTCGGGTCATCGTTTGTATATACGCGGAACCAGGGCGTTGCGAAGGCGTCGCGTGCCGCGCGGGCCGCCTCATCGTCCTTCGACGCCACGACGACGGTGGCCGGCAGCCGCTCGGCCACCTCGCGCGAGAGGCACGGTCCCGAGAGAACGACGATGCGCCGCTTGCCGAGGACCTGGCCGATGATCTCACTCGGCCTGAGGAGGCTCTCGGCCTCGATGCCCTTGACTACCGACACATAGACCGCCGCCTCCGGCAGCGCCGGCTTGATGCGCTCCAGCACGCCTCTCAGGTGCCGCGACGGCACGGCGATGACGACGAGGTCTGCCCCTGCGGCGGTCTCGGCGGCATCGGTCGAGACCTTGAGGTTCTTAGGCAGCGGGAAACCGGGGAGGAAGAGGCGGTTCTCTCTGGCGCGGCGGATTTCGGCGGCCTGGTCCTCGAAGGCCGACCAGAGTCCGCACGCCCAGCCGTTGTGCGACAGGAGCATCGCGCTAAGCGTGCCCATCGCCCCGTCGCCGATTATCGCCGCTCTTTTTGCCATATCGTTGCTTTTTTCCAGGCCGTTCTTAACGCGGAGGCCGCTGAGGACGCAGAGAAAAACAAAGTATTCTAATTAACAACATCAATTTAATTAAATCTGTTCTCTGCGTTCTCTGCGGCCTCCGCGTTCAAACGGAACGGCGGAGACCTCTGCGTTCAACCGGAACGGCAGAAGACTATCCGCTCGGCACCGCCGCGTCCAGAAAATGATAAAGCGTGTCGCGGCGGACGGGCGTGCGGCCGGCGCGGCGGATGGCGGCGGCCATGTCGGCAAGCGTCAGCGCCTGGCCGTGCGTCCCGCCGGCGGAGCGCGTGATGTTCTCCGACATCAAGGTCCCGCCCAGGTCGTTCACGCCGTAATCGAAACTCTCGACGGCCACGTCCACCCCCAGTTTCACCCACGATGTCTGAAGGTTCGGTATCAGCCGCCCGAAGTAAAGCCGCGCCACGGCGTACAGGAGGAACACTTCCTGCTTCGGCAGCACATGCCGGATGCTGCGGGCGCGGCCGAGCGGAGTATGGAACGGCATAAACACGAGCGGAATGAATTCCGTTATGCCGCCGGTCTCGGCCTGTAGGTCCCTGAGGACCCTCAGGTGGGCCGCCACGTGTTCGGGCCTCTCGATGTGGCCGAAGAGGATGGTCGATGTGCTGCGGATCCCAAGTTCGTGTGCGGTCCTTACGATCTCGACCCATCGGGCGGTAGAGAGTTTGGAGGGACAGATCTCGCGCCGCACTTCATCCACCAGGATTTCGGCCGCCGTGCCGCAGAGGCTGCCGTAGCCGGCCTCCAGGAGTTTCCGGAACGTTTCGCGCGGCGCGAGGCCCGCCTTCCGCGAGTAATACTCGATCTCCATCGGGCTGAGGGCGTGGATGTGGATGCCCGGGTACGCCTCGTGTATGGCCGCGAAGATTGCCAGGACGTGGTCGAGCGTGAGGGCGGGGTTCAGGCCCCCGACCATGCAGACCTCATCGATGCCCGGGGTGCGGCCGGCAAGTTCGACGGCCTCCGCGGGCGTCAGGACGTACGCGGCCTCGTCGTCGGGTTCCACACGGTACGCGCAGAACGCGCACGCCGCAGAGCAGGCGTTCGTGAAGTTGATGTTGCGGTTGAAGACGTAGGAGACGCGGCGGCCGTTCAGGCCGCGGTTCAGGCGGTCGGCGGCGGCATGGACGGGTGCGCGGGCCTCGCGCGGAAGCGAGAGGAGCGCGGCGGCGTCGGCCTCCGTCAGGAGTTCGCCCGCCGCAGGTTTCTTGACGATTCGGTCCAGGTCCATAAGTTACGATGCCCCCATGCGGGGGCCGCCACGGGGCAAACCATGCCCACACGGTCGAGTATAGCCGTTTGGCCGGCAGGGGTCAATGGCGGCAGGGGCAGGCAGGGGCTTGCCCGGCGGGCGGAGGGAATCTACACTCTAGGGAGGCCAATGAGCGGCGGCCCTGTGGGGGCAAGAACATGCGCGCACTTCGAGCGGCGGCGGCGGTCATCGCCATTGCCCTGGCGGGAGGCTGCTTCGAGGGCAAGGGCGACCTCACTCTTAACCCAGACGGCTCCGGCAAGGTCACCGGCGAGATCACTTTCATTCTTGAGGCCCCCTGGACCGGCCCGAAGCGGACCACCACGAATCCGAACGCCCCGCCCGAGACGCCCAAGACGCCCGACGAGTTGACCCGCGAGGCGGTGCTGCTCATACTCCAGCGCTCCAGCGGCATCGACGCATGGAAAGATGTTTCATTCGAGCAGGCCGCCGGCAACCGCGTCCGCTTCAAGGGCACCGCCTATTTCCGCGATCTCTCGAAGGTGCGGATTTCCCCGGACTCGAAGTCGCGCCTCTCGTTCGGCTCGGACGGGACGAACCAACTGGTGCTCGTGCTCAGCCGGTCAAGCATCGGCGCCGAGCCGGCCAAGGCCGGCCGCCTGATCGGGCCCGATGAACTCGCCAAGCGCCTGAAGGATGAGCGGGCGAAGTACCAACTGGCCCGAGGCGCGATCACCCCCGAAATGCTGGGCATGATGCTGGACCTGGCGTTCCGCGTCCCGGGCACGGTTGATGAAGTGAAGAACATCGAGGAGAAGGGTGGGGCGATGGCGGTCCATGTGGAGGGGTTCAGGATTTTCCAGGCGCTCGACGTTCAGATGATCGACAACGCGTTCGTCGGCGGCGTCATCTTCTCCGGCCGCACGTTCTCCGAGCAGATGGTGCGCGACATGGTGAACCAGAAGGTCTTCGGCCTGAAAGGCGATTGCTGGGCCCGCATGAAGGGGCCGTTCGCCAATAGATTCGAGTACAAGGCCGAGGTCGATGCGGCGAAGAAGGCGTACCCGGGGATGCTGGCCAAGTTGGGCCTCGAGAAGGACAAGTCGCCCCCGCGGCCGCCGGCCCCAGCACCGAAGCCGGCCCCGACCCCGCCGCCGAAGAAGGCCGCAGACCTCATCCCCGGCAAGGGCACGGTGCCGAACCTTCCCCTGCCGGACAAACTACCGACCATCCCGGCGCCGATACTGCCGTTCTAGCACCGTTTTTCGCTTGCATCCTTCGCCCGCCGTGAGACATTGGCGGGGTGCACCGAACAGGAGAGGCTTAGTATGACAGCGCTACTTCGCGTTTTTGCGCGGCGGTTCTCCCGAACCGCCGCGTGGATTGCCGGTTATTCACACCCCTATGCGGTATTCCGGCGCGGCGGGTCGGGAGACCCGCCGCGCAGAGTATGAATCTAGCGCTGTCATATTAGGAGATACCCATGAAACTCAAACTGTGGCTTGCGACAGTGCTGGGCGCGATCATCCTGGCCGGGTGCCTGGAGAGCCGGCAGGACTTCGTCCTGAACCCCGACGGCTCCGGCAAGGTCGCCGTGGACCTTCTGGTGATGGAAATGATGCCCATGATGGGCGAGGCCGCCCAGGGCGACCCGGAACTGCCCGTCAAGCGGATGGCCCGCGAGATCCTCGACCGCTCGGTCATGATTGACACGTGGACCGACGTGGCGTTCGACCGGGCCGACGACGGCCGCATCCACTTCAAGGGCACCGCCTACTTCAAGGACTTCGCGAAGATGCGGCTCTCCCGGTCGAAGGTGACGGGCGTGTCGTTCACGAAGGACGACCAGGGGGGGATGGTCCTGACGATGGAAACCGCCGAGAAGAAGCCGCCTGCGGCCACGCCGCCCGCGAAACTCTCGGACGATGAGATCGCCCAGCGCATCAAGGACCAGCGCGACAAGTCCCAGGCCACGCGGCCGATGCTCGAACTCTTCATGGCCAAGTTCAAGATGGACCTGGTGTTCCGCCTCCCCGGCACGGTGGCCGAGGCGACCCATTTCCAGAGGGAACCCGGCGGCGCCGTGCGGCTGACGGTGGAGGGCCAGAAGATTCTCCAGGCGATGGACCAACTGGTGGCCGACGATGCGTTCATGCGCGACCTGGTGGCCTCGGGCGAGTCGTTCGGCCCCGGCGGGTCGAGGATGAGCGATGCCATCAACGAGAAACTGTTCGGCTCGAAGGCCCCCGTCCGCGTCCGTGTCAACGGCGACCTGAAACCGCTCTTCGATTACGAGGCCGAGGCGAAGAAGGCCCGCGATGCGTATCCGAAGATGATCGAGCAGTTGGGTCTCGACAAGTTGCCGCCGGCCCCGCCGCGCCCGCAGTTCCGCGGAATGATGACGCCGCCCGGCGGCCCCGGCGGCGCGCCGCCGCAGCCGTAATGCGCCCGCTACGGTTTCTTCTGCTGCTTGACGGCCCAGAGGTAGCGATGCGAGGCGACGTACAGCACGCCGTTGGCCGCAATCGGCGTGCAGTACGAGGGGGCGCCTAGCGGGATGCGGCTCACGAACTTCGCTTCCTTGCCGGCTGCAAAGACGAAGAACGCCTTCTGCGTTCCCAGATAGACCCTGCCGTCGGCCGCCAGGGGGGTGCCCCAGGTTTCGGCGTTGGTCTCATAGACCCAGTAGCACTTGCCCGTGTCGGCGTCCAGGCAGTGCAGCCGCCCGACGATGTCGGGAATATAGAGGAGGCCGCCGGCGATGGTCGCGTTGGAGATGGTGCGGTCCAAGCCATCGTAGGTCCAGATGCGTCCGGTCTGGGTGATGTCGCCCGTCTTGGTGGCGTCGATGCAGTGGAGGAGTCCCTTGCCGCGGCCGTGCAGGGGGTCCTGCCCGATCGCCACGTAGATCCGGTTCTTGTAGAAGACGGGCGTGGCGATGACCTCGCTCGGGCCGACGAACGCCCCATCATTCTTGTTCGGGCTGTCCTTGCGGCGTTTGTCGCCCGACATGTAGTGCTTCGGTTTGCCGTCGGTCAGGCGGTACTCGGGCGGGTTGCAGTCGTAGGACCAGACCTTCGTCATAGCGACGGGCTTGGCCGGCATTACCTTGAGGGCCTCGAAGGCGTAGCAGAAGCCGTCGGTGCCGCCGAAGAAGACCAGCGTCTTGTCACCCACCTTGCCCAGGCTGGGCGATGACCATTGCGTGTGCCACATCCGCTTGCTGATTCCCTCGTTCTCAAAGGCGGCAAGTTGCCCCGTCTTCTTATTCAGGACAATGATCGCCGGGGCGTTCGGGGCAAGCGCCTTCTCGTGGGCATGGTCCACGCCGTTGGAGGTGCTCAGATACAGGAAGTCGCCGTGCACGAGGATGGAGCAGGCGGCCACGTCGTGCGGAATCACCTTCAGTTCGTCGATGATATTGTAGCGCCAGATGATATCGCCGTCGGCGGGCGCGACCGCCACGGGCGGGTCGCCGGCCTTGACCATGTACTTGCCTTCGTCGAGGAACGGGCCGTCGTTTCCGTTGGCCTGCCCGCGGACGTCCAGGCACAGCACCTCGTCGGCGGGGGTGACCACGTACACGCGGTCGCCGTCCACGGTGGGCGACGAGCAAACGCCCAGTTGCTGCTGGCCGTAATGGTACTCCTTGGGCATGTTGATCCGCGGTGGAGTCGCCAGTTGCCAGAGGAGTTTGCCGGTGGCTTCATCGAAGCACTTGACCAGTCCGCCCTTCACCCGCTTGAGGCGCTGGTCGTTTTCGAGCGTCTGGTCGTCGGTGCCCACGAAGACCCGGCCGGCGGCGACGGTCGGGTTGCCGTAGGCCCCGCCGCCGAGCCGCGCGGCCCACTTGACGTTCTGCGTGGTCGCCATCTTGATGCCGCCGCCCTGCGGGTCTTTCTCGCCCGGTACGAACGATTCCGGGAGGCCCTTCTCCTGCGAGACCGCGTTGCGGTCGTCGTGTCCGCCCCATTGAGGCCAGTCCGCGCCCATGGCCGCCGCCGCGCACCACATGGCGCACAAGCAGGCCAGGGCGCACGCGCACGCCAGGCGCGCGACAAACGCGTTCGGCCTTCGCATTACGTTACACCCCTCTCATCGGGAGGTTCTCTCCGGGGTAGTGCGTCACTCACGGGGTGGCACGTTTAGAGGCTGTTTCAGAACCGGCTTCTTGTGGCACAGCCGCCCCCGGCTGTGCATCTTTTCAGCCACTTGCACGCCCGAGGGCGGGCGTGCCACAGTTC
>CAYGWP010000187.1:0-7028 GCA_964353455.1 uncultured Anaerolineales bacterium
TGGCCGCCTCCGCGGCGACGGCAGCCACCCGCCAGGTGCCGCTGCGCGCCGGGTCCCCCACGGCGCTGCGGGGCGGGTCTCCCGCCCCGCCGCGCTCCACCTGTGGAGGCTGGCCGTGGGCGCGGCGGGTCGGGAGACCCGCCGCGCAGCGCCCTGGGAGACCCGGCGCGCAGCGGCACCTGGCAGGTCGCTGCCGTCGCCGCGGCGGCGGCCATCGTCGCCATCCATCCGGTGGTGGTCGAGCCGGTGGTGTGGATTCCGGGGCGAGAAGAACTCCTTATGACGCTCTTCGCCCTGTTGTGCCTGCACTTCCACCGCTCGGCCCACCTGGCGACGGAGCGCGGGGCGCCGTGGCATCGAATCGTTCTCCTTCACGGTCTGTCAGCCGCGGCGTGCGCGGCGGCGGCGATGTGCAACGCGGTTGCGGCGTGCATTCCCCTCATCGTGCTGGCGTACGACCTGGCCGTCGCGCCGCCGAAGCGCCTCAGGCCCATCATTGCCACCGTGGCCGGGGCCCTGCCGCTCTGGGCCATCGCCGCCGGGGCCGTCGTCGTGAAGAAGATCGGCGACACCCAGCCGACCGTCGCCTGCGCCACGGTTGACGTTGACATCAACCTCTGGCAGCGTGCCGCCATTGTCTTCGACAACTTCCGCCTGAACCTGGAGACGCTCATCTGGCCTCGGGGCCTCGCGCTTCTTTACCCGCGAGAGATTCCCGAGACGTTTCTCTCCGTCGGGACGGTGCTGGGGATCGTGCTTGGCCTGGCGGCGCTGGCCGGCCTGTGGTTCTTCTGGCGGCGGCCGGTCGCCCTCTTCGGGGCCTTGTGGTTCCTGGCAGCGCTCGGCCCCTCATCGCAGATCGTGCCGCACCACATCTTCCGCGGCGACCGCTTTCTGTACCTGCCGCTGGCGGGACTCGTGCTGGCCGCCGTGGGGGGACTGTCCCCTGCCTTTTGGGGACTGTCCCCTGGTGCTCGCGGGGGACAGTCCCCTTTTCTGAAAGTCCAGAAAAGGGGACAGTCCCCTTGCGTAGGGCGGGTTCTTTTCGCCGGGGCGATCGGACTCGTGGCGGCCCTGGGGATCGCAACTGTCCGGCAGACCGCCGTCTGGCAGGATAACGTGGGGTTCTTCCAGTACTGCGTCGATCTGGCGCCCGAGAACGCCGAGGCCCACAACATACTGGGCAAGGCCCTGTCGCACCGCGGACGCTGGAGCGATGCGATCGCACATTACCAGAAGGCGGTTGAACTCGTCCCCGATTATCCGCAGGCACATTCGAACCTGGGCCTGGCACTCCTCAGGCTGGATCGCTATGCCGAGGCCGAGCGGGAACTCAGGATCGTCCTCAGCCTCACGCCCCGGCGGTCGGACGCCTACGACGACCTGGGCCTGGCCCTCCAGCACCAGGGCAAACTGGCCGAGGCCCGCCGCTGCCACGAGGAGGCACTGCGCCTGGACGACAAGAACGCAAGTGCGCACTTCAACCTGGCCTGGATCATGCTGGCCGAGGGGCAGGTCGAGGAGGCCCTGAGGCACCTGGAGGATGCGATCCGCCTGAACCCCATACATGCGGATGCCTGGCTGAACCGCGGCGTGGCGCTCATGCGGCTCGGACGCCCGGCCGAGGCCGTCCAGGCGATCCTGGAGGCGGTGCGCCTGAACCCCGCTTCCGCCCAGGCCTACAACAACCTTGCCGTTGCGCGTGCCGCGCAGGGCGATTACCGAGAGGCCATCGCGGCTTACCGGCAGGCCATCGAACTTGCGCCGGGGGAAACCAGGCCGCTCCGGAACCTCGCGCACATCCTGGCCACCTGCCCGGATGCGCGATACCGCGACGGCGCCGCCGCCATCCAACTTGCCGAGACCGCCTGCCGACTGACAAGCGACCGCGACACGGACGCACTGGACGTGTTGGCGGCGGCATACGCGGAGACCGGCTACTTCGACCAGGCCGTCGCGACGGCCCAGCGTGCCGCAGCCATCGCGACCGATGCCGGACGCGCCGACCTGGCGCAGAAGTTCCTCGCCCATGCGGCGCTCTACCAGAACCGGCAACCGCTTCGCGAGGAATCGCGCGAAAAGAAAAGGGTCCAGGACCCCTAAAGCCCCGCCAGTCAGTAGGGCGGGCCAAGTCCGCAGGGCGGGTTCTTTTCAAGGCGAGAACATGATGACCGAGAACCAGCCGAAACCCGATGTTCCCTCCGGCCCGCCGGTTTGGGTCGCGGCGGTGGCGACGGCGGCGCTGACGGCCGCCGTCATGGCCGTATTCATGCCCGCACTCAACTTCGGTTTCGTCAACTACGACGATGACAGCCAGATCATCGAGAACCCGCTGGCCATGAGCCTGCGGCCGGCGAACATCCGCCGCATGTTCACCGAGCCCTCGATCACCAGTTACTACCCCGTGCGGCTGCTATCGTACGCCATTGATTTCCGCATCTGGGGGACGAACGGGCGCGGCTACCATCTGACGAACGTGATGATCCACATGGCGAACGTCCTGCTTCTGTTCGGGCTCCTGCTGAGGCTGGGGCCGCAGACTCGCGCGGTGGGTCTCCAGCCTGCGGGCCGTAGCCCTACGGCGGGCGACCCGCCGCACAGCCAGGCGTGGTGGCTGTGCGTCTCGGCGATGGCGACGGCATTCTTCGCGGTACATCCGGTGGTGGTCGAACCGGTCGCGTGGATTCCGGGGCGCGAAGAACTCCTGATGACGTTCTTCATTCTCCTGTGCCTGCACCTGCACCATTCGGCGAGACTTGCGGCCGAGAGCAGCGCGGGGCGCGGGAGAATCGTCGCCCTGCACATCCTTACGGGCGTGGCGGCGGCAATGGCGGCGATGTGCAACGTTGTCGGCGTGGTGGCGGCGTTCCTCGTGCCCGCATACGACCTGGCCTTCGCCCGCATCCGTGGCGTCGGGCGGATCGTCGTCGGAAGCGCTCTGGTGTGGGCCGTGGCCGCGGGGGCCATTGCTCTAAAGTTCATCGGCGAGAGCGGCCCGCCGGGTGCCCGCGCAGCCGACCCGGTCCTGGCCGTCACGCTTGCCGAACGCCTGGCCCTCGTCCCGGACGAGTTCCGGCGCAACCTGATGACACTGGTCTGGCCGGGGGACCCCACGCTGCTGTATCCGCGCGAGGTGCCGGCGACGTTCTTCTCGGCCGGGCCGCTCATCGGCCTTGGGCTTGGGCTCGTCGCGATGGCGGCGCTGTGGCTCCTGAGGCGTCGGCCGCTGCCGCTCCTGGGGCTGCTCTGGTTCCTCTTCGCGCTTGGGCCGTCGGCGCAGATCATTCCGCACCAAGTGTGGCGCGCGGACCGGTTCCTGTACCTTCCGCTGGCGGGCCTCGTGCTTGTCATCGCGGCTGGGCTCTGGCGCCTGGTGGACCACGGATTGGCGACCCGCGCGGCAGCCTTCCTGGCCGTGCCCGTGGTGGCCGTCCTAGGCTTCGCGAGCGCCCAGCACCTGCCCGTGTGGCACGACGGCGTGGCGCTCTTCACGCACTGCCTTGCGGTGAACGGCGGCAGCGCAGAGGTCGAGAACGCCCTGGCCTTCGCCCTCCTCCAGGACGGCCGCCCGGGCGATGCCGTCCCCCATTACAGGGAAGCCATACGCCTCCAGCCGACCAACCCGCGGGCCATCGGCGGATTGGGCAAGGCCCTGCTGGAACTCGGAAACACCACCGATGCCATGCGGTGCTTCGAGGTCGCCGTCGGCCTGAACCCCTATAACGCCGAGGCACACAACAACCTCGGCGTCACCCTGATGGACACGGGGAACCTGGAGTACGCATCGCGAGAGTTCCAGGAGGCGCTCAGGCTGGAGCCGGACAGCGCACCGGCGTATTTCAACCTGGGCGCGATCGCGCTCAGGCGGGGGCAGATCGACGAGGCCATCCGCTGCTTCCGGCAGTCGATTGACTTGAACCCCACCCGCGCACGGTCTCATCACGGCCTGGCCGTGGCCCTCGACCGCAAGGGGGATGCCGAGGGGGTCGTCCGGCACCTCAAGGCGGCGATACAACTGGACCCGATCTTCCCGGATGCGCACGCCCACCTGGGCGTGGTCCTGATGCGCCAGGGCCATCTGCCGGAGGCCGTCGCCCAACTGGAAGAGGCGGTGCGGCTCGGACCGAGGTCGGGCGAGACTCGCCGCAACCTCGCGCTGGCGCTCTTGCTGTCGGGCCGCATCGGCGATGCGGTCCGCCAGTACGAAGAGGCCCTTCGCCTGAACGCCGATGATGCCGAGACGCTCTTTCGCCTGGCGCGGATCAGGGCGACCGCCCCCGAAGACGGCCTCCGCAACGGTCAGCGGGCCGTCCAACTGGCCAAGCGCGTGTGCCAACTGACCGCCAACCGCGAGCCGCTGCTCCTCGACACGCTTGCCGCCGCCTACGCCGAGACGGGCCAGTTCGATGCGGCCGTCCAGACCGCCCAGCGCGCCGCGGACGCCGCCACCGAGGCCGGCCTGGCCGACCTCGCCAAGTCCATCCGCGAGCACCTCGCCCAATACCAATCCGGCCGGCCTCTGCGCGAGAAGCCGGGGCCGTGATGCGGTGCTGTCGAGCCGCGACCGGAACGTCGCGGGTACTGCCGACCACCTGCGGGCTCACGCCCGCGGCTCGAACGGCGTCCACTTCCCCCAAATCAGCATTTGCCTGCCCCACGGTTTCGGTCTATAATTCGCCGGGCGCGGGAGTACGCGCACCTACGGGGTTACCGGCCGCGATGGGGGTGATGTTGCGGCCGGAATTCGCCGATAGAAGGGCGCCATGAGAGTCGCATTCGTATTCAACCCGTTCAAGTACAAACTCCACGAAGAAAACCTGCGGATCGTCCAGCGGTACTTCGGACTGTTCCCGCCGCTCTCGATGTCGTGGGTGGCATCCATCGCAGAGAAGGCCGGGCACGAGGTCACCCTGATCGACGCCCGCACGCTGCGGCTTACGCCCGACCAGGTCCTGGCGCACCTCAGGCAGTGGAAGCCCGACATCCTCGGCTTCATGATGACCACCTACATGTTCCGCGAGACGCTCGACTGGATCAGGTACCTGAAGGGCGGCCTCAACAACATTCCGGTGATGGTTGGCGGGTACAACCTGCGGGTCTATCCGAAGGAATCCGTCACGCCGCCGGAGATCGATTTCGGCTGTTACAACTCGGCCTACTACACGGTGCCCAAGTTGCTGGCCGAACTGGAAGGCGGGCGGCACTTCGAGGAGGTCCCCGGACTCATCTGGAAGAAGGACGGCCAGATCATCCAGAACGATTACGGCGAGGACCCGGACTTTAACCTCTACCCGAACCCCGCGCGGCACCTCTTGCCGAACGAACTCTACGCCGAGTTCCCGACCGAGCGCAAGAACTTCACCGTCATGGTCACGAGCAAGGGCTGCCCGATGGGCTGCCTCTTCTGCGAGGCGGGGCGCACGCGCTACAACCCGCGCAGCCCCGAGGTCGTCCTTAACGAGATGCAGGAATGCTACGACAAGTTCGGCATCCGCGAGATCGACCTATTTGACTACGAGTTCGCCATCGACCGGAAACGCACGATGGCGATATGCAAGGGCATCCAGGACCGGAAACTCGACATCCTGTGGGCCTGCCGCGCGCGCATCGACTCGATGGACGATGAACTCCTCAGGGAGATGGCCGCCGCAGGCTGCGGGCGAATCTATTACGGCATCGAGTTCGGCCAGCAGGACCTCCTCGACAAGGTTAACAAGGGCATCACACTGGAGCGGGTGCGCGAGACGATTAAACTTACCCGCAGGCACAACATCCGCAGCCTCGGCTTCTTCCTGGTGGGCGGGCCGGGCGAGACGCGAGAGACGGTCGCACAGACCGTCAGGTTCGCGAAGTCCCTCGACCTCGACTACGTCCAGTTCTCGAAGGTGACCGCCAAGCCCCTCACGCAACTCTGGCGCGACCTTGTGGCCGAGACCGGCTACGATTACTGGCGCGAATACATCCTCGGGACCGTCGAGGAGGCCCCCCTGCCGCGACCCTGGACGAAACTGACGAACGACGAGATCGACGACCTTGCACGGCGCGCGTACATCAAGTACCACTCGCGTCCGTGGTTCCTGCTGAAGCACACGCTTAAGGTGCGGACGTGGACGGAGTTCAAGCGCAAGTTCTTCGCGTTCTTTGAGATGGCATTCCGGCAAGAGCGGGTCTCGAAGCCCGACCACGCATTCCAGTGCTACGGCGAGGACAAGGGTAAGTTGGACTGGTACAAGAAGATTTCGAAGTGGAGCGCGCCGTTCTAGAACGCCGGTGGCGCTTGCGACGAGCGTAGCGCGGCGGGTCTCCGCACCCGCCGCGAGCCAACCCAGACCCACGACGCGCGGCGGGTGCGGAGACCCGCCGCGCGATGCCGCGCTGCCCGGCCGGGACAACAACCAATATGCACGTTGCGCTGGTCTATCGCGGCAGGTACCACGTCCGCCAGGCGCTCGACCTGGAGACGCTGGCGGCGGTCCTGCGCCAGGGCGGCCACGGCGTCTCGTTCATCTACGACAGCGACACGTTCGGCGTTTCGGACAACGTGCTCCAGATTCCGTGGCTGGCGCGGCGGCTGTCATCGCCCGAGAAGGTCGCGCGGCGGATCGCGGCGGCCGCGCCCGATGCGGTCGTCTTCAGCGTCCTTCCGGCGGCGTATCCGTGGGCGCAGGCCGTGGCGCCGCTGGTGAAGATCGCGCGGCCCGTCCCCATCATATTCACTGGCCTGCATCCATCGCTCGTGCCCGAGCGCGTGATGCGGGATACTTTCGTCGATTACGTCATCCGCGACGAGACGGAGAACGTCATCCTGCCGCTGCTGGAGGCGATCTCCGGACGCGGCGACCCCGCCCGCATCGGCAACCTCTGGTATCGCAAGGCACAGCCGGGGGCGGCTGTGCCACGTGGCACAGCCGCCCCCGGCTGTGCATTGCGGTTCACCTTTCCGGCCGAGCCGGTTGACCTGGACGCCCTGCCGCTGCCCGACAAGGACCTCTTCCGCCCCTACGTCTCGCACGCGTACTCATATACAA
>CAYGWP010000188.1:0-25990 GCA_964353455.1 uncultured Anaerolineales bacterium
CTGCCGGCCCAGGCGCGGTGGTTCGTGCCGATCGTCGCCGCCTTCATTGCCATCGCCATCGCCAAGCAGTGCTTCGGCGGCCTGGGGTGCAACATCTGGAACCCGGCACTCATCGGCCGCGCGTTCGTCCACGTGGCTTACCCGACCGACATGAACCCATCGACATATCCGCTGCTCGAGGGCGGACACTTCACGGCCAACATCGGGACGGTGACGGGCGGCCTGCCGGAGGGCATCCAGGCGATTACGAGCGCAAGCCCAATGGCGCAACTTAAGGCCCTCGCATCCGGAACCACAACCACCGACGCCATCCAAGCCACGCTGACCGATAAGTTGCCCGGCCTCTGGGACATGCTTCTGGGATTCCGCGGCGGGGACATCGGCGAGACGAGCGCCCTCCTGCTCCTCGTGGGCGCCGCCTACCTCATATATAGAGGCTGGGTCCGCTGGCAGGTGCCGCTCGCGTACCTTGCAACCGTCGCCATCGGGGCCCTGCTGCTGCCGCTCAGTTTCTTCGATGGCGCACAGGCCGAGGCGGCCCTCAGACCGATAATCACCGGCGCGCCGGACCTTGCCGCCCGATACCTGGGCTATCAACTGCTGGGCGGCGGCCTGGTCCTGGGCGCGTTCTTCATGGCCACCGACATGGTGACCACGCCGCTCGTGAACCGCGGCCTGCTGATTTTCGGCGCGGGCTGCGGGGTGCTGACGGTCCTCATCCGGCTTTACGGCGGCTACCCGGAGGCGGTCTGCTACTCCATTCTGCTCATGAACACGACCGTGCCGCTGATTGACCGGTACACTCAGCCGCGCATCTTCGGACACAAAAAATGATTCGCAATATCATCCGGTTTGTTGTGATTCTTGGCCTGTGCTGCCTGGTCATGGGCGGCGGGGTGGCCGTCCTGTACGCCGTATTCAAGGCGGACCTTGCCCGGCGTGACAACGAGGCCCGCGAGTTCGCCATCCGCGAAGTCGCGCCGGAGGGCTCAACGGTTGACATGAACAGGCCCATCGCCGGCCGGCCTTTCGCTGACGATGCTGTCTATGCGGCAACCATCGGTGACAAGATGGTGGCCTACATCGCGGGAGGCGAGGCCACTGGATATTCCAGCACGGTCAGAGTGGTTCTCAGCGTGCGGGCCATTGATTACGATGGCCAGTATTGGGCCGCGAATCCCAACCAGAAGCCCCCTGCGATTACCTTCACCGTGCGTGCCGCAGATCGCAAGATCGAGAAGATCGTCGTGGTCTCGCAGAACGAGACGCCCGGCTTGGGGACTCGCGTCGCCGAGAGCCGCTCGAACTTCACCCTCTGGGACAAACTTTTCGGCGCCCGAGAGGCCGAGCAACTCTTCAACCCGTTCCTCGGCCAGTTCGCCGGCAAGACGCCGGCCGAATTCAAGGATGTGCATGCCATGACCGCCGCCACGATCACCTCGAACGCCACGAAGCGGGCGGCCGAGCAGGCCATTGAACGCATTCAGAAAGCCCTGGAGAAGATGCGGCCATGAGTGAAGCCCCCCTGAAGACGATTATCGAGGCCATTCTGTTCGCCAGCGACGAGCCAGTGAGCGACGACCGCCTTGCGGCTGCCGCCGGCGATGATGTGGCCGCAGGCGCCGTCCGCGAGGCCATCGCCGCGCTCAAGCAGGACTATGAGGCGGGCGGCCGCGCGTTTACCATCGAGGAGATCGCGGGCGGGTTCCAACTCTTCACGCGGCCCGAGTTCAACAAGTACCTGAAGAAACTCCTCCAGGCCCGCCGCGAGGCCAGGTTTACCCAGGCGGCCCTGGAAACGCTCTCGATCATCGCCTACAAGCAGCCCATCACGCGGGCCGAGGTGGAGGACATCCGCGGCGTGGCCTGCGGCGACATGCTCCGCACCCTCCTGGAGAAGGGACTCGTCCGCGTGGCCGGACGCAGCGAGCACGTCGGCCGGCCCCTGCTCTACGGGACCACTAAGAAGTTCCTCCAGGCGTTCGGCCTGTCGAGCGTCAAGGACCTGCCGAGCGACAAGCAACTCTTGCAGCCGTAGGCGGGCGATTTACCCGACCCGCCGCGCAAAACACAAAACACGCGCTCCTCTTCGAGTCGCGGCTAAGAGACTGTTTCAGAACCTGTGGCACGCCCGCCCCCGGGCGTGCGAATGGCGATAACCAGCACAGCCGAGGGCGGCTGTGCCACAGGCAACCGGGTTGTGAAACAGTCTCTAAACGCGCGCGGCTAAACGTGCGAAGTGGCGGCCAGGATCTCGCGCCACTTATCCATCGACTTCTTCAGGTGCTCTTCCGACGGCCCCTTGATGCCGTACCCCTGAAGGCCGACCATGCCGCGGTAGCCGGCCTTCTTGACGGCGGCCATGAAGGCCACAAGGTCAAAGTCCCCCTCGGCCAGCGACACGATCTGGTTGCCGGCCATGCCGTTGATCGTCACGGCCTTAAGATACGAGAGCGCCTCGGCCAGCAGCGTTTCGAGCGACTTGGCCTGCGGCACCCACTTCCAGTGGACGAGGTTAAAGTGCGTGCCCACGGTCTTGCGGCCGACCTGGGCGGCAAGGCGCACGCCGTCTTCCACTCGCTCCGTCCAACTGCCCCGGTGCGGATAGACGGAGACAAGCGGGCCGGAATCGCCGCAGAGGTCGGCCGCGCGCTTCAGCAACTCCACGGCCTTCGCATCGCCGGCGGGGTCGGAGGGCTTGAACTCCTTGGAGTTGATGCACAACTCGATGCGAGTCCGGCGGCCCTTCATCAGGGGGACCGATTCCTCCAGGCGCGGCGGCAGGCCCTGCTCAAGAGACGGCGTAAGGTACACCGCCGACAGTTCGAGGCCCGCCTTGTCCAACTCCTTGAGCATTTCGGCCAGGCGCCCGTCGCCGAGCGAGTAGCCGATGCCCGCGTAGCCGAGTTTCTTGAGGAGCGCCACCTTCGCCTCGATGGTCGGCACGTCCGGCCCGCGGAGGCCGGTGTCCATGGCGTAGAACGAGAACAGCGGTTCGCCTTGCGGCTGCGCGGGCTTCGCGGATTCCTCGGCCCGCGCCGACCTGCGCAGGCAGGCAATGGCCGCGGCCGAGATGATCGCGGTCTTCAGCAATTCACGACGAGTTTGAGATTCGAGCATGGTAAGCCCCCTTTGCCTCTTCAAACACGCGCTCCTCTTCGAGTCGCGGCTAAACGTGCAATTGCCTTCGTGCCTACGTGCCTTTATTTGTCGCCCAGCATCTGGGCGACCACGGCATCCATCGCGCGGCGTGCGGCCTCCGGCCCCTCGCGCGCGGCCGCGATAATGTCTTCCTCCGAGAGCCGCTCGAAGACCTGCCGCCGCACATCAGGCAGCAGGTTACGGGCCTGAAGGTCGCTGCGGACCTCTTCCATCACATCGAGATACGTCCTATATTCCGGGCCGAACTCCCGCTCCAGCCGTTCGCGGATCTTCCGGGCCAGGCTCGGGGCCGCGCCGCCGGTCGATACGGCGATCATGAGCCGCCCGCGCTCCACCGCAGCCGGAACGATAAAGTCGCACAGCGACGGCGTATCCACAACATTCACGAGCGCCCCGGCCGTGCGAGCGTCGTGGGCTACGTGCCGGTTGACCGCCTCATCATCCGTCGCCGCAATGACGATCGCCATGCCGAAGACGTGCTTGGCGTGATACGGGGCCGTCAGGCACACCAGGCGCCCGTCGGCCTGAAAGTCGGGCAGGAACTCGGGGGCCACGCACCGCACATGGGCCCCCGCTTCAACCAGGGCCTGGGCCTTCCTGAGCGCCACATTCCCCCCGCCGACCACCAGGGCCTTGCGGCCAAAGAGGTTCAGCATCATCGGGTAAACGAATCGCGGTTCGTTCATTTTGACCACTCCCAATGTTGGCGACAGCAACTGCCGCGCGCTCCTCTTCGAGTCGCGGCTAAACGTGCAACTGCCGCGCGCTCCTCTTCGAGTCGCGGCTAAACGTGCACCCGCCGCGCGCTCCTCTTCGAGTCGCGGCTAAACGTGCAACGGCCACGCGCTCCTCTTCGAGTCGCGGCTAGACTCAGGCCTCACTTTGCGACATACGGCAGCACGTACGGCCCGTATGGCATGACGGTCACGCGAGCCTGCGGGCCGTGTTTGGCAAACGCCTGCGCCAGGCCTTCCTGGAGGCCGCGTACCGGAGTTACGAACATCCGCTGCTGGAGGCTCCACGGCAACCGGTCGGACCAGAAGAAGATCTCGCCGTGGCGGGCGGCCTTGGCGAGGTTCTCCAGGCCCCACTGGTCCTTCACGACCTCGGCCCCGGCGGCCGTGATCGACCTCATGAACTCATCCAGGTTCCGGTGCTGGAGGACCATGTCGGTGAACTCTCGCTGCCCGAGGCCGTCCTCGCATGCGGCGGCGAAGATGAACGTCCCGCCGGGCTTCAGGATCGCCAGGCCCGTCAGAAGGCCCTTCTGCCCATGGTAATACGTGGCGTCGAGCGGATAGCCGCCATTGCTGGTGACGAGGATGTCGCACGGTTCCGGAACGGGCCGCTCTATATGCCTGCGGAGGAAGGCGACGCCGGCCTCGTGGGCCGCCCGCATCTCGCCCGCAAAGACGCCCGTCAGGCACTCGCGCCGGTCCACCGTAACGTTGACGATGAAGTGCGGCGGGGCGAAGTCGGCCACCGCCAGCGCCTCTTCGTGGCTGGGGTTCCCCTCGAGGTGCCCCGGCAGGGCCTTCGGGTGCTCGATGAACCTCGGCGAGTGCCACGCCCGGACGGTCTCATCGCCTGCGATGCCGGGGCAGATGGCCTTGCGCCCGCCCGAGAAGCCCGCCATAAGATGCGGCTCTATGACACCGGTGGCGATCCTGAGGTCCGCCTCCACCCACTCGCGCGCGAGGACCACCGGCGTACCGGCGGCCGTCTGGCCCAGCCGCGAGAGCATCACCGGCCGCGACCCGAAGTGGTTGATGGCGCGGTACTCGGCGCAAGTCTCATCGCCCAAGAGCCGCCGCGCGGCCGCCCCGAGCACGGGCGCGTGAAGGCCCGTCCCGATGAGGATTGAGATGCACTCGCTCGGAACTCCGGCGTGGCGGAGTTCCTCGAGGAGCGGCAGCAGCAGGTCGCGGTTCGGGCACGGCCGGGTTCCATCGCTAACGATTATGACGGTGCGGAAGTTCCGCCAGTCGCGGCGCCAGGCCGCGGAGCCGACCGAGCGGCTGCGCAGACCGATCCGATCGGCCAGGACGGCGTCGATCGGCGGGCCCGCGACCGGGCGACGCAGCGCCTCCGCCACGGCCGCCTGAGGCCGGGCGAGGACCGCCGGCCACTCCGGCTCGACGACCCCCACAAGGTTCGCATCCGGCACCGTGATGCGGGCGCCGTTGCGCCCATACGCCAGTTCAATCTCCATCGCGTCCGACTCGCCTCTCCCCGCTCATGCCCCGTGCGTTCCAGCCGCGCCATTAAACCACGCGGACGGGCTAAGGCAATGGCATTTCGCCGATTCGCCGCCGCGCCCCGGCGTCGCCCCGACAAGCCGGGCCGGCGGGCCCGCGCTTGCACGGCACGCACGGCGATTGTACACTCGCCCGCCGCAGACCCATCGACCAAGCCTGGCCAGGAGGTCGCACATGCACGCCCGCCGAACAGCCTTCATTGCGGCCACCGCCGCGATTCTCGCCCTCGCATGCCCCGCCCTCGCCGGTAATTGGCTCACGCCGGCCTGGCCCGAGGGCAAGGAGCCGCAGTACAGGCCCGTGCCACTTTTCTGGTTCGAGGTCAGAGAATGCCCGCTCGTCTATCGCACCGAGATCGACGTGCCGAAAGGGGCCGACCGCGCGACGGCCCTCGTGCGGACAATGAGTTATGTGTATGTCTATGTCGATGGCGAACTGGCGTACCGCTGGGCGCCGCAGCCGCGATCCGAGAAGGCCGCCGCAATCCCGCCCGACCCGAGCCGCGCGCACGAGGTTGACCTCTCAGACCGCCTGACGCCCGGCCGGCACGTCATCGTGGTCAGCGCACCGGCAAAGGGATTTGTCCTCGACGGGGGCTTCTACGCCGCAGCCAAGCGTCTCGCGCCGCTGGCGACCGACGACAAGTGGACCGTCGCAAAATTCGCCCCCACAACCATCATTGAAGACGAACCTGTCATGCGGCCGGGATACAAGGGCGATGCCGCCCCCGTCAAGGCGGGCGAGGAGTGGACGGCGCCCGAGGACGCCCTGACGGCGGCCGCCGCCAAGGCCGCCCAGGCGCGGCACGAGCAGACCGTCGCGGACGCCGTCTGGCGGCTGGAACTCCTCGCGAAGAAGGGCATCTACATTAACGGCGATGCGGCCTATTCATGGGGCGGCGCGGCCCGGCTCCAGGCCGACCCGCTCGGCCGAGAGGTTATCAGGGGAGCGACGCGCCTTCTGGAAGATGCGAAGAAACCCGCCGCCCAGTCGGCCGCCGGCATGGACGCCGACCTCGCGATTGCGGTGGAGCGCCTCTCCGAAGGCGTCGCCCGGATGGACGAGGCCAAGGCCCTCGGCCTCGCCTCCACGACGACTGCGGGCCCCTGGCCGGCGGTGGTCGGCCCAAACGATCCGAAGATGCCGGAAATCCGCAGGCAACTCCAGAAGGCTCTCGGCCATCCCCTGCCCCGCCTCAACGAGAGCCGCTACGACCGCCTGGGGTGGTTCAATCATCCCGGACTTACGGATAGCGATATCTCCAAGTGGGGCGTGCGCATCAACCCCGTAACCGGGCCGACGAAGGTGCCGGCGCCGAACCGCTGGCTCTTCGCCACCGACCCGAAAGACTCCGGCGTCGCGGAACTCCGCTGGTCCATCGGCTACAACATCGAGACGCAGATGGCGATGTTCCCCGTCGGGACCGGCTGGCAGGCCGACAAGCGATTCGCCGACTATAAGGGCGCTGCGTGGTACCGCACGCGCCTCCACGTTCCCGGCGAGTGGGCCGGCAGCGAGGTCGTCCTCACTGTGCCCGTGGCGGGACAGGAACGGCTGTGGCTGAACGACCGCGAACTCACCGCCCGCGGCAGCGGCCAGGGCAACCGCACGTACAGGCTTGCGCCGGAGGAAGTGAACTACGGGGGCGAGAACTTCCTGGCCGTCCGCATCCAGGCCGACGGCGAGCGCCGGGGCCTCGTGGGCACGGTGGAGGCCGCGTGCCCCGCGCTCGACGCCCCCGAAGCGAAGTCCACGCCGCCGGTCGCGGTCCTCTCGACGCCGCTGTCGCCGTGCGTCGTCCTCACGCCTGAAACCGGCACGCTTGAGATCCGCCACGCGGGGAAGGCGAGGCTCTTCATCGCCGGCAGCGGACGGCCGCTGATCGAGAGCGCGGGTGGCCTTGACCTCAAGGGCGGACGCCTGCCTGCCGGTAACTGGGTGCTCGTGTGGCCCGACGGGGCGGCCGCAAGGCCGATCCTCCTCGTCTTCGAGAAGAGCCCCGCCGCCATCACCTGCGAGCCGGGCCTTACGCGCGTGAAACTGCCGGAGGGCGGCCGGCGAATCATCGCCGTCAGGCCGTGGGCGAAAGCCAAGCCGCCCGAGGACCCGGCCGTGATCGCGGCGACCGCCGCCTTCTGGTCCCGCGCGGCCCTGGCGGTCCCTGTCAACTACATGGAAGTCACGCGGGTCATCAAACCGGGCGAACCGTACGACTCCATCGCCATCGACAAGGTGCCGGCCGGGCCGGTCCTGGGGCACACCGTCGTCTATGACTACCTGGAGACGAAGGATGAGTGGGGCACGAAGCCGCTGCGGATCGCCCCGCTGCCCGCGCTGGCATCGTATGCCGTCGATACGAAGTTCCGCGGCCTGGCGCTGGACGAGGCCACGCGGATCGAGGTGGTCCAGGACGGCGGCATGCCCGCGCCGTACCGGGCCGTCAAGGACGCCGACCGCGTTTCGTACTCGTACCCGGTCGAGCCGTACCCGCGGTTCATCGGCTTCACATCGTGGATGTTCGCCGGGGGCGACGCGGGCGTGACCGGCAACAAGCGGGAGTGCGAACTGATGGCCGCCGTCGGGGCGAACAGTTTCCGGCCGCAGCACAACTGGTCCGACCAGCCGCCGCCCAAGGGGATGTTCCCGCCCGACGACACCCGCACGCGGGTCCAGATCACGGCCGACGCCTGCAAGGACGCGGGCATCAACTATATGAATAACATAGATGAGACCCTCGGCGACAGGGCAGCGGCCGTCACGGGCGACTACCCGGCCTTCATGGCCCGCGTGACCGAGCACTACGAGAAGATCGCGCGGCAACTGGGGGCAAGGCCGTTCTGGCAGGTCGCCTATGACCTCATCAACGAGCCGTTCCATCACAAGCACGAGCAATATAATCCCGCGTTGAAGGACCTGACGCGCCGCGTCCGGGCGATCGATAAGACGCACCTCCTGTATATCGAGCCGTGCGAGGCGTGGGGGGCCATACAGCAACTGGCCCTCATCGAGCCGACCGGCGACCCGCTGACGGTCTATAGTTTCCACGACTACAACTTCCGCCTGCTTAAGCCCTCGGACCGCTGGCCGACGATGGAGAAGGACATCACCAATATTTATCAGATGTGGATGCCTGCATTTATGTTCCAGGCCAGGCACGGCGTGTGCATGCACTGCGGGGAGTTCGGCGGGTTCGCCGAAAGCACAGACGACACCCTGGCCCAGAAGGTGCTGATGAACGACTTCTTCCGCATCTTCGACCAGTTCGGGATGCACCACCACTACTATTCCGGCCGCCAGGTCTTCGAGCGGCTGGCCGACGGGAGTTGCCGCCCCTCGAACGTCGCCCGCGCCTACCGCGCGTACTTCTCGCGCGGCGACGTTAACGCGTATTACAAGAAGTGGCCGGGGCAGCCCGAGCCGGCGGGCACACGACCGTAACCGCCTTCCGCACTTCGCGCGGCGGGTCTCCCGACCCGCCGCGCACACCGCGCTGCTGAGCTCGTTACGCCGCATTCGGGCGCGGTGGGTCGGGAGACCCACCGCGCGGTATCCCAGGTCGCGGCTCGAAAAGCGCTAACGCGCGAAGCGCTCGTTCAGCCCCGGAAACTCCGGGAACGCGGCGTGCGGCTCGGACTGGTACCAGAAGGCGGTCGAGGCGATGTCGTCGGTCAGCGGCTGGTACTTGCCGCCGGGCCACCAGCCGAGGGCCTGGATCGTCGCCCGCAGGTCCCTGGCGAAGTGGATCGGGTCCGTGATGTGCCAGCGGTACAGGCCGTGCCGCGGCACCTGGCCCGGCTTTTGGAGCGACAGGGGCAGGCCCAGGAACGGCGTGCAGAACGGCTCCTCGATGCCTTCGGGCGTGTGGAAGCCCCACGCCCCGCCGAAGTAATCTTCGGTTCCCGTGCCGCAATAGGTCGGGTGGTCGCGGTCGCCGTCGATGTAGAACTTGACCTCTCCCTCGCCCCACCAGCCGCCGGACAGTTGCGTCCATGCCAGATATGTGCCTACGTAGTGGCCCTTGCCCCTGACGCCGTCGAGCATGACGTGCTCGGGGTTCTCGCGGGCCGTCAGGCTGCGGCGGAACTGGGCGTGGAACCGCCCGGCATCCTTCGGCACGCCGGCCAGGGCGTAATCGACCTGGTAGAAGAAACCGCCGTGGTCCTCGTGGTACTCGTTGGCGACGGTGATGCGGGCGTGCTTCGAAAACGGCATCGGCCAGTAAGAGTTCATGCCGCCGCTCGGGCACACCGCCACGGGAAGGCTGACGACCTTGGTGCGGAGACCGTGGCCGAGGGCGAAGAAGTCGCCGAGCGGCGTCTCGATCGACGGCGCCTTCTCGCCGTCCCAGTAGAACCTGATGACGCACGACCGCAGGGCCTCCGACCGCACGGTTATCCATATATGTCGGATGACGCCCGGCCCCTCGATGTCGGCCAGCGTCACCGTCTCGCCCGCCTTGACGGTGACGCACGGTCTGACCTTCCAGCCTGCGCCGAGTTCGCGCGCGGGGTTCTTCGGGTCGGGCACGGCCTTGGCCCCGCCGCCTTTCGCGCCGTCGGGGTTCTCGGCCGAGATCGAGCGGGTGTCCACATTGCGAATTAGGGGCAGCGAGCCCAGGCCGGTGAAGTTCATCGCGTCATGTGATGGCATGGTGCGCCCTTTCAAAGACGCGCCCATCAAGATGGGCGGCTAACCAAGAATCACTTCAACAGCGCGTCAACAACGACTGTCGGTTTACCCTTGGCGTCGAAGAGGCCGAAGCCGCCCTTATAGTCCCAGTTTGCCCACGCGATGCCCAGTTTCCGGAGCACCGCCCGGAAATCGCGATACCACGCCCTCCGCACCGGGTCGGGGCAGAGGTTGATGCACCCGAACTCGCCGCAGTAGAGCGGCAGGTGCGTGCGCTTCCGCACCGCGAGGGCGGCCGCAAGGTCCCGCTCCATCACCTGGGCGTTGTAGAACGCGTTCTTATCGGCAAGCAGCGTCTTCATCTCGGGCGCGAGTTTCTCCCAATCGTGCGGCGGCACCGGCTGCCCGGGATAGTGGACCGGGCCGTCATATTCCCCCATCTGCACCCATGATGCGCGGTAATGCGTGATGAGCATCGGCAGATAGTAGTGGAACGTAAGGACAAGGTGCGTGTCGCCCGCGGGGACGTCGAGTTCGTGGAACGTCAGGGCTGAGTTCCATCGGTTCGACCCCAGGACGATGGTGCGCTCCGGTTCCTCGCGGCGGACCGCCACGTATGCCGCGCGGGCCACGCGGTTCCAGTCGGCGGCATCGGCGGCCACCGCCTCGTTCAGGAGTTCGTACGCAACACGGTCGCGCGGCCGGCGCCTGAGGTGGGCCGAGAGGTCGAGCCAGAGGCCCGCGAACCGCTTCTCCTCCGCAGGTTCGGTGAAGAGCCGCGGCTCGGCGTCCAGGAAATGGTGCGACCGCAGGATGTGGAGGTCCACGATCGCCTTGAGGTTCGCCGCCTGGCACCATTCGAGGGCGGAATCGAGGAGATCGAACGCCTCCTTCTCGCGGTCGCCCTTCTCGGTCCACATCTGCTCTTCATCGATGGGGATCCGCAGGTGGTCGAGGCCAAGGTCGGCCAGCCGCTGCACATCTGCCCGCGTGAAGTAGGCCCGCCGCTCGGCCCCGCGGGCCTTCGACTGGCTGAGCCAGTGCGAGATGTTCGTGCCTCGATGGATTTCGAAAGCCATTTCAGTATCCCCGTGCGACATCAACCAGGTTCAGAAGCGCCTGCCCGGCAAGATACCGTTGGAGGTTGTCGAGAAACAACTCCAATTTTCGCCGAAGGAGCGGGTCGGTCTCGCCGGGGGCGTTGTGCGGCGTGAGGAAAACGTTCGGCAGACGCCACAGGGGATGCGCCGCCGGCAGAGGCTCCGGGTCGGTCACGTCGAGCGCTGCGCCGCCTATGCGGCCGGCGCGAAGCGCCTCAACCAGGGCATCTGTATCCACGAGTCCGCCGCGGGCGATGTTGATAAGGCGCGCGGTCGGCTTCATCCTTGCGAGCGTCTCGGCATTCACGACCCTCCGCGTCTCGGGCGTAAGCGGACACGCCAGCACGAGATAATCGCTCTCGCGCCAGAGGCGGTCCATCCGGTCGGGCGGCACGACGTCAGTGACCATCTCCACGGGCAGACCGCTCCGGCGGCAGCCGAGGATGCGCATCCCGAATGCGGCGGCACGCTCGGCCACGCCCAAGCCGATTGGCCCGAGGCCCACGATGCCGCAAGTCAGGCCGGCCAGTTCCTCGTGCTTCAGGTGCTGCCACCTTCCGGCGCGGAAGCGCTCCCAGTGCTCGCCCAGGCGATTGGCCATGAAGAGCATCACCGAGAGGACAAACTCACCCATCGAGATGCGATAAACAGTTCCGGACTCCGTCAGCGTGATCCCGCGCGGGGCGGTCAGGGGCAGGATGTCATTGACGCCGGCGCTCGTGGTGTGGAAGTACCGGACGTCCCCGGCCGCCGCCAGCGCCTCCTTCCAGAACCGGGCGTGGTCGGGGCGGAAGATGACCTCGGCCCCCGGAAACGGCCCCGCCCTGCCCGCCCCATACGCGACCCACGTGATGCGCATGCCGCGGCGGGCCGCTTCCGGCTCGAGCATGGGAACCCAGAAATCGGGAACGAGTACACGCATTACTTGATGCGCACTTCCTTGCCGAGTTTCGCCGAGAGGTAAATCGCGTCGAGCACCTGTTGGACCTTGAGGCCGTCCTCGGCGGTGGCCAGCGTCGGCCGCCCCTCCAGCAGGGCATCGATGAAGTCGGCATATGGAGATGGGGCCGGTGCCAGGCGGCGCTTGATGATCGTCTCGGCCAGCGACCCGCCCTCCTCCGTGAACACGCGGGCCTCGAAGTCGTACCCCTCGCCGACGTTCCGCTGGACGATGCCGCCGCGATCGCCCAGGACCTCAGTGACCATGTCCTCATTCTTGCCGCAGAAACCGGCCCACGACGCCTCGAGCGTGAGCGTCGCGCCGTTTTCGAACCGGACAAACGCCGCGCCGAGGTCCTCGACATCGAACTTTCTCTTCTGCTCGCGGGCCAGGCGCGACCCGATCGGGTCATAGACGGCGGCACTCACGGCAACCGGCTGCGGCCCGCCCATCAGCCACATCGCAAGGTCCATCCGGTGCACGCCGAGGTCGATCATCGGGCCGCCGCCCGAAAGTTTCTTCGCGCCGAACCATCCGCCGAACCCCGGCAGCCCCCTCTGCCGCCACCACCGCGTGTGGGCGTAATAGACGCGGCCGAGCCGCCCTGCATCGACGATTTCCTTAAGCGCGCGGCTCTGCGGCGTGAAGCGGAACGAGAGGTTGATGCCGAGCGTCCGGCGGGCCTTCTTCGCCTCGGCAATCATGCGGCGGGCCTGGGCGGAGTTCATCGCCATCGGTTTCTCGCCCAGGACGTGCAGGCCGGCCCGCAGCGCCTTGATCGTCATCGGCGCATGGAGGGTGTTCGGCAGGACGATGCTGGCGGCGTTGAGTCCGAGGTCCCCTGCGGCCGCGAGGAGCGCATCGACCGAGATGAACCGGCGCGACTCGTCGATCTTGAACTCCGCCCCGCGACGGGCCAAACGCTCCCCATTCGCATCACAGATGGCCGCGACCGTGCACCCGGGGTGCTCGGAGTACCCCTTCAGGTGCGCCCCGCCCATGCCGAGCCCGATGACCGCCACGTTCACGTGCCGCAATCTCTGAGCCATGCCTTGCCCTCTCTTTTCCGTACGTTGCGGATGCCATGCTATCGGCCGGGATGCCCCTTGCCAAGCAAATCGCAGGACAGCAGATCGCGGGAGAGGTGGCGCGGAATTCCGCCGGAGAGGTTGGGTCGGCCGAAAAGGTTAGGTCTTGAAAGTGGCCCCCGCGATAGGGTATAGTCTGCCATGGCATCTGCTCTGTGGGCGCTTAGCTCAGCTGGCTAGAGCGCGTGGATCACACCCACGAGGTCACAGGTTCAAGTCCTGTAGCGCCCACCATCCCTTCGGCCGCGAAACGTCTCTCCGGCCGTTGTGTTGTGCCACTGTCCTTCTCTGCCTGACCTTCGCCACGCGACTTCTGGCGTGATTCTGCGGCCTTCTTCGTGAATTCGACAGGACGCACGCAGGCGGCGTCTGGACCCCTCGTCTGGTCTCGCGCCGCCACCCGCCGCCGTTTCGTCTCTCTCCCGCCCCAGAATCTCTGATTTGTTTGGTCAACCCCCAAGTGGACCACACGCCCGGAAGCCCGGCACCCGCAACACCTTGCGGCACGCGCCGCAAACAGGCGTCCCGGTTTCGCTTTTGCATGTTCGCCCGGCCAAACATGACCGCGAAACCCTCGACCACAATGAGAGATCGGCGCCGATGCCGCAATCAGGCAACACGTTGTCATACGGCGAGGTTTCCTCTTGTGATTCCAGCGCCGGTGCGGCACAATCCTTCAGGCACCAGCAAGGCTACACACATGAACCCGGCTGAATTCGTCGCCAAGTGGTCGCGCGTCGACCTGCCCGAACGGGCGGCCAGCCAGGAACACTTCATCGACCTCTGCCGCCTCCTGGGCCAGCCCACCCCCGCTGAGCACGATGCCACCGGGGCCGAGTACACCTTCGAGAAAGGCGTCGCCGTCACCGGGCCGGCCTCAGTCAAGACCAAGGGCGACCGGGGCTTCGCCGACGTCTGGTGGAAGGGCAAGTTCGGATGGGAGTACAAGCGCAAGGACAAGTATAAGGATCTTGCCGAGGCCTACCGCCAGCTCTGCCAGTACCGCGAGGCCCTGGGCAATCCGCCGCTCCTCATCGTCTCCGACATCGCCCGCACCGAGATCCACACCAACTTCACCGGCACCGCCAAGCAGGTCCACTCGATTGCGCTGGCCGACCTGGCCAAGCCCGAGAACCTGGCGCTCCTCCGGCGGGTCTTCACCGACCCGGCCTCCTTCTGCCCCACCATCCGTACCGAAACTGTTACGGAAGAAGTGGCCCGCCACATCGGGGCCATCGCCCAGACGCTTCAGTCGCGCGGCCACGACCCGCACGCCGCCGCCCACTTCCTCATGAAGGTCATGTTCTGCCTCTTCGCCGAGGATGTGAACCTGCTGCCCCAGAAACTCTTCTCCCGCATGCTCCGCCAGTGGCAGAACCGCCCGGCGGAACTGCGGGACCGCATGACCGAACTCTTCATCAAGATGCAGACGGGCGGGGCCTTCGGCTTCGAGCGCATCCCGTGGTTCAACGGCGGCCTGTTCGGCATCGCCCCGGCCCTGGAACTCTCGGATGGCGAGATCGCCTCGCTCATCCTGGCCGCCGAGCAGGACTGGTCGGCCGTCGAGCCTTCGATCTTCGGCACGCTGTTTGAGCGGTCGCTGGACCCCTCGAAGCGGGCACAGATCGGCGCCCACTACACCAGCCGCAACGACATCCTGTTGGTGATCGAACCGGTCGTCATGGCGCCGCTCCGCCGCCAGTGGGCCGCCGTGCGGGGCGAGGTCGAGGCCCTCGTGGCCCGCCGCCGCGCCGCCAAGACCGTTGCCACCCGCAAGAAACTCAATGCCGCCATCGACAAGACCCTCCAGGGCTTCATCCAGCACCTGGCCTCGCTCCGCATTCTCGACCCGGCCTGCGGCTCGGGAAACTTCCTCTACGTGGCCATCCAGCAACTCCTGGACCTAGAGAAGGAAGTTGTGACGTTTGCCGCGCAGCCCGATGTCCAGGCCGCGCTCTTGCCGCAGGTGCGGCCGCTACAACTCCACGGCATCGAGATCAACCCCTACGCCGCCGAACTGGCGCAGGTGGTCATCTGGATCGGCTACCTGCAGTGGAAGACCGACAACGGCTTCGGCTATCCCGACAACCCGATCCTCGAGAAGATGAAGACCATCGAGGAGCGGGATGCGATCCTCGACCGCTCCAATCCCAAGCTGCCCGTCCCGGCCGCATGGCCCGAGGCGGACTTCATCATCGGCAACCCGCCGTTCCTGGGCTCCAAGCTCTTCCGCGCCAATGGCCTGCCCGATGAGTACGTTGCGGCCATGTACGCCGCGCACGACCTGCCCAAGTCGTCGGACCTTTGCTGCTACTGGTTCGAGCAGGCCCGCCGGGCGATTGCCGCCAAGCCGTCCACCCGGGCGGGCCTCCTGGCCACCCAGGGCATCCGCGGCGGCGACAACCGCACGGTCCTTGACCGCATCAAGCAGTCCGGCGACATCTTCATGGCCTGGAGCGACCGCGACTGGGTCCTCGACGGCGCCAACGTGCACGTGTCGATGATCGGGTTTGATTCCGGGGCCGAGAAGGAACGGACCCTTGATGGCCAGGCGGTGGCCTCGATCAGCCCCGATCTTGCCTCCGGCGTGGATTTGTCGCAGGCGCCGGCGCTGCCACAGAACCAGGACATCGCCTACATGGGCGACACCAAGGGCGGCGACTTCGACATCTCCTGCGAAGAAGCCCGGCACTTGCTGGCCCAGCCCAACCCCAGCGGCCGGCCCAATTCCCAAGTTCTGGCTCCGTGGGTCAATGGGGCTGATCTCACGAAGCGGACGCGGGCCATGTGGATCATCGATTTCGGCTGCGAGATGCCCATGAAGGAGGCGGCCGGCTTTGAGGCCCCCTTCGAGCGGGTGTCGCGAACCGTCAGGCCCGAGCGAGAGCACAACCGCCGCGCCGCCTATGCCGAACGGTGGTGGATTCACGTCGAACCGCGGCCGGCCATGCGGCAGGCATTTGCCCCGTTGCCGCGATATCTGGCAACGGCAATGGTGGCGAAACACCGCCTGTTCACGTGGCTGGGCAAGGAGATACTTCCCGACCACCAGATCATCGTCTTCGCCCGGTCCGACGACTACTTCCTGGGCGTCCTGCACGGCGCGGTTCACGAACTCTGGGCCCGCCGCAAAGGGACTCAAGTGAGGGAGGCTGAGTCGGGTTTCCGCTACACGCCCACCACCTGTTTCGAGACCTTCCCGCTGCCGTGGCCGCCGGGGCAGGAGCCGACGGCCGACCCGCTGTGGCAGGAGATTTCGGCGGCCGCGCGGGACTTAAGCGATCAGCGGGAGCGGTGGTTGAACCCGCCGGAATGGATCGCACCGATTGCCGCCACTGTCGACGCCGCCGAGGACCTTTCCGACATTCCGGCCGAGGCCCGGCCGCTGGTGCGGCAATCGATCATCATGGCCGCGGCCGCCAAGGACCCCCGGCTGAAAGTGCGAACGCTGACGAACCTCTACAACGAGCGGCCCACGTGGCTCCAGCTTGCCCACGAGCGGCTCGACCGGGCCGTCCTTGCCGCCTACGCCCAGGTCGATCCCGCCGGCGGCTGGTCGCCCGACTGGGCCGAGGTCTGGAAGGACACCGGCGCCGGCTTCCCGCTCACCGCCGGCCACGCCCTTGCCGCCCGCCGCCAGGAGATCGACCAGCAGGTTCTCGGGAACCTGCTCCGGCTGAACCTTGACCGTTCGTACACGTGAGAATCTTTGCAGGGGGGACGTTCAATGAGCAAGATTGCGGCTGCACCCGTCACTCAGCGGGCCTACACACTTCGGCTTCGCGGCGCCACGCCCGAGGACCAGACGTGGCGCGAGAGACTCGCGAGCCCGCTTGGGACTGTTCTGCGTTCAGATAATCAAGATGCCAAGAAGATCGCCGTGAAATAAGCCAATCGGTCGGGTTGTCAGTGGTTCCACGAGTTTGGGCAGATTGTGAAGGGCACCGGGGCATTCTTAGAGGAAGAACCATGGCTGCCAATCCTGCGGACGGCGAACGCCGGGCCATGGCGGGCTATGTTCCGCAATACACGTTGGGCGCGGCCTTGATATTGAAGGCTCTTGTCCAGAGGCGGCTGGAGTGGATCAAAATCGCTGATCCAGATGCGGGTAGGGTTGATGACTTCCAGCTGGGAACACACAACCGCGTGGACGCTTTTCAGGTCAAGTGGTCAACCTACTCGGGAGCAATCACGTGGTCTGACCTCGCGAGAGAGTCTGATGGTAAACCGTCACTTATCAGACAACTGGCTGAGGGCTGGCAGCGGCTCCGTATTCAAAGACCAGGTTGCCGTGTTGTAGTTCATCTTGTCACAAACGACTTCGCATCATCCAATGACAACCTTCCGGTTGATTTTTCGGGCGGAACACGGAGGCATCTGGCGGCCTTCCTGGCGCAGGCTTGGAATCCTTGGCGTGCAGACCTCGATGCGCCCTTGGACAGTCTTGAGGCTGGTTGGCAGTACACCATGGGGCAACTGCAAGCCGAAAGCGGCCTGAGCGACGCTGAGTTTCGCCAGTTTGCATCGGACTGTGAACTTGACCTTGCCTCTTCGCTGCCCCTCGTTGATCCGCTTCAGGTGCAGGATGAGACCACGGTTCGGCGCGACGTGGAGCACATTCGTTCACGACTGTTTGAGGCTATAAGATCCCCACAGAGGATTGTGGAGCTTGGCCTCGATGAGCTGCTACAGACGCTCGGGTGGACAGAGCATTTTTACCTCAGGCGAAAGCACGAGTTTCCCGTTGAGAACGACCTCTATCGCCCAATAGAGGACACGGTGGCAGCGGTCAACGCAGCAATTGATCGCCTGCCCAGCGGTTACCTTGCCGTGCTTGGAAGCCCCGGATCGGGCAAATCGACACTGCTGACGCACTTGCTTAGGTATCGCGCGGAACGGGTGGTGAAGTACTACGCTTACATCCCCAAGACAGGCGAACCCCTGGAAATTCGGGGAGAATCCACGAGTTTCCTTCACGATCTTGTCTGCCAGATCTCAGAAGCTGGCTTCCGCGGCGGAGAGGGCGCCGTCTCACCACTGGACAGGCAGGGCCTTCAAGCGGTTCTGCACCGGCAGATGCAGGCGATTGCGACAGATTTTGGCAATCACGGCAGGAAGACAGTGGTCCTGGTAGACGGGCTCGACCATGTTCCGCGCGAGTACCACCCTGACCGTTCGTTCCTCCATGACCTTCCGCTGCCTTCGCAGATTCCTGAAGGGGTCCTGTTTGTCCTTGGCTCGCAGACCGACGAGCTTGAGGACCTGCCCCGTGAAGTCAGAGACTCCGTCCAGACGGCCGACCGGCGCATTGAGGTTGGACGACTTGGCAGACCCGCCGTTCATGACATTGTTTCACGCGCTTTGCCCAGCCGGAAGATAACAGGCGAGCAAGAAGATCTGATATTCCAGCTTTGCGAGGGCCATCCTCTGGCCCTTCGGTATCTTCTGAACCTCTTGGCGGATTCAGATGACATTGATGTCGGGTTGAAGACGGCCGCCAAGTACAAGGTTGGTGTTCCCGCGAGTTACTCTGCCTATTGGTCCGCCCTGCGGGACGAAGATCCTCAAGTGGTGGATATCCTAGCCCTTATGTGCAGAATGCGCGCGCCCATTGACATGGGATGGGTAGCCACCTGGGCCGACGGCAATGTCTTGCGCCGCCTGCGGCAAGAGGCGGGGCACTATTTTCAGCGCGAGAACGAGACCAGATGGACCTTCTTCCACAACAGCTTTCGAGTCTACGTTGAAGCCGAGACGGCAAAGTCGGCTGTGGGTGCTTACGATGAGGTGCAGGATCGGAGCTATCATGGCCGCATTGCCGAACATCTCCGGGTGAACGGCAGGGAGGCACGCCATCGCTTGGAGGAGCTCTACCATCGTACCAGACAAGGTGATGGTCGGACAGTCCTCCAGATTGCCACTCAATCATTCTTCCGACAAGCGGCATATACTGGAACTCCTGTTGATCGGGTTATCAGGAGTATACACTGGGCGCTCGAAGCTGCCGCGAAGGAGCAAGACCCTCTGGCGATGGTGCGTCTTGCTCTTGCCCTCAAAGAGGCCCAGCAACGATACGAGGAACAAGATGAAGAAACGAACATTGACCTGCTCATTGGTCTGGGCGAATATGAATCCGCTATTGAACTTCTCCGGGATGGACAGAAGCTTATTGCCGCCCCCAGTGTTGCGCTGAAGGCCTCACTTGCTCTCTTAGCCGCTGGCCGTGTTGCCGACGCAACCGCCCTCTTTGATCTTGCCGAGCCTTCTGATATTCTCGGCAAGCGTGTGCACGTCGATCAGAGCCCGGCTCTGTACGACAGAGATGCCTTAAATAACTGGGCTGCAGCCGCGGTGCACTTCCGCGGGACGGCGGCTGTCGTGTCGCTCATCGCAGAACTGGATTCAGAACCCCTGCCCGTCCTTCTGAAGACGTCGAAGGAGGAGTTTCTCGCCGAGGTGCGGAATCGCATGCGGTTGGAGGCTGGAATAGAACTGCTTGAAGGCGAGAAGTGGCCCGAGTTCTGTACAGTGCGAGCGACCCTGAATCCCGCAAACCCGCTAGACCAACCCTACTGGCTAAGGCTGACGCTGGATGCCGTAGGGCATGCACGCGAAGCAGGCAATGCTGAGACTCTCAAGGCAGAATTGGGAAGGCTGGGGCAGACTGTCACGCCACCACAGTGTGATGCAGACGATCGTGCCGAGATTGCTGTGTGCATCTATCGTATAGGCGGTGACGCTGACTCAGCAAGGCAATGGATTGCGGGATTGCCTCAGCCGGACCTCCAGAAGGGCCTGTATGGTGCCGAAGTAAAAGATCTCTCCCTGTGGAGGCAACGGATACGCCTAAACTCCCTGCTGTGCGCTTTGATTGACAATCACCCACGGCCTCGCGAGTTGATTCCCGATGTCCCCGAGTCGGGAAGAAACGGCATGGTACTGTTTGAGCGAGCCCTTTGTCATTTGGCTCAACTGCGCGGACGGAGGTGGCGCGGCAGGCCGCTTGCCAGTGTCGATGTTGCCCAAGAAACACTCGGCCTTGTGCGCCTCTTCTATCGCGATTGGCAGGAAACTCGGGACTGGCACGACTGGAATAGCGCGTTGAGCGCAAGGGCGGCTTTTTACGAAGAGTTGACAGCCGAGATATCGATGCATGGCCTCGGCTGTCTTGAGAAGTTGATGGCTGTGCTCGATGCCGAATGGGCTGGACCACACGCCCCAAAGTGGCCCATCGACGTGAAACGCAAGGTAATCCTCGAAGCCATGCGTCGCGGGATGGCAAGGTCCTGGGGCGTGCAGCATTTGGCCGCTCTTGACGAACAAGCCGAAGGGCTTGATATCAGTTCACGCGTGTGGCATCACGCGAGGCAGGGCAAGGCTTGGCTGGATGTTGGGGAGAGCGAGCGCGTCCGCAACTCCCTGGAACAAATGCGCAAGTCCGCCGTGGGAGTTGGATACCGAAAAGACTACCAGTCCAGCGCCTGGATCAGGCATCTCGGCGAGTACCTAGACAAGCGGCCGGAAGAAAGTCGTCGCCTGATTCCGTGGATGGCCCGCGCCATGGTCACGCTCGAGCATTCAACAGACCAGGGGGCCAGAGAAGCCGCGCAGGAGCTTGTGGAAGTTGCTTTCCGACAAAGTCCGCGGAATGCGGTCCGACTGACTCAGTGGTTCTGCGGGCGCGGCGTACGATGGTGGCACCAGACAGGGCTTAAATCATTGATCTGTGCCGCCTCGACATCTTCTCTCGACAGACCCGAATTGCTCATCGCGGCAGCAGTGGACTTGTTCCTGCCCCTAGCCACCTATGTCACATCCGAGCAAGTGCCGGAACGGTTGGGCAATTACATTCTGGCCCACTTGCCGAAGGATGCGGCCCTGGCGGCTCTCGATGACGTGATTCTGGTCTGTGATACCCTCGCTTTGGCGACCTCCCGGGAAGGCTGGCGTCATGGACTGGATAGCGCGCTTAAGAAACGCGGGCTTCCCGAGAGGTACTCAAACGATAATGCCGAAGAGGCCATGGCATCTTCAGATGCGCCCTCACCAGTTCCCCCTCCATCGCTACGGCTCAAGACCGGAGAGGAACTCACAGAAAATGATGTAAGGCAGCGGTGTTCAACGTTCGCTGGCTTGATTGAGACGCTTCGGGCGGCAACCGACGAACACTATGGCTACAACTGGGATTCGCGGGTGCGCCCTCTCCTAGGTGGACTAGGCCGGCAACAGCTCTTTGCTCTTATTGAGCCGTTGCGTGCCAAGGGCAGAACCGAGTTGCTGCTTGAGGTTGGCGAGCGACTTCATGATCTCGGCGATGTGGCCACGGCCCGACTGCTAGCGGAGGAGGTGCTGGAAGATCCCTATCAGTTCTCCACAGAGTTGAGAGATGAACCGAATGCCAAGGGTGCGACCGCACTGCTTCGCCGTATCGATCCCGGCTACGCGAAAAGAAAGGCATACGAAACCATCGCTCGCGAGCTGGTGGACAAGAATTATGCGGCGCACGAAATCACAACGAAGATCCCCGCTGTTCTCCGGCTCCTGGGTGAGGAGGTTGCCCCAGAAGTGCTTTGGCCGGAGATCGAAGACCACTTGCGGGCTCTCTTCGATGAGAGGGACGTTGCCAGTGTTCCGCCGCCCGAGTGGCAGACTCCTGTTCTGGATGATCGCGCAGGCCAAGCGCTGGTGGACCTCCTGGTGGCGCACGCGGTACATCCCTGCACTGAGGTTCGCCTCGCGGCCATGCGCGGGCTCGCAAGGGCTGCTCGCGCCGGTTGCACGGAGGCAATAGCAGCCATCGCTCGTGGCCTAGCAGGCAGCGCGTGCGAGCAATGGCACATGATCCGTCTTGCAGAGGCCTTGGCCGTGGAAGACCCTTCGTTAGTGATTCCGCTGCAGGCTGAGATCACAAAGTTGGGCGCTTGTTCCAACTATGCCGTGCGGCAGATGGCGCTGGCCATATGTGCTCGCCTGGACTGGACTCCGTCTGAGGCTTCCCCCAGATCCGAACTGCCGGCCGTCTATCGCCTGTGGCTTCCCGAAGACAAGAGCGGGGCATTTCTGTTGGACAGGCCACCTGCGGTAGGTGAAGTGTGCCCTGATACGGCTATTCCGGCTGTCATGGTGCGGCCATATCACCTAGAGGCGGAATTCCTTGCAAAGGCAGTGAAACTCGAACCCGGCGCCGTTCTTTCGCGCACGGCCGCGCTTATGCGACAGATAGAACCGTTCGAGAAGTGGTCGGCCGAGGCAGAAAAACAACAGTTGGACGAGTTGAAAACCGTCGGCCCCGAGTTTCCCTACAATCGTCCCCGCGCCGCCGTTGCCCGCCGAGCGATATTCCATGTAGCCGCAGAGCTTGTGGACGGAGGGCTACTCCCGGAAGCACAGGCACAGTGGTTCTTCAGCCACGTCAGACCGCATGATCCCGAGTTCCTGCTGCAGTGCGGTGCGTCGAGGCCCAGCCAGTTGGTCCGACCACCCGAGAGAGAATACCCCAAGACTACCGAGGCTTGGAGAAAAGAGGGTGATGTGGGGCAATGCTTGTCCGAACTGGGCGAAGCGATAGTGTTGGCTGAAGACACACACTTTAAGAGCTTGGGAGATGACCATCTGAAGGAGCGCCGCCAGACCGTCGTTCTGCCGAAGGAGTGGGTGGATCAGTCTGCGAACGCGACAGTTGACCTTTGGGGAAGGCTCCATGAGGTAGTAATTGGCGGCACATTCGAGGACTGTGTGTTCCGTGACGACCTGCCGCGCGATCTGGTGATCGCACATCGTCTTGATGGATGCGATTCTCCAGGGTCTGAATGGCTCGCTGCCAACCCGGCAATGGCAGGACACATGGGGTGGCAGTCCGAGGATGGAAAGTGGTTCATCTGGCGGGATGCAGAGGGCCAGATTGCCGTCAGAAGCCTGTGGTGGCAGGATGGCCTGCTCGACCACATATCTCGTAACCGTCAATGCTGGGTGGGTGAAGGATGGTGCGTTCTGGCTTCCCAGAACGCAATTAAGAGGATTGAGTCCGAGGTAGGACCGCTATGTCGCGTATCGTGTGTCACACGAGGCGTTGAACATGACGATCGTGGCTGGACGAAAACGAAGGTTGACCCACTGAATGCTAAGTAGCCGCGTGTGGAAGTGGTCACCGGCTGAGACCGACCTGCTGACGTTGTTCTTCCCAGAGCACCGGCAAGTCACGTCGCAGCTGCCGCAGGGACAGGCCGTCGGGCTCCTGGCCGCCCAGAATGGCCTCGACAATGTCCGGCGCCAGGGCCGTCAGACGAATGGTGCGGGCGACGAAGGACACGTCGAGTTTGAGGCGGCGGGCGAGGTCGCTGACGGATTCGGCCTCGCCGGATTCGAGCATGTCCTGCCACCGCAGCGCCCGCGCCACGGCCAGGGCGAGTGGGCTGGGTGGCCGCGGGGGCGCCCCCATGGCCACGCCCGGCGGCAAGATGATCTCCTTGCGCTTGCCGCGCCAGCGAAAGGTCATCGGGATTTCGATGACGATTGCCTCTCCGTCACGGCGCACGACCGGGCGCCGTGGACCGGCCTTGCCGGCAGTCGTGCCGCCACAAGCGGCCGGCCGGCGCACGTCTGCATCGGGCGTACTGGTCTGCTCAATCACGCCATTGCCTCCACGGTTTCCATTTCAGCGCCCTGAACTTCAGACGCCAGGGCGATGAGACCAACTGGCCGCAAACGAACGGTCAAACCGTCGGGTCGAACGGTAACGCTCTCGACCAGCAGGCGGACGATCCGCTCTTTCTCGGCGGGGAACAATTCCGCCCACAGCGGGTCGATCGTCTTCAGCGCTGCGGCCACGTCCTGCTCGGTCGGCAGGTCGTCTTGCTGCGAACCAAGCGCATCTTCTACCTTGCGTAACTGATCCTCGGCCTCGGCGTGTTCTTCATTCAGGCGGCGAAGTTCGTCTGAGATGGCCCCATCGGCCTTCCCATCCGTGGCCCGCACCAGCCTGCCGATGGCCTTACGCAGGTCCGCCAGCCGGTGCCGAAGCGCATCCCGTTCCTTTTCCAGCCCCCGCCGCTCCTCCTCGGCCCGGCCTTGCGTTGCGCGAAACGTCCGGGCGACCATCTCGGGGTCCGCAAAGAGCGACCGCAGATATTCAAACACCGCCCCTTCGATCTGCCCGGCGGGGACGGACTTCACCGGGCAGGTATCGTGGCCGTTCTTGCCAGCGGCGTGACAGACGTAATACTGGTATCGCTTGCCCCGCCGCGTGGTGTAGGCCGGCGCCATGGACGTCCCGCACGCGCCGCACCGCAGGATGCCCTTCAGAATAGCAGCCGTCTTCTTGCGGGTCTGCGTGGCGCGGTACCGGCGGTTCTCGCTCAGGATGGCGTGCACGCGATCCCACGTGCGGCGGTCGATTATGGCCTCGTGTTCGCCGGGGTAGGCCTGGCCCCGGTGGACCACCACGCCGAGATACCGGCGGTTTGTGAGCGTCCAGTGGACGTACGCCTTATTCCACAGCGCCCCGCCGCGCCTGGTTCCGCTACGGGCCGTCCAAGCCTTCGTACGATGTCCCTCGCGATTCAGGTCCCGCGCCACCAGCATGCAGGACCCGAGTTGGATGAACCGCTGGAAGATGTGCTGCACGAGGGCGGCCTCCTCCTTGTTGATGATCAGGCACATCCGCTCGCGGTCCACGTCGTAACCAAGCAGCGGACGGCCACCGGTGTACTTGCCCTTCATCTTTGCGGCGGCCAGCTTGTCCCTAATCCGCTCGGCTGTGAGTTCGCGCTCGAACTGCGCGAACGAGAGCAGCACGTTGAGTGTCAACCGGCCCATGCTAGACTTGGTGTCGAAGTGCTGCGTTACGCTCACGAAACTCACGCCGTGCTTCTCGAAGAGTTCCATGAGCCGCACGAAGTCCGCGAGCGACCGCGACAGCCGGTCGAGTTTGTAGCACAAGACGGCGTCGATGCGGCCGGCATCAACATCATCAAGGAGCCGCTTCAGGGCGGGCCGGTCGATGTTGCCACCGGAGAAGCCCCCGTCGTCGTACCGCGTGGGCAACACAACCCAACCGTCGTGCGGCTGGCTGGCGACGTACGCCTCGCAGGACTCGCGCTGGGCATCGAGGGAGTTGAACTCCTGCTGGAGTCCCTCTTCGTGGCTCTTGCGGGTGTAGATGGCGCAGCGGACCACCTTGGCCGGTGACGCCGCTGGGGTAGCAACCGGTCGAATCATGCCCTGCTCTCCTTGCTCGCGACCAGGCCGAAGAACCTGGGGCCGCTCATGTGTTGGCCGGTGATAGCCTTGGCCACCGCGGTGAGGGTACGGTAGCGTTTGCCGGCATACTCATAGTCCCCGTCGGCGGTGGCGATGATAACATGATCAGTGCCGCCCCAGGATCGAACCAGACGCGTGCCGGGGGTCAAGACGCCGGCACGGCACTTGGGCACCCGTGGTCGGCCACCGGCGAGGTCATCCTCGGTGGCGATCCGCTGGAGGTTCTCGCGGGCCACCTGCGACAGGCCGCCGAGATGAATCTCTTGTACGCGCCAGGCCAGCCGCCGCACCAACTGGTCCGCCTTGTAGGCCGCCGGGGCATCGCGGCCGAAGAGGACCTTCCATGTGTCCCGCAGTTGCGGAAGCGGCATCCGCCCGAGCGCCGTAACCTGCTTAAGAACCGTCAGTTCCACACGCCGTCTCCTTCGCACCCCCCGACGGCCACACTGAGCCTCGTTTCGGCGGGAACCTCAAGGCAATTCCCCGTCGAATTCCGCCGCTCTTCCGCCCACCGGCGCCGCTGGCGCAAGTGACCTGCCGCGAGGATGGCGGCGA
>CAYGWP010000189.1:0-5810 GCA_964353455.1 uncultured Anaerolineales bacterium
CTGCTCGGCCCCTGGCGCGAGCGGCGCGGCGGCGGCCGCCCACTCAGACGGGCCGCCGTCGCTCTCCACGCGGAGGCGGGGCGTGACCGGCGACGGTCCCTCGCTGCGCACCTTCACGCGGACCTCCAGGCAGTCGCGCAGGTCCCAGCGGCCGATTGCCGGCTTCAGCGCGACCGACTGTTCACCCTTGGCTGCGGCAGGCAGCAGGACCTTGAGCGACTGCCGCCCGCCGTCGGCGACCACCGACGCCTGAGCGCCCTTGGAGTCGATCTGCTTTGCCGCATCGATGATCACGCCGGCGCCCAGCAGGATGCCGTCCGCGGGCCTTGTCCTCACGGTCTTGGGGTCAACGGGCGGTTTCTCGCCCGCCGGGCCGCCGGCCGCCAGCGATTCCAGGCGAAACGACTGCACGGCATCCGACTTCATGCAGAACATGAGCACGCCGATCACGGCATCGGGCTTGAGCGCGTAGCCCGGCTTGCGGCCGTAGGAGTGCCCGAAGATCGTCGTCACCGTGCCGGATGTTCCGGGCTTCAGGTTGATGCTCTCGGTGTTCCAGGGGTTGTCGCGCCAATCGCCGGCGTTATCGAGCCGGAGCGACACGCTGATCGGCTTGTCGCCGGTATTGGTCATGCGGGCCTCGACGTGGCCGAACGCCGAGAGGTCCCATGCGGCGCCCTCGGGAGCCACGCGGATGCCGGGGTAACCTTCCTTGCCGGGTTGGATGGTCACCGCAATGCCGGGGGCCGCGGCGTCCTTGCTGCGGACAAAGGTCACCTGGTCCGAGGTGGCGGAGAGGCGCTTCTCTGCGCCCTCCGCGGATACGTCGAGCAGCGGCTTGGTCGGCCCCTCTGCTGCCGTAAGCGGCGCGCCGAGCATCGCCAGGATAACCGCCAGTCCTTGCCACGCCGGACCTGTGCGCATCATCATACAGTTCCTTCCTGCGTTTCCGTGTTCTGACGTGATAGCACATCCCGCCCACTGACGCCCGTGCCGTGCGAGGCATGCCGCCGATCCTACCCCGGTGTCGTCCAAAAGCCACTGAAAAGCAGAATGTCCCCTTTTCTCCCCTGGGCGTCTGTCCGGGCGCATAGACACTGTTTGCCGCCGTCTTTTTGCGCCGCTGAGGCGGCGTCAACGCCGCGCTACAGCGAGATTCTGGGCGTTTCCGAAGGGTGCCGCCGAACCGCTACAGCACTTCGTCGCCGTCCATGTCCGCGGCTGGGGCGTGACCAGCACCGGTGGGCGTCTTCTGAACGGAGGGATTGACATGGTGGTAGCACCAGCCGGCGCGGACGACTGTGAACCCGGCGGCGCGGGCCTTGTCGCGGAAGTACGGGCACGGGCACCTTTCCTGGCGTGAGCCGGTCGCCGAGAATACTTGCATGAACCACGGCGGCTGGATTGATTCCAAGACCCCACAGTTCTCACTTCTCAATCACGGTTCCCGGCATTGCTTTGCGCAGGTCGTCCAGACCTTCGGGCGTGATAGCAGTACCCAAGAGGACGATATTCCTCAGGCCCTTGCAGTCCCTCAGGTCCCGAATGCACGCGTCAGTGATTCCGGTCTCCGAGAGGTTGATGCTCGCCAGCCCTTTAAGTTGTCTCAATTGCCGTACTCCAATGTCCGTGACCTTGGTACCGGGGAGGGACAGAATGCGAAGTCCCCTCAATTCGGCGATAGTCGCCATATCGTCGTCAGTAATGGGCACCGAGTCCAAATCCAGGCTCTCAAGGCTGTCGAGGGCCTTCATTGCCTCAAGGCTTGCACGCGTAATTCTGGTGGCCCCCAGGTCAAGCCACGTGAGGCGCTTGAGTTCCTTGAGGCTCTTGATGAGACCGGCATCCGTGACTTGAGTCCCTGAGAGTTCCAAACGCTCCAGCCGATTGAACTTGTTGACATCTGCCAGGCCTGCGTCTGTGATCAAGCACCAACCAAGGCTCAACCGGCGAAGTTCCTTGAGGACGGTCAGGTTCTTAAGGTCGGCGTCCGTGATCGTAGGCTGGCTGCCAGTCAGGATTACTGACACAACTGGAGCGCCGGGCAGGGTTCTGTCCCTCACTATCAAGCCTCGATGGTCAAGGACAAACTTGACTGCATACGCATGCTCGGGGGGAAGGTGCCCAAGTGGCTTAACCAGATCGTCGTATTCCTTAGCGAGTATGCTAGACGAGATTGTGGTTTGGGGCATAGCCCGTCTTAGACTGTAGAGGCCTTCGCGCGTGATCGCAGTACGCTCAAGATGGAGTTCCACAAGACTCTTGAATTCCTTGAGGTCTTGGATGGCAACGTCGCTAATGGCTGTTTCGGTGAGACTAAGGCGCTTGAGATTCGCAAGTTCCTTCAGTTCGCGTACCCCGCGGTCCGTAATCCGGGTGCGCCGAAGACCAAGGAACTGAATGGCTTTCAACTCCTTAATCTCTGCCAGGTCTTCGTCGTTTACTGCGGTATATCTTAATCTCAAGTCTTCAAGCCTTTTGAGTTTCTTAAGCGCCACTATGCTCTCATGCGCGATCTGTGTCTGTGACAAGTCCAGCGTGCGGAGACCCGGCAGTTCCTCCAGCAGATCAACTAGGCCAGCGTCTGTGATATGAGTCATCGAGAGGTTGAGATGCTCAAGGTGCGTCATACCCCTCAAATGCTTGAGGCCGGCGTCTGTGATGGGGTTAGCAGCCATGTTGAGGCTTCGCAGATCCTTGAGCGCCGCCAAGTCCTTCAGGTAGGGGTCTGTAACTGGAGGGATAACAGCGCTTAAGTCCACAGCAACAACGGGGTTCCCCGGGAGACCCTCGTCCCTTAGGACTTTGCCGCCGAAGGCGCGCACGAGACTCACCGCCCGCTCCTCCGGCGTCTGGCACGAGGCGCAAACCCAACAAGCTATAATCAATATGCTGATATTGTAATATGCCATAGCAGTGTCTCCCAACGACCAGGTCTGGCTATTCGACTCAATGCTTCGGCGACTAGCGACTCAAGCCTGAATGAACGGACTTCGCGATTCGGCAAGACACTGATTCCGGCGCCGTGATGCATTTCAGGAAACCTATAGTTCGGCGGACACGACACTTATCTCTCCGGAGTCCTGGGTTTTGGGCCCGGCCGGTTGCGGCGGAGCGGCCGATCCAGCCGGGTCTCAAGACGCGCGATGAACGCCACGTCGCCCGGCGGACGGGGCGGTCGAAAGTGGTGAGGGGCGTCGCATTGATCCGGGCGAAGGATATCATGTCGGGTTTCCCGGCCTGCGGCAGAGATCGTCCTGCCACAGGCAGACTACGCCGGCGCGGGGCGGGGGTCAAAGGAAATCCCAACAGAGGAATCCGCAGATGACGCAGATGGGCACAGATAAAAAAGGCGAACTGGGTGAGAAACGGCAAAGTCCGAACGACGGAATCCGCAGATGACACAGATGAGGAGAGATGAAAGACGGGGACTTATCGGGGAAACGGTCAAAGGCAAATCCTTTCTTGACTCTCCGCGTCTCCGCGGCTCCGCGTGAGGCCGTCGTTGCCGTTTTCCCCAAGTTTCCCTCAGCGCCTCCGTCCCAAGGCGGGCCTTACCCATCTTGCCTATCTTGCCGCAACGGTGTGAAGAGTGCCAACGCCAAATAGTTGGCATCCTTGGCACCCTTGGCATCCTTGGCATCCTTGGCATCCTTCAACCGGGCGAACGAGTCTGATACCCCCCCATGCCACAACCTGTAGTATGCCCTCCCGCTTCCACCACAATCAGACCTCCTGCCCGGCGCAAGAGCGCCAAGGGCGCCAACTTCCAGGGGTTGGCGTTCTTGGCGTCCTTGGCGGTCTTGAGTGGGTCTCTTGCCACAGTCCGTCGGGACGCCGCGGCCACATGCCATCCGGTTTTCGGCGTGCAATGCCGCCGCCGCGTGCCTACACTCAACGTGCACAAAAGGAGGCGCTGGCTCGACCAGCGTACCGCCCATGAGAACTCTCGCCCAAGCACTGTCCCTTCTCCCCCTGTTCGCACTGGCGATTGGTTGCCTTTGCTGCGCCCCGACGGCGGCGCACGGCGAAACCTCCATCCCCGCTCATATCTTCTCGACCCTCTTTTCCGCGCAGGACGTGCGCGGGCACTTGAGCACCGAACAGGGCATCGACGCCGCCATCGACTGGTGCAAGAAGACCTCTGTCACCAAGGTCTATATCGAGGTGTTCCGCGACGGATACCAGGCCGACAGGGCCGCGCTCCTGCATGCCAAGGAGCGGTTCCTTGCGGCGGGATTCGCCGTCTCGGGTTGCGTCACCACCACCAAGGTCGGCAAGTCCTCCACGGGCTGGAAGGGCACGATCTCCTGCTACACCGACCCCGCGACGCAGGAAAAACTCCAGGCCATCTTCGAGTACGCCGCAGGCCTCTTCGACGAGATCATGATCGACGATTTCTGGTTCATCGACTGCACCTGTCCTGACTGCGACGCCGCCCGCCGCGCAAAGACCGTCACGGTCGGCAACCAGAAGTACCCCGTGGCCGGCGACACCTGGGAGGACTACCGGTGCGAACTGATGGTCCGCGTCTCGCGCGACCGCGTCCTCGGCCCCGCGAAACGCACCAACCCGAAGGTGCGGCTGATCATCAAGTACCCGCAGTGGTACGACAACTTTCACGAGCGCGGCTACGAGGTCATCCGCGAGACGGCCGACTTCGACATCATCTGGGTGGGCACCGAGACCCGCGACTACCAGGACAAACGCTGGGGCGGCACGGTCCAGTACGAGGCGTATTTCATCATGAGGTGGCTGGGGGGCATCGGCGGCGCGAAGTGCGGCGGCGGGTGGTTCGACTGGCTCGGCACCACCGAACGAACCTACGTTGAGCAGGCCCGCCAGACCATCCTGGCCGGCGCCCGCGAATCCATGCTCTTCTGCTACGGCGGACTCCAGCGCGACACGGGGCCGAAAGACGTTGAGGCCCTCCGCGCGAACATCCCCGAACTCCTCGCCGTCGCCAAGGAAGTCCGGCGACGGCCCATCATCGGCATTGCCGCCTACAAACCTGCTAACAGCCATCCCGAAACCGAGGGGCGAGTGTTTGATTTCGTCGGGATGCTCGGGCTGCCCCTTGCGCCGTGCCATGAGTTCCCCGCCGACGCCCCTGCGGCGTTCTTCTCGGTTCACGCCCTCAAGGACGCCGGCCTCGCCGCGAAACTCTCCGCCTTCATTGCCGCAGGCAAGCCCGTGCTGATCACGGATGGACTCGCCCAGCGGCTGTCGGGCCAGGTCGATCTCGCCAGGCCCAACGTGCAGGTGCTGGCCGTGAAAGGCAAGCCCAAGTCGCTGCTGGAACTGCCGGAGGGCGAACTTACGGCCCTGCGTGCGCCGCTCCTAAAGGCGCTCGGGGCAACGTTCGTCGCGCCCAACCAGGTTGCGCTCTACCTCTTCCGCGATGGGAGTTGGGTCGTCGAGAACTTCACCGACAGCCCCGCCGCCGTCGAACTGAACGGCAAACGGCTCACCGTTCCCCCGCGCGGCTGGCTCCATCAGTGGAACTGACCGCTGCAACCCGACGCATGAGTACTACGCCGCGCTAAGGCCTAAGTGGCGCTGTAGTGTTAGGCCCTAAGCCGAAAAGTAAGCAGATATGCAAGAGACGCCAGACCAGCAATCATTGGCATCCCTACAAAAGCAGTGTCGTATGGGTGATACCAATGTTCAAACGGGGTGTTAAAGAACTCCGCATAAGCGTATGTGATGCCCACATTAACTGCGAGAACACAGGCCATGGTAAACACCACCATACCTAAAATCCTTTGAAATATTCCTCTCGCAGCCCTCTTCTGCGCAGTTCTATAGAA
>CAYGWP010000190.1:0-27986 GCA_964353455.1 uncultured Anaerolineales bacterium
GAACAACTCCAGGAACGAACTGGTGATGCTGCCGTCCGGCAGCGCAATCGAGCGATGCTTCTCGGGAACGAACGTGAACGGCTCCGGAATCGCGCTGGTGTACTTCTCCGTCGTCCCGGCGATCTGGCAGAAGGCGTCGAACAGCACCCCGGCCTCCAGCCGCCGCAACGGATAGAAGGCGAAATTGGCCTCGCCCTGCGGAGAGGGGGTCTTTGGAATGCATGAAAGTTGATACGTATTGGAGTTCAGAATCAACCGGTAGATGTGCTTGAGGTCGTACTTGGCTGCTACCAGTTCCCGCTCCAGGTAGGCCAGCAATTCTGGGTTGCTGGGGGGGTTGTCGGGCCGGATGTCGTCGGGCTCATGAACTATGCCGCGCCCCAGCAGCCACGACCAGACGCGGTTTACGATGTTGCGTGCGAACCAGGGGTTCTTCGGGTCAATCAGCCAGTTGGCGAAGACCTCCCGCGGGTCCTGCCCGGCAGGCAGCAGCACGCGCGTTCCGTCCGGAAAGACGGCCGCCGCTTGTGCCGCATCCGTCTTGGCGGGGTCGAAGAGAACGATCTCCTCTTTCCATTCCGCCGTGGGCTTGTAGCCGACCCGCGAGAAGAAGGCCGCCATGCCCGACAGGCGGTCTTTCGGCCAGTTCTCGGCCCGCGTTCCCATGAACGTCAAGGCCACGGCTTGCGCGATGGCCTGCGGTTCCCTGTTCTGGATGGCGCGGTAGAAGTTGACCTGTGGCACGCGGAAATTGCTGCCGCTCTCCGTGAGCAATTCGCGGACGAACTGGTCATACGGCTTGTTTTCCTTGATGGCCGTCCGAATCCATCTGTAATACGCCTGCGCCGCATTGGGCCACAGGTTGATGGGAAACTCCGCCTTGACCCGCAGGAGGTCGCTCCACTTCATCGCCCAGTAATCCGCAAACTCCCCGCGCGCCAGCAGTCGGTCAATCAAGGCGCGGCGTTTGTTTGGACTGCGGTCCACCAGGAAGTCTTTCGCCTCGTCCGCGGTTGGAAGCGTGCCGATAACATCCAGGTACACGCGCCGGACGAACACGGCGTCCGAACAGAGGCTGGCGGGCTGAATGCCCAACTTCTGGAACCTGCCGAAAACCAGTTTGTCGATCTGGCATTCAGGCGTAAGGGCGGCATCGCTTTCGAAAGGGCTCGGCGCCGCCGCTCCGCCAAGGGCGCTCAGGGCCGCCAAGAGCACGACCGCAGAACTCAATAGTGCCTTCATCATGGCTTTTCGCCTCTTACAGATACACCAGAAGGCACGACCGCACAAGCCCCCTATTATAGGTACAAACTTCCGCGGCAGTCGAAGGTTACGGTCGGAGCCGTAGTCAGAGGCCCGCCGTCCCACGCGGCCCTTGCCCAGGACAAAACGCCCCTCGCTATCGGGTATTGCCCGATTCCCGCACGGTCGGTTCTCGACCGGCCTGCGGGCCGTAGCCCTACGGCGGGCGAAGGCCGGAATAGCGCCTACCGTGGCCGGCGCATGAGGACCAGGATTGTGGCGTCGTCGTGCTGCGGCAGGAACTGGCGGAAGTCGGTCACGGCCTTGTTCACCCGGCGAACCAGTTCCTCGGCGGAGCGGCCGGCGGCGCTCTCCACGATCCGGCAGAGGCGCTCGTTCCCGAAGCGGTCGCGGTCGGGCGCCATGGCGTCAGTGATACCGTCGGTCACGACGAGAAGTCCGCTGCCGGGGGCGATAGTCTCGGCCTGGGCTTCAAAGGGTTCATCCATCATGCCGAGCGGCGGGTTTGCCGGCCTCGCAAATTCCGCAGCGGCGGCCTGGGGCCGGATGTGGAACGGCGGCGGGTGACCGGCGTTCACGTAGTTCAGCCTGCCTCCGGCCGCATCGAAGACGCCGAGGAAGAGCGTGACGAACATCCCCTCGGTCAGGTTCTGAAGCAGGTGCCGGTTCAGGTGCTCCATGACGTGCGATGGGTCGGTGCAGAACGACAGCGTGGTCCGCAGGGCGGCCTGAAGGTTGGCCATCACCATGGCGGCCGCCAGCCCCTTGCCGCACACGTCGCCGATGGCGAAGGCCAGGCGGCCGTCCTCCAGAGGCCAGAGGTCGCAGTAGTCGCCGCCAACCCACATCGCCGGCTCGTAGCCGATGGCGACCTCCATGCCCGGGTATTGGCGATCCAGGTGTGGCGCCAGGTTCCGCTGGATCTTCTGCGCCAGGGCAAGTTGCTGGTCGAGGGCACACCGCTCGGCCCGCGCCTCCGTAAGGAGCAGGCTCTTACGGGCAAACCCTGCCTGCCGCGCGATGGCTTGAAGATAATCGAGCATGTCGGTAGCCGCCTGGTCGGCGGGAACGTCCAGGTACAGCGCATCGGTCACGTCCTCGGCCGCATTGACAGGCGCGCAGAAGACCGCGCGGGGCTCCGCGGCATCGACCACCGTTAGGTTCATCGCCTCGCCGCCGCCCCCGGTTCGAGCGGAGACAGCCCTTTCTCCCGAGCGGACCGCCTCCAGGACGCGCCGCGACAGCCGCAGGCTCGGCGCCGCCTGGGGAGAAAAGGGTCCAGGACCTTTAAACGACGTTAGGGGTTCTGGACCCTTTTCTCCCCGACCGGCGAGGTGAACGGCAAGCATCTCCGGCGCCGGGGCAGGCGACGGGCCGCCGCGCTGGAGCCGAAGGACGCAGACAAGCGCCTCCTGCGTCATGGCAACGCATCGACATAATTCCGGATACAGGTCCCCGGGCGTCGCCACGCCGGCCAGGTGGTCCATGACGGCGTTGAGCTGCCGCAGGCGGTCGCCGGAGACACGCTCGGCCGCTCCCGCCTTCGCCTGGACCAGCCCGGCGGTCGGTTCGTCTTCCGCCAGGGTGGTGGTAGTCATGGTCGCGCCAGGGTCGGCCTGGATCTCGCGCCTGAGGCCCTCCGACACCTGGAGCGTGAACGGATAGATGGAGATGCGGTCGCCGGAGGCCACGGGCCGCGACTTGATCTTCTCGCCGGCCACATGAACGCCGTTGCGGCTGCCGAGGTCCTCGACGATCCACCGGCCGAACGGGTCGCGGTAGATGCGGGCGTGCCGCCACGAGATTTGGGCGCTCGCGAGGACCACGCCGCAGGCCGGGTCGCGGCCGATGACGACGCCGGCGGGGTCCAGCGGGACCTCGCGGCTGGGCCCTGGGCCGGAGATGATCACTTTGGCCTTCATATCGGGCGGAAGCGCGTGGCGGGTCACGGTTTTGTCTCCGGGTATCCGACGAAGAGTGGAATCGTGCTGCCCCCGGTGCGATGCGGGCAGTCGGCCGGCCGCAGGTCCTTGGCCTGGCCGCCGCGGACCTCGCGGACCACAGGGTCGAACGGCCCGTGCTTCTGCGAGAAGTTCGCCTCGCCGAAGGTGACGGACGTGGCGGAGTCTTCGCAGAGGAACATCGGAGCGCCCTCGACGAAGGTTGTAGTATAGCAGAACCCGCCGCAGACCTCGGTCTTGCCGCCGCCCCTGGTGTGGATCAGCGTGCCGCCGCGCTCGGTCTTAAGGCCCAGGATCCAGAGGATTGCCCCGTCGCTCAGGATATGGGTGCCCTCGCGCTCAGTGTTGATCTGCCGCGCCCAGACGCGCTGGCCTTTTGCGAACTGGAAAACCGAGCAGACCACGTCCTCAATGAACACGTCGCCTGGGGCCGTGGCGGTGAAACCCTGCGTGGTCATGAGTCCGCCGAGGGCCTGGACGGCCATGTTCTTAAGGACCGCCGTGCGGCGCGACGCCTGGACGAAACCCTTGGCCAGGCCCTGCATGTTCTCGATGACCACGACGGGCGGGTCGCCGTCGTCGAATTGAAACTTCCCCTCGCCGCGCGTCGTGGCGTTCTGCCCGAGGCCGATGATCCGCTCGACCTTGCCACGGATGTGCACCGTCCCGTTCACGTAGAAAGTGCCCATCGGGAAATAGACGGTCTTGGCGCCGGAGTCGATGGCCTTCTGCACGGCCTCGGTCGAATCGGGGGCGTCTTTGCCTTTGCCCGGCTGCGCGCCGAACTTGGCAACGCTCGCCCACGTCCGCGGGTCGCCCCACGGCACGTCGGGCGTCTCCTTGACCTCAAGGCCGAGCGACCGCTGCCCGGAAGGCCAGACGCTCAGGGGCCTGTGCGAAACGAACTCGGCCACCTTAGGGCCGGCAGCGCCCTGCCCGGCACCGCTGTCGCTGCGGATCGCCTCGCGGAAACCGCTTGTCTCAACGTTTCGGGCAAAGAGGGCCGCGGGTCTGGAGTTGACGATGGCGGCAGCGCCCTTGCCGGAAAGCCGCGCATCCAGAAGGGCCATGACGGCCGAGCCGCTGTTCTCGACCGCGACCGGCGCGCCCCCGGCCACGAGGCCGCGTATGCTGACGCACTGGCCGGCGTTGCGCAGCCCAACCGCGGCCTGATTCTCAAGCGTGATATGCTCGAAGGTGATGCTATCGACTGCCGTGCGGCAACTGATGCCGATGTCGAAGCCAATGACCCTGACATTCTTGACGAGGCACGGCCCCTGCTCATCGGTGTAGCCGAGGTCCAGGCCGATTGCGCCGCGCCCGTCGCCGGAGCGGATAACGACCTCGCGGAACGAGCCGGTGTTATTGGAGATGAACTGCGCCCCGATCGCCCCCGGATTGCCGCGGCCCGTGTCGAACGTGAGGTTGCGGATGTAGTTCTTGAAGCGCTGGGCGGGCTTCTGGCCGGTCCACACCATCGCCTTCGGCCGCCCGGGGTCCGTGTAGCCCGGACAAGCATCCTTGAGGCGAAGCACCGCGCCAGCCATGCTCTCGCCCCAGAGCGTGGAACACGACTGGCGGCCGGGCCATTTCAGGGTGTCGGAAACCAGGTACGTCCCGTTCGGAAGATAGACGATGGCCCCGATGTTCTCATCCAGCGCCCGCTGGATGGCGGCCGTGTCGTCGGTCTTGCCATCGCCCTTGGCGTTGTACGGGGCCTTGGCGACGTTCGCCAGGCCGGTGTCTTCTGGGAAAACGATGCTTTCGTTCTGCGGTGTTCCAGACTGGGCCAGGAGGCACGCCGCCAGGAGAACCGAGACCGCGCAGACACACAGGCATCGTATCATGAAGGTGTGCCCTCAAAAGCGATCCGCGGCGGCTACTCTCGGCCGAGCGTCCCGTAGGTTCCGGGCATCCTATCGCGCGGGCCGATGCTTCGCCAGTGTCCGACCCACGGCAGGGGCTCGCGGACGGAGAGGTCGATCTCGCGCCAGAAGATGCCGTCGCGGCCGCCGCTGGACACCAGGATCCGCCCCAGGGGGTCGATGATCATGCTGCTGCCATCGTACACCGACGGGACCAGGTACAGGCCGGCGTCGCGGGCGCGGACGCGGAAGACGGTCTCGCCCTGGGCGCGGCCGTCGGCATCGGGCGAGGTGTCGCCCCAGGTTGGGGCGAACAGTATCTCGGCCCCCTGGAGTCCGAAGATCTCCGCCGCCTCCGGGAAGAACCAGTCGTAGCAAATCTGGATGGCTATGGTCCCGAAGTCGGTCCGGAAGACCGGGTACTCCGCGCCCGGCGTGATGCCCTGCCGCCACTCCTCGCGCGGCAGGTGGATCTTGCGGTACTTGCCGGCCATGCGGCCCTCGCGGTCCAGCAGGACGGCGGTGTTGTAGATGCGGTCGCCCTCGCGCTCCGTGATAGCCGCCACGACCCAGCACCGGGCGGCGCGCGCGGCGGCGCCGAGGCGCTCGGTCGATGGCCCGGGGACCGCCTCCGCCACGTCGGCCACGGTGCGCTGCGTGCCGACCGTGGTGATCGCCTCGCCGAGGCAGACGATGTCGAGGCCCAGCCGGCCCGCCTCCGCGATCTGGGCGCAGAAGAGGTCGAGGTTCTTCTCGGGCGTGCTGCTCTTCGGCCTGAGATAAACCGTGCCGACCTTGACCTTTCGCGGCGGCGGAGTCGCGGTCGGGCGGATGCTGATGCGACGCCAGAGGACCGACCCGCCCTCGGGCCACTTCACTTCCAGCGACAGGTGCGCCCCGTCGGCACCCTCCGGCGCGACGTACACATCCTCGAAGCGCGCCTGGTTGCCGGAGACCTGCGGCCCGCGGATAATCACGCCCGCCGGATGCACGGGCTTGCCGCCGCGGGTCCACGTCAGCCGCACGATGAGCGACCGCCACGGATGCGCGATGCCGCGCAACTCGGCGACGGCCTCGATCGCGTACGCCTGCCCGGCCTGGATGCCGGAAAGGTCCTGCCGCACGCCGCCGACGGCGAAGGGTTCCTTCGGGGCATCGACGAGGAGTCCGCCCTCTGCGCGGCGGGACGTGACGGCGGCATTCTGCCACAGGGGAGTCCACGCGGCCCAGTTGGCAGGGAGCCCCCCCTGCCCCTCCGCCGCAAAGTCGCCGTTCGCGACGAGTTCTTTGCGGTCGTCAGCCCCGAAGGCAACGGAGGCCGCGGCAAGGGCGAGGAGGACACCGAGCGAGAGTCCTTCATAGAGCATTGCACGGGGCTCCTTTCGAGACTGACATGGCGCTGCGCGTTACTCAATCGCAGCCAGGAGTTTGGCGATCGCGCGGTGCCCGTGGTCCGTCTGCGTGATGACCAGGCGCCCGCCCAGGTACTGGATCGTCGCCGGGCCGCCCTCATCATCCCACGGGGCGATGCGGCGGTCGTTCTGATTCTTGACGAACTTCTTGATGAAATCAATGATCCGTTCGGGGGTGGCGCGGCCGGAGGTATCGGCGGCCTGGGTTTGACTCTGCGTGAAGAGGCCGCCGCCCCCGCCGCCGCCCGTCTGCGCGCTGCGCGCAATGATGTCGCCCACCGCGAACCGGGGCCCCTCAAAGTTCGGAATTTCGGCCAGCGCCAACTGGATGCCGTAAACACCGGTCTTCAGAGGGATATAGGATTTCTCGAGCGTCGTGACCAGGACGTACCCCGCCTCGATGCGATACCCGCATTCCTTCGGAAGGATGAGGTTAATCGCATCTTCATAGGTCATTCCGGTGGTATTGATCGTGGCCGTCCGGACCGAGAGGTCCATGCCGGCCTCTTCCAGCGCCGCATCGAAGACCACCGAGAAAGAGCCCGCCTCGGCCAGCGTCGTCAGGACCTGCTTGATGGCGATGTTCTGGAAGTCGAGTTTGGGTTTGGCGGTCATCATGGTGCGGCGGGTGCGGGCGTAGGCCTGGGCCTGGCGTGCGGCCTCTTCCCGCGCCTTGCGCTGGGCCGCCGGATCATCGGCGGGTTTGGCGGAGACATCCTTGGCCGGCGCAGCGGCCTTGGCCGTCGGCCCGGGCGCGGGCGGCGCCGGCAGCCCCGATTCCTTCGCAAGAAGATTCGCCCATCCCGACGTGAGAACCACGAGCACGCAAACCGTCCCCATTGCCAATCTCATGGTCCGCCTCCTTTCAGCCCCCTGGCCCCATACATAGGGTTATACGACCGCCAGGGGAAATCTACTTGCCACTATCCAGGCTTATCTCAAACACCGCGGCGACCTTCGCAACGAACGCCTTGCGTTTCTCCGGGCACTGACGCCGCCACGCCTTCAGGTGCTCTTCGAATGTGTAGTTGGCCGGGAAAACTTCCTTATTGAGGTAAGACACGGCCTCCCAGCCTTGAGGGTCGGCCTCGAAGAGCGGCAGGAGGACGCCGGCCACGATGTTGTTGCGGGCGCGGTCCGTGGCGTTGGCGCGAAGCGCATCGGCGTTCTCCCGGTACCACTGGGCGAAGGTCTTGCCCGGCGGCAGTTTCGCCTCGTCAAGGCGCTTGGTGGCGTATTCCGCAAGATGCGGCGCATACGACCGCCAGTTGGGGTAAGGGGGATCGGTCTCCCATGTCCGGGCCATCCGCCGCAGGGCGAACAGCGAGGCCGTCTCGCACAGCGATTCCTCGAACCACTTGGTCGGGCCGTGCTTGTCATCGTAGTTCGAGAGGATGTGGCAGAATTCGTGGGCGAACTGGTAGGCCATCTGAGCCCAGAGCCGTTCGCCTGTGTTCAGGCGGACGCGGATTTCCCCTTGCGGCCCGCGGCCGAAAAGAACGATCGGTCCGCCCTTGGCCGAAACCTCGACCGGCGGCAACCGGGTGTCGGGGAAGTATCGCCAGAGTTCATCGGCGGCGGAGTTCAGCACCTTCTCCACGTCGCGGATCTCGCACTTCCACTCCTCGGCCTTGACCGGGCGGATCGTCAAGCCGGACTTTCCCTTCGAAGGGCCGGCGGCCTTCTGCTCGCCCAGGGCAAACGCGGGGACAACGAGAAGCAGCATTACCGCCGGAATCAGAGCCTTCTTGGGCATTTTAAGTCCCCTGTCCCCTGCGCATCCGTTCTCACGGCCCGCCGCGCAGGACCTTGGCGAACGTCTCGATGTCGCCGTACTTGTTCTGCCAGGTGGTATAGATGACGCCTTCCACGCCATGCACCTTTGCGGCCGACCGCAGCCAACCTTCGAGTTGCCCCTTCGTGTCGGACGTATCGTAGTACGCAGCCAGAATCTGCTTGTGGCCGCGCCCGGCGAAGAACGGAAGGCTCTCATCGCGGTGGCCCGAGTTCCAGTTGGCGATGCGGATCGACGGGTCCAGGCCCTCCCACGAACCCTTCAGCGAACTGCCGACCAGGTAGTACTTGTCCACCGCGTTGTGGAACGGGTCAAACATGTCGCTCCAGACGAAGATTTCGGCCTGCGGCTCGACCTTGCGGATCATGGCGGCGCACCGCCGCACGTTCTCGGCCAAGAGTTGCCCGGCCGTCACGTTGTCTGAGCGGCACAGGCCGCACTGGCCCGCCACACGGAGTTCATCGTGGCTCATAAAATACTTCTTCGGCGCCAGGTATTGGTGGATGAGCCTGACCTGCTCCTCCATGTAACCGAAAATCTCCTCGCTCTTCAGGCACCCCGACACCTGGCTCTCGTAGATGATTACGGTGTGATAGAAGGAGACCTTCAGCCGGTCGCCATCGCGGATGCGCGACCCGGCCGGGATGCGAATGGGCGGCTCGGGATGGTACGGCTCGTATTCCCCCGCCCACGGCGCGCGGCCCATCTTGGGATATTCCCAGCGGTCGAAGTCGCGGCCCTCGGCGAACTCGGTGCGGCCGTCATCGCTCGTGATGCGGACCGGGCAGCCGTCGCGCCGAAGCATGTTGACGCCGGCACACTGTCTGAGGGCCGCATCGTCAAACCAGATCGTGCCCCCCTTCCCTCCCCATATTCCCAAATAGAGAGATATCTCGCTGTTATCAAGGGTGTTGAAAACGATGTGGTGCTCGGTCCAGTCCTGCGTGGCCTTGATGCGAAGGTCAGCGTAGTTCAGCGTGCGGCCGCCGGGGGCGAGGATTGCCGTACGGATCGAGCCCGCCGGCGACACGCCGTCCGTCTTGACCCACAGCGACAGGTGGTACTGCCGCCACGGGACGAGTGCCAACTTCCTCATGAGTCGGCAGTTGCCGTACTCGTTGCCCTTTCGGAAGTCCTGCATCCGGGCCGAGGCATTTCCGGAGTGCTTGGCGGCCGTGTCCTGAGTGAGCGACTGGCCGAAACCGTCCCCCCAGTCCCAGCCGACGAACTTGTTGTTCCCGGCCGCCTCAAAGCCGCCGCCGGGCAGGAGGTTCTCGGCATCGGCCAGCCGCGCTTCGCCTTGCCGCACGGTGAACGGCGCATCGCGGACCGGGATACCCTCGGCCAGGTTCGGGTTATTCTGGAGGATGTTGTTGGAGTAGCCGACGGGGCAGACGCACGGGATGATATCGATGCCGAGTTCCTCGGCCGTCCGTCGGAGGCGCGCCAGGTTGGCGTAGTAGTTCTGCGGCCGGTCCTTCAATCGCCCGAACTTCGAGTCGGCAATCAGCAGGCCGTTATAGCCCGCATCCTTGGCCCGCTGTGCGAGGGCCAAGAGTTCATCCACCCGCGCATCGACCTGGAAGTTGCACGGGGCATAGACCCAGCGCCACTGCATCGGGTCCTTGGGCGCCTCGGCCTGTGCACCGGCCGCAGAAAGCGCCGCCGCAACAAGCCCGATCAGAGCGGAGACGAAAAGGCGGCTCGACGCTCGCATCGAAGTCCTTTCCCTCCCTGAGCGGCGGAAACCGGTCATACGCGGGCCCCAATCGCGCTGCCCAGCGACCGGAACAACCGCTCGCACCACTTGCAGTGTTTACGCACAACAAGGGGGTCAACAGCCGCCAGCAGTTTCGCGCCATCGCGGATCTTCCGATACTCTTGTGCCGCGGTCAGGCGCGTGGCTTGTTTGAGCGCGGTGTTGATGTCCGACTTGGTTCTCGTCTCCACCTGAGCAACCGACGGCAGAGCACTTGCGTCGAAGTTCTTCCGGAAGTGTCTCTTGAGCCCTTCCGGGTCGGCCAGGAACCACGCCTCCATGCAGGCCACCATCATATGGCAGCGTGAGTCATCCGCCCCGGCCGGCTGTGTCCAGCCGTCGCCTTGCCGGTTATACAGATGATTCCAAGGCGACGCCGCGATCGCAACCGGGTCTTCTGAATCAACCAGCAGTATGTTGAGGATGTCCGGCTCCTTTTCCCATGCGTCACAGAACTTGTCAAAGGCTTCTGTGCGACCGCCGCAGGCGATCGGCCTCACGGATATGTTCCTCTTGCGTCCCTCCGCAACTACACCATTCAGAAATGTGGACATTCCTCTTCGCAGAAAAGCGCGCCCCTCCCCGGGTGGCCCGCCACCCTCCATGTAGATTGCAATAACCGTGTTCACACGTTGCCTCCGATTTTCCCCGACCGCCAAATGTCGCCCAAGCGGTAGTCTTTGAGCCAATGCTCTAGCTTCGTGGCGTCCAATCGGCGCAGGTCCGTGCCATTCTCCAAGTAGTCGCACACCAGCACCGATTCGGACTGTTCGGTCAGCGCCGATACAAGTACATCAGAATGCGTCGTGACAATCAACTGCGTCTTCTCCGCCGCCTCAACCAGCAGTTCCGCTAGCAGCGATATGGCATCCGGGTGCAGTCCCAGCTCCGGCTCCTCAATGCAGATCAGGGGTGCAGCCTCGGCATTCAAGAGGATTGCCAGGAGCGCCAGAAACCGCAGTGTGCCATCCGAGAGCCGGGTTGCCGGCACCGGATCTGTCAGGCCCTCATGAAGGTTTACCTGCACCGAGCCAGCAAAGACTTTCGTACTCAGCCGTGTGTACCGCGGCAGGAACTGCCGCATCAACTCGTTGAAGCGATTCCAGTCGCTCCGGTGCTCCAGGTCGTTGAGCACCAAACCCAGGTTGACCAACTGCGGCAACAGCGCATCGGTTGGCAAGTTGGCCGGCTGCGCTGCTCGGAGGGCGGCGGAACGCCCAAAACTCCATTCCCGAAAAATCTGTGCTGCACCGAAGCGCTTTGCGGCCACGGTGACTTCCGGGTAAAGGTCCGGGTCCTTTCGTTGCGACAGGATCGACTGCTGGGGATCAATGTTCTCGCGCTTCAGCGTCCGCCTCCTGTAAGTCGTACATCTGTCTTGGTCGGAAACGGCTTCGCACACGTTGATAGCCGGGTGGCCACGCTGGAACCTGTAGTAGAAACGCACATCCCGGGCGTGCGGGTCGGCTTTCTGTGCCTCCTCTAAGACCTCGTCCGTGATCTCCAGACGGCCGTTGCTCTCCGCAAATTCGATGGCGTACCGCAGTTCCGGCGTCCTGTTGACGGGCGAGAGCAATGCCTCAATCCGAGCCGCCGATGTCCCTTTGCCTCCGCGCCAGATCCAATCGCCCGGGGTTCCGCCGACGCGAATCGTGCCGCTGAAGTCCGCCGGCGTGGCATGCAGCAACTCAATCGCCTCAATGAAGTTGCTCTTACCCACCCCGTTGGGACCTATGAGTACGTTCAAACCGGTCAACCTCACCGGCGGGCTCTCTGGCCCAAACGATAGAAATCCCTTCAGCTGCAGACTGTTCAGAAGTGTTGCGCTCATGGCTTGTCCCTTCCGGTCGCCTCGCGGGCGGCTTGTTTGACCTCGCAGCGGTTCCACGGGTTGGCCGACCGCGCTTGGCCAGGCTGAATACTATCGCCATCCCGCCGCCCGTTCAACAGGCACGGCCTACTTTCCACCGGAGATCACCCGGCCGCCCTTGTAGGTCGTGCCGCGCCAAGTCACGCTCCGGAGGCCGAGTGCCCGGAGGATCGCGCCGAACTGGAACACCATCGTCAGGACCACGCCCAGCGGGTAAAAGAACAGGTACCACGGGTTGGCTCGGCCGGCAATGAAGTACCGCCGCATGGTGATGAAGAGGACGAGCGTCATCGCCGCCGAGAGGCCGAACATCGCCAGCGTGAATGGCGCCACATCGCCCGCCGCCATCGCCACCGCCGAGACGGCCAGCGCCGCAAACGGTGCCAGCGTAAAGAGGAACGTCAGCAGGATCACCCCGGCGAGCCACGCAACGCTCTTAAACGCCCCGTAGTAGATCCGCGTCCAGCCCTTGTACATGGCCCGGAGGGAATCGTACATCCGCGTCGTAAAGAGGTCCGCCCCGGTGGCGTTCCACAGGGCGTGGCCCGAGCGCTTCACCAGGCGCGCAAGGGCGATGTCCTCGACGATCTCGTTGCGGACCGCCGCGTACCCGCCCACGGCTTCATATGTCTTTCGGTGAATAAGAATGTACTGCCCGTTGGCGAACGCCGTCCGACGCCGCGGGTCGTTCACCCACCCCGGCCGGAACCACGCCACCAGCACCGATCCGGCCACCGGCTGGAATGCGTTCTCGCAGAACCCGTGCATCTCCAGGACCGGCCAGAGGCTGAGCATATCGCCCCGGCGGTCGGTAAGGAAGTTCACCCCCGCCCGCGCGCTATGTGGCGCCTGGCGGCAGTCGGCGTCCACGAAGAGAAGCCACTCGCCCCGCGCCTCCCCTGCCCCGACGTGCATGGCGTGCGGCTTGCCGAACCAGCCCGGCGGGAGTTCCGCCACCTGGACCAGGCGGATCCGCGGGTCGGCGGCGGCCATTTCGCGGGCGATCTCGGGCGTGCGGTCGCGGCTGCGGTCATCGACAACAATTATCTCAATATCCGCATAGTCCTGCGCCTGGATCGTCTCCAGGGCCCCGCGGATGTTCGTCTCCTCGTCCTTCGCCGGCAGGATGATCGAGATGCGGCCGGACGGCGGCACATCGGGGATCGTGTCGCGCCCCAGGACCGGCCCGCGTGCCCGGCGTGAGTAGATCGTGGCGCATCGGCTGATCCAGACGGCCAGGATGCCGGCCGCGACGACAACCGTAACCCATTCCAGGATAAGCACTTACGCCCTCCCGGCCCCCCGATTTCCGTCAATCGCCGCCCAGGCCGACCGCGCGGAATCATACACCTCCCGGAACGTCACCCCCTTCGCCTCCGCCAGGCGCACGCAGTCGTCGTACTCCGGCAGGGCCGTGATGACCTTTCCGGCCCGCCGGCCCACCTTGACGCGGACCGCGCCGAAGGGCGTCGCCACCTCGACGTGCTCGCGGTCGAGTTTGCTCCGCACCACGCGCGACCGCCGCACCCCGAACGTCGTCGTCTCCCGGAAAATCGCCTCCTCCACGGCCGCCAGCGCCCCGTCATCGGCAAGGCATGCCAGGACCACTCCCGGCCGCCCCTTCTTCATCGTTACGGGCGCCAACCACACGTCGAGCGCCCCGGCCGCAAACAGCGACCGCGTTGCCGCCCCGAGCGTTTCGCCCGTCGCATCGTCCAGGTTCGCCTCAAGGAGCCAGACCTCATCGGCCCCCCCTGCCCCGGCCTCCTCGCACAGACGGCCGATCATGACCCGCACGACGTTCGGCACGCGCTCCCCCTGGCGCGACCCGGCCCCGTATCCGACTGCCTCCGTGACCATCGGCGGCATCGGGCCGAACCCATCCGCAAGAGTCACAAGGATCGCCGCCCCTGTCGGGGTCGTCAGTTCCCCCTGCTCGTCGCACGCCCGCGTGGGCGCCCCGCGCATCAACTCAACAACCGCCGGGGCCGGCACAGGCAACCGCCCGTGGGCGGAATTGACGTAGCCCGACCCCATCGGCAGCGGGCTCGACCGGATTCGATCAATCCCCAGGATCGCCAGGCCCGCGCAGACGCCGACGATGTCCACAATCGAATCAACGGCCCCTACCTCGTGGAAATGAACCTCTTCCGGCGTGCTGCCGTGGACCTTCGCCTCGGCCTCCGCCAGGCGACGGAAAACCGCTTTTGCCCACTCTGCCGCCCGGCCAGGCAGGCCGGCGCCATCAATTATCGCCTCGATGTCGCCCAGGTGCCGCGCACGGTGGCCCTCATGCCCGTGATGATCGTGGGCGTGTTCTTCAACTGAAACCTCGGCCCTTGTGGCGGCAATGCCCAGGCGCTTCTCGCGCCGGACGGAAATCTCGTAACCCGAGACGGGAAGGCGCCCCAGCGCCTCGCGCAGCGCCGCCTCCGAAAGGCCCGCATCCAGGAGGGCGCCGAGGAGCATGTCGCCGCTCGCGCCAGATACCGAATCTATATACATAAATGCCATAGCACTCCCCTGCCCCGCCCTGCCCCGACCGCGGCCTCAGGCGCTATTTCTTCGCCGGCGCCGCGGCCCCCGTCTTCTTGGCGCCCGCAGCCTCGGCCTTGGCCTTCAACTCGTCCACGGCCCGGTTGTACGCCTCTACTCCGAAGACCACGCTACGGATGTACGGAATGTCCTGGAGCGTCTGCCCCATCTCCCCCTTGTCCCGCTGATGCAGAAGGAAGCGGTCCACCTTGCCGTTATGGTCGATGTACAGCGGCTGCCCGAGGATATGCCCGTAAATCTCGTGATCATTCCGCAAAACAAGGGTCCAAGCCATGCTCCGGACCGGATACGAGCGGCCGGTAAACACCTTCTCGGGGTTCCCGGATTCCTTGAACCGCCATTCCGGGTCCACACGTTCCCACTCGACCGTTACGTCGATCCGCTTGACGGCCGGCACAGGCAGGTACTCGTAGATTCCGCGTTTGAGGTTATAAACCTTGAGCCGCTTGCCGCGCGTCGTAAAGATCTTCCCCGGAAGTTTCAGGCCGCTCGAAAGTTCCACGTAGCCCGGCACGGCGTCCCTCCGCTCCGCGGCACCGCCCGTCGCAAACGGATTGACAGCCCCCTTGCCCGGCGTGCCAGCGTCGTCATCCTCAATGAACATGATGTCGCCGGGGGCGGGCGCGCTCGTCGCCGTGCCTGAGCCCACCGCTGGCCCAGACCTCGCCGCAGCCCCGTCTGCCAGTCCAGCGCCGGGCGTGGCGCCCATGACCATGCCAAGCGCCGCCGCCACGGCTGCAAACACAATCCCTTGCCCGACCGTTCTCACGCCGCTCATCGACAGCCCTCGCTTACCTTCGGGCCGCTCAGAATCTTGACTTCCTCCCGCAACTGTACCATACTGCCGCCATGGACCGCATCGGCATTCTTGGGGGGACGTTTGACCCGATTCACCTGGGCCACCTTATCCCGGCAGAATACGCCTTCGATTACCTCCGCCTCGATCACCTCCTTCTGATACCGTCCGCCGCGCCGGTCCACCGTCCCCACCACATTCCGGCACCAGCGGAACACAGGCTTCGCATGTGCCGTTTGGTAGCCACCTCTCTGCCGCAGTTCTCGGTCTGCGACATCGAGGTGTCCCGGCCTGGGCCCTCGTACACCATCCTCACCCTGTGTTACTTTACCGAGATGTTGCCACCGGGCACCGAGATCATGCTCCTCGTCGGCGAGGACAACCTGCCCCTGCTCCACACGTGGCGGCAGATTGACGAGATCCTGAAGTTGTCAACCGTGGTGGTGCTCCCTCGCCCCCACGATGGCACGGCTGACCTTTCACCCCTGGCGGCGGCCATCGGCAAGCCCGCGCTGTCGAAACTCCTTGGCCGCAGGGTGCCCGCCCCCCTAGTGCCAATCAGCGCTACGCAGATTCGCACTCGCGTACAATGTCATCAGCCAATTGCTGGCCTAGTACCCGCTAGCGTCGGTCACTACATCGGGGCTGCGGGGCTTTACACTGCACCAGCCGGTGATTCTGCGTAGGTGCCCCTGGCGGATTCCTTCTGTTCCACGTGGAACAGGCCTGCCGCCCTACATCAGCCTGCCAAGGATTCGCTCCAGGTCCTCATTGCTGTAGAACTCAATCACGACCTTCCCCGTGCCTGGCACTGTCCCCTCCTCGACGCTCACCTTTGTCCCGAGTGCCTCGCGCAGTCTGCCCTCGAGGTCCCGGGCGTGCACACCCTTCGCCCGCGGCTCGGCCTTACGGCCTCTCGACGCGGGCCCCGCGACAAGTCGCTCAACCTGCCTGACCGACAGGCCCTCCCTGGCGACCCGCTCGGCCACCTCAACCTGGCGCCTGGCGGTGTCCAGCGACAGGATTGCCCGGGCATGGCCCATCGGCACCAAGCCGCTCCTGACCATCGCCTTGACTTCCTCAGGCAGGTCCAGGAGCCGGATCATGTTTGCGATCGTGCTCCGGTCCAAGCCAAGGCGAGTCGCTGCGATCTCCTGCGTCTTGCCGGAGCGGGCCAAGTACGCCTTGAAACTCATCGCCTTCTCTATCGGGTCAAGATCCTCCCGCTGAAGGTTTTCGACGAGGGCCAGTTCCAGCATCTCGTCGTCGGTTGCATCGCGCACCACGACTGGCACGTCGGCCAGGCCCGCCCCCTGCGCCGCCCGGAACCGACGCTCGCCGGCGATCACCTGGTACCGGTCACCGTGCAGTCGCACGATGATCGGCTGTAAGACGCCATGCTCGATTATCGATGCCTTGAGGTGGTCCAACTCCTCGGGCTTCATCCCCTGTCGCGGCTGGTTCGGGTTGGGGTCGAGAAGGCCGATAGGCACGGATGCCACAGGCGCATGCGTGGCCTCAAGCTCCACCAAGGGGTGCCGGTTGACTGCACGGATCAGCCCTTCCAAGCCGCGACCCAGTCTTCGATCTGGCATCCTTGACCTCCTGAAGCGCTCAGGCCACGAGGCCGGAGACGACGACCTCAGTAGCGAGTTCCACATAGCCGCGTGCGCCCGGAGAGCGGGGCGCGTAGTCGATCACGGAACGACAATGGCTCGGCGCCTCCGCGACGGCAACATCTCGCGGAATGACTGCGTGAAAAACACGTTCCGTGAGTTTCGTACGAACCTCGGCCTCGACCTCGCGGCTCAGGTCCAGAGCGGGATCGAACATCGTCAGCAGGACGCCGCCGACAGCGAGACGCGGGTTGGTCTTGGCTGCTTGGCCAACGCACGCCAGCAACTGTACCAGGCCCTCGAGCGGGTAGTACTCGCACTGAATCGGAACAATCACTGCGGTGGCGGCAGCCAATGCGCTTCGGGTTAGAGCCCCCAGGGATGGCGGGCAGTCGATCAAGACAAGATCCAACGTGCCTGCCGGCATGGCCGCAAGGTTGTTGTTTAGTGCGGCAGTGGAGGAGAGCCCGTGGACGGCAAATCGCTCGAGGTCTTGACCTGCCGGAATGGCCCAGACGCCTTGCCAAGGCGTGTGCGTGATTGCGGCCGCGAACGCAGGTGCCGTGGAGAACGCGGGGCTTGAGGGCAGGGGGGGTACGCCCATGCCGCTGGTCGCGTTTCCTTGGGGATCGATGTCGATGACGAGGACCTTGCGGCCCGTGAGCGCCAGAGCGTGAGCAAGGCAGGTGGCGGTCGTCGTCTTACCGACGCCGCCCTTCTGGTTGGCAACGCAGAGGATTGCCGGCATGGGTTCCTTCCCCGTTTGGCATTCTAGACTGTCTTTCGTGGAGGGCAAATGAAAAGTGGTTGCGGCCCGGCGGGGCCGCTCTATAATGGGAGAATAGTTCCACGTGGAACATGGGCGGCAGCGCGGGGGAACATGGAAATCCGGAAACACGTTTACTACTCGGGCATGGTGCAGGGCGTCGGCTTTCGATACACGGCGAGGAGCCTCGCGCGGGACCGTTGTGTCAGCGGCTTTGTGAGGAACTTGCGGGATGGCCGCGTGGAGGTTGTTGCCGAAGGCGAGACAAGCGAGGTCGAGCGATTACTGGACGACATTGAGGAAGCGATGCGCGGTTACATTCACCGCGCGGAGGTTTCGGATGAGGTGCCGACGGCCGAGTTCGGCGGTTTCGGCGTTTCGTTCGAGGACTGACGGGGAATCGTCATGCGAGGACTTGCCGGGATTATTTTGAACACGTTCCGCGAGTCGGTCCGGCAACCGTTCTACGTGCTCCTTCTGGCGGGGGGTGCGGCGGCGCTTGTGATCATGGTCTGGGTTCCGCTCTTTACGTTCCATAGTGATATAGATATGTACAAGGACCTGGGCCTTTCGTTCGTCCTGCTTTTTGTCATGCTGGCCGGCCTCCTGGCCGCGGCCACAGGGGTCGCCAGGGAGGTGGAGGACAAGACGGCTCACACGATCCTTTCGAAGGCGGTGGGGCGGCCTTTATTCATCATCGGCAAGTACGTGGGCGCGATGGGGTCCGTGGCGCTGGCGACGGTTGTCCTGGGGACCGTTTTTGCGGTGGCGGCGTATTACCGGGTGGAGTTGGAGACGACGCACGGCGAGCACTCGCACGCGGTCGGGGGGATGGGGCGGGAAATCGCGGCATTCCGCGCCGTGCAGTTGAACCAGGCTTTTACGGTGACGCCGGGGCTGGTCATGGTCGTCCTTCAGGTGGGGGTTCTGGCGGCCTTGGCTACTGCCTTGTCCACTCGGCTCTCGGTGACGGCAAGCGTGGCGCTGAGCCTGGCGGCGTACGTGGCAGGGCACCTCACGGTTTTCCTGGAAGGCGCGGTGCGGGCGACGGGGGGCATGGTGTCGGTGTTGGCCCAGGCGGTGATGGCGGTGGTGCCGTTCCTTGAGATTCTCAACATCAACCAGAAACTCAGTCACACGGTGCTTGCGCCGTTTGCCGCTGGCGGGCCGGGGGCCGGCGAGTGGGCCGCCGTCTGGGCTTACGTGGGCTGGTCGGCGGCGTACGCGCTTGCCTACGCGATGGGGGCGATTGGTCTGGCGATAATGCTGTTCCGGCGGCGGCCGCTTGCGTAGCGTCTGCTGGCGCGCAGGTGTGGGTGTGGTCCTGCCTGCAAATTTCTGTCGAGGGCACTGACGGGCTAAAGTTTTCGCGCTGGGGGCCGATAATAACTCTTGAAGTCCCATCCCAGCGCTGGGCCGCTTTGGTTTTGCCCGGGCGGCCCTCATTTTCCCGACTCCAACGTGTCAGCCCGCCGGTGGAATTCCCGTGTCGGAGATAGTTGACCCGCGGGGCAGGCTGGCTATAATCGGCCTGGCATCCACGCCGCAAGACGGGCTCTCGTGTAAGCGCCTGTGCAGAAAAAGGTTGACGCCGCGCGCACGGCATTCTAGTTTACACTGGGTAAACCTGGAGCCGCAGGGTAAGGGGCGGCGCTGTGGGCGAAACCGAACAGGGACAGCCGGCTCAGCGTGTGGGCGCCGATGAGCGGGCCAAGCAGTTCGTGGCGACCCTCTGCGAGGAGGAGATCATGCTCCTCAGGCTCCGCGACGAACTGTACGGCGGCCGATGGGACGCCATGCTTGCGGACCTGAACGATCGGCTCCAGGGCAAGCCGTACGTCTTCAAACTCGCCCACCGTATTCAGGACGACATCAAACGTATCGAGCGGCTCAATCGCTTCGAGCGCCAGTGCAACGTGGACCTGGCGAAATACATCTGAGGACCGAACGAGGTCACGGAGTCAACCATGAAGGCGGCACGCAGCCGAGTAACGTGGGCGTTTCTCGTGTTGATGGCGGCAGCGGTGGCGGCGCAAGGTGCGTCGCCGGGCGGCGGTCGGCCATCAGCGTCGAAGGCGGATCCGTTCCCCATCGCGGCGGGGGCCCTGGGCGACAAGGGCATGCAAGTCCTCTGGCAGACTGAACTGATGCTGGACAACGAGCCGCCGCTTGCGAACCTCTGGCTGTGCGGCAGGTTCCTCGTCGGCCGCGCCGCGGACAACCGCCTCTTCGCCATCAGCGCCGCAACCGGCGTCCGCCTGTGGTCACGGCAGGTCGCGGAGCCGTATCAGAAGGTCTGGCAGCCGGCTGTTGATAAGGACAACCTCTGGGTCGCCACGACGACGAAACTCCTGGGCATTGGGGGGCTCGACGGAAAGCAGCTCCTGACAGTTGACCTCGATTTCTCGCCGGCCGGCCAGCCGCTCACTAACGGCGCCCACGTCTTCATTCCCGATGCGAAGGGCTGGCTCCAGGCCGTCAGCATTCTGCACAGGGGGGTCTCATGGGGCCGGTGGACCGACGATGCCGTGACGGCGGCGCCGGTCCTTGATTCGTCGCTCGTCTATTTCGGAAGCCAGAGCGGCGTGGTTTATGCCTCGACGCAAAACGTGCGGCGAATCCAGTGGGAGCACCAGACCGAGGCCGCGATCGTCGCCGACCTCCAGCACACCAAGACCGGCCTCGTGCTGGTTGCCAGCCTCGACTACACCCTCTACGCATTTGCCGGCCCGAGCGGTCGCGTGGCCTGGAAGTACAACGCGGGCGAACCGCTCCGGAAGACGCCGTACGCCATCGGCAACCAGGTGTTTGTCTTCACGCCCGAGGCGGGGCTGACGACCCTGGATGCGACAAGCGGCAAGAAGCAGTGGACCCTGGCCGAGGGCGCCGACTTCCTTTCGACCGACACCGAGACCGTCTATGTGATCGGCCGGAGCGGCCGCCTGCTGGCCGTCAGCCGAACCGATGGCAAGGTGAAGTTCGATTTCGCGCTCAGGCCGGGCACACTTGTGGCAGTCAACGAGACCGACAGCGGCCTAGTGTACCTGGCCACACCCAACGGCGCGATCATGGCTATCGCCCGGAAGGGGTTGCCGGCAGAAGAGAAGAAACCCGAACCGGCCGAAACGCCGACGCCCACGCCGCCCGAACATAAGAAACCACCCACGGCTGACACCAAGAAGCCTGCGGGCGACGAGACCAAGCCGCCGGAAGCCAAAGAGACTCCGGCACCGGCCCCGGCCAAGTAACAACCGGCCCGTCTGTACCGGACACTCGACCGAGGGAGTGACCGTGCAACTCGGCGTCTCGACGTCCTGTTTCCGCGAGATCAGCCTGCCGGAGGCCCTGCGCTGGGCGGGCCAGATCGGGTTCCAGGCGGTCGAGATCGAATGCCCGCCGCTGCGCGGTTCGTCCTCGTGGTACCAGCACTCGGCCCTGAACATCGGGGGCCTCGACGGCCCGTCCCGCGACGCCTTCGCCGCAGCCCTCGAGAAGAACGGCCTTCGTGCGGCGGCCCTGGAGTGGCGTGGCCATCTCCTCGAAAGCGATTCGGCCCGCCGCGAGACCGCGACCGAGCATCTCGCCCGCCTGGTCGAGACGGCCGCCGCACTTGGCATCGAAACGGTCGTCTTCCCAGTGGGCCGCGACCCGGCGATGCCGCTCGGCGACTCGATTGCCGAGTTCGCCCGCCGCGCGCGGCCGGTCATCGAGCAGGCGGAAGGTTCGGGCGTGCGCCTGGCAATCGACACGTGCCCGATGGTGGGCTGGCAGTTCGAGGACATGCCGGGCAACGCGGCCTTCAGCCCGGAGTTGTGGGAGAAACTTTTCACGCACGTGCGGAGCCCGGCGGTGGGGCTGGCCCTGAGTCCGGCGGACCTCGCCTGGCTCGGCTGCGACCCGCTGGGGGCCGTCACCGACTATGCCGAGAAGACTTTCCACGTCCGCGCCCAGGATATCGAGATCGTGGACCAGAGGCGGCAGGACTGCTCGGTGCTGAGGCCATCCGGGGGATGGTGGCGATACCGGCTGCCGGGCCTCGGCTCGATCGACTGGCGGCGGCTGGTGGACCGGCTCCTCGAACTCAAGTACCAGGGCGCCCTGGTTGTCAGGCACGAAGACCCGGTGTGGCAGGGGGGGCTGGAGCAGGTGAAGGACGGACTTGGCCTGGCGCGACGGCACCTCGTTCAGTTCCTGCCTTAGAGGCGGGAAGGGCGGCATGATCAGGGTTGAGGATGTGTTGGCGGCCGTGGACCGGCTTGCGCCGTTTCGGCAGGCGGAGGAGTGGGACAACGTAGGCCTCATCCTTGGCGGTGCCGACCGGCCCGTGCGGCGGGTCCTGGCGGCCCTCGACGCTTCCGACGCAGTGGCGGCGGAGGCCGAGCGGCTCCGGGCCGATTGCCTCGTCGTACACCATCCCCTGATCTTCCACGGCATCAAGCGCCTTACGGCCGATACGCGGACGGGGCGGGTGGCCCTGCGGCTCCTCGCGGGCAAACGTTCGCTTATCGTCGCGCATACAAATCTCGATGGAGCAGCAGGGGGGCTGTGCGACATCCTCGGCCGCATGGTCGGCCTGGAGAACCTGGAACCCCTTCAGCATCCGCCCCCGCAGAGCCGATACAAGATCGTCGTCTTCGTGCCGGGCGATTCGGCCGAAGCGGTCCGCGCCGCGGCGTTTGCGGCAGGGGCCGGACGCATCGGCAATTACACCGAGTGTTCGTTCTCGGTGGAAGGGGAGGGCACCTTCCTGCCCGGCGAGCGGGCGCGGCCTGCCGTCGGGAAACGCGGCAGGCGCAATGCTGTCCGCGAGCATCGCCTGGAGGTGCTCGTTGAGGAGGGCAGGCTCGGAGCGGTCCTTGCGGCCATCGCGAGGGCGCATCCGTATGAAGAGCCGGCCATCGACACGTACCCGCTCAAGGCAGTGGCGCCGGGGGCAGGGGTCGGCCGCATCGGGCGCCTGAGGCGGCCGATGAGCGCGGGCCGGTTTGCCGCGGTGGCGAAGCGGGCGCTGGGCCTCAAGGCCGTCGGCCTGTCGGGCGACCCGAAGTGGCCCGTCGAGCGGGTCGCCATCTGCACCGGCGCGGGCGGCGGCGTGCTGGCGGCCGTCAGGGCCGCGCGCGCCCAGGCGTTCCTCACGGGTGAACTGGCGATGCACGATCTCCAGGAACTCGAGGCCTTCGGCGTCGCAACCGTCCTCGGCGGGCATTACCAGACCGAGCGGATCCCGATGAACGCATGGGTCCCGCGGCTGGTGCGGGCCTTGAAGGGCGTTGAGGTGCGGCTGAGCAGGGCAGAGCGCGCGCCGTCGCGGCCGGTATAAGGAAACAGCAAAATGCAAAAGGCAAACGGCAATCAAACGACAAAGGGCAAACAGCAAAGAACATCGCATACGCACACCCTTGCCGTTTCGCTGTTTGCTGTTTGATTGAAGTTTGCTGTTTGCCTTTTGCCGTTTTCGTTCAGGGCAGGGGGGTTGGATTCGGAAAATGTCGCCATTCGCATGTCCACTGGCCAGCGGCAGCCTCGGCAACGCCCTTCTTGTGGCGACCGAGAAAACATGTCTGCTGGTCGATATGGGCATCTCGCGCCGGCGACTGAAGGCCGCCCTGGCGGCGGTGGGCCTTACGCCGGAGCATATCGGGGCGGTGCTCATCACGCACACGCACCGCGACCATTTCTCGGCATCCGCTGCCGCCTTCTGCCTCAACCAGCGCATACCCGTCTATTCCACCGAGGAGAACCTCTCGCACCTGGCGTACGACCTCGACGGTTTCGGCGATCTGGTGGCCGCGGGCCTCGCCGAGCCGATCAACGGAAGGTCGCTCCGGCTCGGCGACGTGGCGGTCGAGGCGTTCGCCGTGCCGCACGATTCTCCGGGCGAGTGCCTGGGGTTCCGCCTGACGATGGGCGGCCCGCGCAGTCGCAGGGCGGTCTCGGTGGCCACCGACCTCGGGCACGTGCCGGGCGACTGCGTGCCGCACTTCCTGGACTGCGACGCCGTGGTCATGGAATCGAACCACGACCCCGACATGCTCCGGCAGAGCGGCCGGCCGTGGGACCTCATTGAGCGTATCGCCGGCCCGCACGGCCACCTCTCGAACGAATCGGCCGCCGCCGCCCTGGCCGAGATCGTCGGCCGGTCGCATCCCGGCAAGATCGCCCACGTGGTGCTCGCCCACCTCTCGCGCGACTGTAACCACCCGAAGTTGGCCCTTGCCGCCCAGGCCCACCTTGCCCGCAACCACTCGCATCCCGTCCGCGTCTCAGCAGCAACGCAGTACGAGGCCGGGCCATTTCTGAGGCTTTGAGGGCGAACGGCGATGCGGTAATCTGCCCATGAGGACTTAGCGTGGTGGCCGATAAGCGAGAAAGGGATCTTACGAAATGGCCTGTCCGAAGCAAAGAATCCAGGGAGTGTCTTGTTGGCGCGCTCTGGGCTGCTATAATGTCTTCCATTCACAGGGGGGGCGGCCATCAAGAAGGGGAGAGAACTATGGCGAAGGAATGCAGGATCAGGTGTGAGTTGAGCCCCGGACTTTTTGCGGATGAAGTGGTGGCTCGTATTCAGGCAATGGGTTCTGACAAAAGGGTTGGCACAATAACAGTTATGGTATCAAAGAATGTCGTTTCTTCGGAATCCGGAAAGAGCACTCGCGGCACCCTGAGAGCGTATTGCACAAAAGTTGGAAAAGAATTCTCCGCCGTGGTACTCCCACAGGCCAGCATCGAGAACGGGCAAAGCGTGATTGTGCCCAGCTCAGAGGTCGTCCGGGGATAGGGTAGGCACATGATATTGTCGGACCGCGACATCAGACGTGCGCTTGATCTGGGCCACTTAATCATTGACCCGAATCCTCCGACGGGCAATCTCTCGCCGTCTGCTCTGGACTTACGTGTTGGGTATGATTTCAAGAAGTGGAAGAAAATGCCTCCTGGTGCTGATGTCACGATCAACCTTTCCTGCGCCAAGATTCCTGAATACGGCCAGTTTGCCGAGAAGGTGAAGCCAGACCAAGACGGGCTGATCACGATTCCCAAGGATGGGTTCTTGTTGGCGATGACATTGGAGAAGATCAGACTTCCGATTACGAGTTGCTTGGCAGGCAGGGTCGAGGGCAGAAGCAGCTTTGCCAGGCTTGGTCTCGCAGTACACATTACAGCCCCTACTGTTCATGCTGGTTTCGAAGGCCCTGTTGTTCTCGAAATCAAGAACATGGGGCCGTTTGTCTTGAAACTGGAACCTGGGAGAACCCGCATCTGCCAGTTGATTCTGGAGAAGGTTAGCTCGAAGCCCCAAGGGCCTCTGATTACGGATTTCCAGAATCAGACATCCGTGCTCGGCGGCCAGAGGCAACGTAGGGGCGGGAAGTGACACACGAGGCAGTTCCTCTCGACCCGCCGAAGTCGGTACGGCCGGCGCATAGCACTCCTCTTCCTGGTTTACCACAGTAAGCTGTGGGGATTCTCCGTGGAAACGGATCAGAACACAATCCCGCGAGATTCCTCGAATTGTAGCGCTAGCTCGGAATGCAAGAGAGGAAAGGGTAAGCCTGCGCACCCTTGGGAGCGGCTACCTTGACTTGCGTTTGCGGTCTTTGCGCTTGCGCGTGGAGCGCATGCGCTTCTTGCGCTGGGGGCCGAAGAGGTTGATCTGGGCCATCTGCTGGGCGGCTGCGGCCCGGCCTCCGCCGAACGCGCCGGCCCCCTGCATCTGGCGGATGAGTTCCTTCACCTGGCCGAACGACTTGACGAGGCCGGCCACGTCCTGCGGGTCCATGCCCGAACCGCGGGCGATGCGCCGGCGGCGCGAGGCGTCGATGATGTCGGGGTCGGTGCGTTCCGCCGGCGTCATCGAGTGGATGAGCGCCTCGGTCTGGTCCAGTTCGTGCTCGTCTATCGGCAGGTCCTTCATGGCCGATCCCATGCCGGGGATCATCGCCATGAGGTCCTTAAGGGGCCCCATCTTGCGCATCTGCTTGATCTGGCCGAGGAAATCGTCGAGGCCGAACTCGGCCTTGCGGAGTTTCTCCTGCATCCGCCGGGCGTCTTCCTCGGTGACCGCCGCCTGGGCCTTCTCGACCAGGCTGACCACGTCGCCCATGCCCAGGATGCGGTTGGCCATCCGCTCCGGGTAAAACTCTTCCAGCCGGTCCAGTTTCTCGCCCACGCCGATGAACTTGATCGGCTTGCCGGTGACGGCCTTCACGGAGAGTGCCGCGCCGCCGCGGGCATCGCCGTCCAGTTTCGTCAGGATGACGCCCGAGAGTTCCAGCGCGGCGTTGAATTCCTTGGTGCTCGTGACGGCGTCCTGCCCGGTCATCGCATCGCACACAAGGTATATCTGGTCGGGCTTGACCACGCGGGCGATGTCCTTCGCCTCCTGCATCATCGCCTGGTCGATGTGGAGCCGCCCGGCCGTGTCGATGATGACCACGTCCGCGTTCTGCTCGGCGGCCGCCTGCACGCCCTTCTTGGCGATGCGCACCGGGTCGCCGATCCCCTCGGCGTACACCGGCACGTTCACCTGCGAGCCGACCACCATCAACTGCTCAACGGCGGCAGGGCGGTGGCAATCGCACGCAACAAGGAGCGGCCGGTGTCCCTTCTCCAGGATGAGCCGCCCAAGTTTGGCGCAGGTCGTCGTCTTGCCGGAACCCTGGAGACCGGCCATCATGATTACGGTCGGCCCGGGCGACTTATAAGGAATCTTCGGGTCAACCGGCCCCATCAGGGAGATCATCTCATCGTGAATGACCTTGACGAAGACCTGGTCGGGTCGGAGGGTTTTCAGGACCTCCTGGCCGATGGCCTTCTGGCGGACCTGCTCGATGAAGTCGCGGGCCACCTGGAAGTTGACATCGGCCTCCAGCAGGGCGGTGCGCACGGCCTCGCACGCCTCCTGGATGTTGCCCTCCGTCAGGCGTCCGCGCCCGGCCAGGCCGCGGAAAACATTCCCGAGTTTTTCCGACAGGCTCTCGAACATGGCGGTAAGTGTACCGGCATCCGCGGGTGCATTCAAGGCCGCGACGGGGGGAACCGTGACTTGTCCGCCAAGCGGCGGTTTAGTATGCTTGCGGCGGAAAGGGAACCTGATGCTCGGACTTCGCATGGCCTCTCTCGCGGCGACCTTCCTCTTGCTCGGCCTGCTTGCCGCCGCGGTCTCTGCCGCCGAAGAGAAGCGCACCTGCCCCATGGGCCGCGATTACTACCTCTACACCCCCGACGAACTCGACCCGGCAAGGACCTACTGGCTTGTCGTCGGCGTCCACGGGAAGGGCGGCAACGGCAAGGGCGCCTGCGGCATGGCGGGGTGGGTCAAGAAGGGCAATGTCATCGTCGTCGGCCCATCATTCCCCGATGGGTACCAGATGCTGAAACACGATACCGACCGGCAACTGGTCGGCCTCTTCGCGGCGCTCCATAAGGAGTTCCGGCTGTACCCGAACCTGTTCATTTACGGATTTTCGGGCGGCGCGCAGTACGCCCACCGGTTCACCCTGAAGTACCCGGAGATCGTGATCGGCTGCGCAGCGCACTCCGGCGGCACATGGAGCGACGAACTCAATCCGAAGGCCGCCGCCGTGCCGATGGTCATCTCGTGCGGCGAGAAGGACCTCGCCAAGTCCATGCCCGACTACCCGATGCACCGCTACGAGTGGTGCCAGTCGTTCGCGCGGAAACTGGACGAGGCGGGCTTCTACTTCAAGGTCCGGTTCTGGCCCGATGTCGGCCACGCCGCATCGCCCGGCTCGGCCCGCCTGACCGAGGAATGCTTCAACCTGGCGACCACCGGAATGCACGAGGACGCCCGCCTGGCATTCGAGAAAGATGTCGATAACACCAAGTCTTTGATCGCCGCCGGCGACTACGCCAAGGCCCTTGAGGCCGTCGCCAGGCTCTCCGAGCAGGCCAGGTCCGCCCCCGCCGCCGCCTCATCGAAGCCGCCCGACCCCAAGCCGGCGGACCCGAAGGCGGGCAACCTCCTCCCCGGACTCAAGGAGAACCCGTACGGCTGGCACGAAGGCCAGGCCGCAAAGGCCGGCATGGCGTACATAAGCCGGGGTTACATCGGCCAGCAAGCCGCCGCTCTCACGCAGCAGATTGAGAAGGCCGCGCTCGACAAGGTTGCCGCCATCGAGCGCGCCAAGCCCGCCGATGCCGCCGCACAACTGGAGGCCCTTGCCAGGACTTTCGCATCCGAGCCGAAGGTCGCCGCCGCCATAGCCCAGGCCCTCGCGCGGCTGAAGAAGTAATCCCATGAAAGGCTGCCTCCAACCGGTTAGGCTCTTGGGTGTAGTAGGAACCAAGGGTCCCAGGAAGGAGGACA
>CAYGWP010000191.1:0-15802 GCA_964353455.1 uncultured Anaerolineales bacterium
ACTGTTTTTCGATGGCGCACTTGGCGGTCTCGCACCGCACGCCCTTCAGGTACAACTTCATGCCGGCGCGGCGGCAGCGACGGCAAACTGCTTCAGTGTATCGAGCCATCCTGCGATTAAACCTCCTCGGCCCGGCCTAGACGCGGCGGCGCTTCGGCGGGCGGCATCCGTTGTGCGGGATCGGGGTCACGTCCTCGATCGCCGTAACCTTGAGACCCGCGGCCTGGAGGGCCGTTATGGCCGACTCGCGGCCGCTGCCCGGCCCCTTGACCTTCACTTCGACCTCGTGCATCCCCATCTTGATCGCCTTGTCGGCGCACGCTTCCGCGGCTCGCTGGGCGGCAAACGGGGTTGACTTGCGGCTGCCCTTGAAGCCGATCGTTCCGGCGGAGTCCTGACACAGGACGTTCCCCGTCGGGTCGGTTATGGTGATGATCGTGTTATTGAAGGTGGCCTTGACGTGTGCGATGCCCTTTGCCACGCTCCGTCTGACTTTTTTCTTTTTAGCCATCGGTGCTCCACTTGGCCGCGCCGGCCTTCCGCCTCCGCCCCTGCAAGGGGCTACGGCGGACAAGTCGGCTGGCGGCTAAACGTTGTTACTAATGCAATTCCTTGACGCCCTTCTTGCCGGCAACGGTCTTGCGGGGGCCCTTGCGGGTACGGGCGTTGGTCCGCGTCCGCTGGCCGCGCACCGGAAGTCCGCGGCGATGCCGCACGCCGCGGTAGCACGTGATGTCCCTGAGGCGTGCGATGTTCTGAAGGACCTGCCGCCTGAGCGCCCCCTCGACCGTGTAACTGCGGTCGATGATGGCCGCAATCCGGCCGATCTCATCCTCCGACAGGCTCTTCATGCGGCCGTCCGGACTGATCTGCGCTTCCTTGCAGATGTCCAGGGCCGACCGCTTTCCGATTCCGTAGATGTAAGTGAGTGCGCACCAGGTCGTTTTGTCGGCCGGCACGTCCACGCCCGCGATACGAGGCATCGCTTATCTCCTTTTCGCGCGCATTTTCTGGCGCTGCTTGTGGCGCGGGTTCGTGCAGATGACTCGCACTACGCCGGCGCGCCGCACGACCTTACAGTTCTCGCAGATCCGTCTGACGCTCGTCCGCACTTTCATGTTCACCGCACCTCATGGCGAGCCGCGAGGCCCGATATTCCCCGCCGCGCGCTCCTCTTCGAGTCGCGGCTAAACGTCTGTATGCCCCGCGGCGCTAAACGCCTGTATGCCCCGCGGCGGGCCTGCCTAGCCCGCTCGATATACTATCCGCCCCTTCGACAGGTCGTACGGCGACAGTTCCACCGTGACCTGATCGCCCGGCAGTATGCGGATGAAGTTCATCCGCATCCGCCCCGAGACGTGCGCCAGCACCCGGTGGCCGTTCTCCAACTCCACCCGAAACACGGCGTTGGGCAGCGCCTCGGTTACCTTCCCTTCCAGCCTGATCACGTCTTTTGCCACTGGAGGACGGTTCCTCTCAGGGTTGCGCCGGCCGGGTCAGGGCTTCCGCCCCGTCGCGGCGGACCACAAACGTATCTTCAAAGTGGGCACACGGCTTACCGTCGGCGGTAACCACCGTCCACCCGTCGTCCTTTTCGCGGACCTCTCGCCGGCCCATGTTGACCATCGGCTCGACGGCCAGCGTCAGGCCTTCGACGAGGAGAAAATCGTCGCGGGCCATGTCGCGGCCGACATAGTTCGGCACGCGCGGGTCTTCCCACATCTTCCGGCCGATGCCGTGGCCGACATAGTCGGTCACGATCGAGAACCCGGCTCGCGTCACATGGTCCTCGATCCGGCCGGCAATGGCCGACCAGAGGACCCCGGCGCGGGCCTCTCGCCGCACGATGCCGAGCGCTTCCGACGTCGCCGCCAGGAGCGCCGCCACGCGGTCCGACACGCGGCCGATCGCAAACGTCCGGGCCGCATCGCCGCACCAGCCATTCACTTCCACACCGACATCCACCGAGACTATATCACCCTCGGCAATCTTGCGCGGCCCCGGAATGCCGTGAACCAACTCCTCGTTCACCGACACGCAGATGTTGCCCGGATACAGCCGCCCCCCTTTCGGGTGCCGCTGGCCCAGGAAGATGCTGCGTGCGCCGCGCTGCTGCATTATGCGAACGGCCTCGGCATCCAGTTCTGCGGTCGTGGCGCCCGGCTGCGCCATCTGGTGCAGGCGCTGGAGCACCTCGGCCACCACCCGACCGGCCGCCCGCATCTTCTCAATCTCCTCGGCGTTCTTCGGGCAGATGGCCATGGCACGCGGCGCTACGAACCCACAGACGATTCCAGTTGTTCAAAGAGCCTCGCCCGGACCTCGTCAGGGCTGCCGCTGCCGTCAACCCGGACGAGCAGCCCCTGTCGGGCGTAGTAGTCCATCAACGGCGCCGTGGCCTTCTGGTACGTGGCCAGGCGTTGCCGGACGGTTTCCGGCTTGTCGTCATCGCGGATTACGAGCGCCGCCCCGCAGGCGTCGCACTTTCCGTCCGCGCGCGGCCGGATGTGCTGCGTGTGATACGACCGCCCGCACTTCGGGCAGACGCGCCGGCCGCTCATCCGCTCGACGATCACCTCGCTATCGACCTCGAGGTTCACGACCGCGCTCAGTGCCCCGCCGCTCGACGCCAACCTCGCATCCAGCGCCCGGGCCTGCCCCAGGGTCCGCGGAAAACCGTCCAGGAGCCAGCCCTTTGCGCAGTCGGCGGCCTCCAGGCGTCCGGCCACCGCCTGCACCGTAATCTCATCGGGCACCAGCGCCCCGGAGTCCAGGTACGACTTGATGCTGAGGCCGAGGGGCGTCTTCGCGCCGATCTCTCCGCGGAAGATGTCGCCGCTGGAGACGTGCGGCACGCCGTAATGCCCGGCCACGGCCTTGGCCTGAGTGCCCTTGCCGGCGCCCGGAGGCCCCATGAACACCAGTCGCACGTGCTTCGCTCCTCTGCGCGCGGGGCGCAGCGCGGGGACAGGCCCCGCCGGCCTTGTCAACTGATGCGTCCCCGGACCCGGCCCTCGACCAGGAACCCTTCGTAATGGCGCATGATCAGGTGCGACTCGACCCGCTGAACCACGTCGAGCGCGACGCTGACGATAATCAGGAGGCCCGTCCCGCCCAGGAATCCGGTCATCAGCATGCTCACGTGCGTCAACTGGCTGATGACGATCGGAATGATCGCGACGACCGCCAGGAAGCCCGAGCCGACGTACGTGATGCGGTTCATCACGCGTTCCAGGTAGTCGGCGGTCCGCCTTCCCGGTCTCATGCCGGGGATGAAACTGCCCCAGTCTTGAAGGTTCTCGGCCATCTCCTTGGGGCGGAACTGGATGGCGGTCCAGAAGTAGCAGAAGATGAAGATGAGGGCAATGTAGAACAGGAGGTGCATCGGGTTGTCGTAGCCGAAGGCCTCGCGGAGTTCGCTCGTGACGCCGTAGGCCCACGTGCCGGCCGTCTGCGCGGCGATCATGTCAAAGAGGTACATCGGGATGTAAAGGAGGCTCGACGCGAAGATGACCGGGATGACGCCGGCCTGATTGACCCTCAAGGGCAGGTACTGGCGCTGGCCGCCGTAGGTCCGCCGGCCGCGCGTGTGCTTGGCCTGCTGGATCGGTATCCGCCGCTGGGCCTGCGTGATCATCACCACGCCCAGGATGACGATGACGAACATGGCGGCGATCAGGAAGACCGTCTCGATGCCGATCTTCTCGGCCGCCTGGAAACTCAGGAACTCCATCGTGGCGTTGTCGCGCAGGTACGCGCCGACGGCCGGCAGCCGGTCAACGATGCCCGCCATGATGATGAGAGAGATGCCGTTGCCGATGCCGAACTCGTCAACAAGTTCGCCCATCCACATGAGGAGCACCGTGCCGGCGGTCGTAGCCACAACCGCAACCAGGAAGTACAGAGTGTGGCTGATCTCCTCGGCTCGCCATCCGCCCTGGCTCGCAAGGTTTGAGTTCACGACGAACGCCCCCTGGATGACGCACAAGAGGACCGTAAGGTACCGCGTGTACTCGTTGATCTTGCGTCGTCCGGCCTCGCCCTCTTTGGCCAGTTTCTCCAGGGATGGGACCGCCTGCGTCAACAACTGGAGAATAATGGATGCACTGATGTACGGCATGATGCCGAGCGAGAAGAGGAACGGCCCGAAACTGCCGCCCGTGATTCGCGCGATGAAGTTCAGGTACCCCCGCAGGCCGCCCCCGCCGCCCAGGTCCGCATCCTGCTGACCCATCAGGCTTTCAAGATACGTTGCGTGAGTCCCCGGAATCGGAACGAACATCCCGAACCGGTAGGCGACGATAATCAGAAGCGTGAAGAGAATCTTCCGCCTGAGTTCCGGAATTTTGAAGACGTTGATCAGGGAACGGATCACGCTTCGATGACCTCCGTCTTGCCGCCGGCCTTGGCGATCTTCTCAATCGCCGAGGCGCTGAACGCATGCGCCCGGACCGTAAGGGCCCGGTCGATCTCGCCGCGCCCCAGGACCTTCAGGCGCCACAGCCGGCCCTTCAGAAGGCCCTTGTCCCTCAGATCGTTGGGGCCGACGCTCGACCCGGCGTCGAACCGGTTCAGGTCGTCCAGGTTGACAACCGTCACGGGGACGTCGAACCGGTCGTTCGAGAATCCGACCTTGGGCATGCGCCTGAATAGCGGCATCTGGCCGCCCTCGTACGTCAGGCGTCGCGAGTACCCGGACCGCGACTTCATGCCCTTATGGCCGCGGCCGCTGGTCTTGCCGAGGCCCGAGCCGATGCCGCGGCCGCAGCGGATCCGCCGCGGGCCGTGCTTCTTCGATTTCTTGATATCCGTCAGGTTCACTGCTGCCGTCCTTCACTCTGCGGCGGCTCCGGGGGCGGCGCGAGCGCCTCGCCCGCCGGGGCAGGCAGCGGCTGCTCCTGGACCTGCTCCTCAAGCACCACGCCGCGCAGCCGCGACACGTCCTTGGCGTCCTTCAGTCTCACCAGGCCGTCCATGGCGGCCTTCACGAGGTTGACCGGATTGGTGCTGCCCATGGCCTTCGTCAGGATGTTGCGGATGCCGACCATCTGGCAGACGGCCCGCACGCCGCCGCCGGCGATAACGCCCGTGCCGGGCCCGGCGGGCCGCATGAAGACCCGCGCGGCCCCGAAGCGGCCGATGATCTCATGCGGGATCGTATCGCCCTTCAGGGGGATGCGGACCAGGTTCTTCTTGGCGTCGGAGATGCCCTTCTCGACGGCGGGCGGCACCTCGTTGGCCTTGCCGTACCCCAGTCCGACGCGTCCGCGGCGATCGCCGACCACCGCCAGCGCCGAGAAACTGAACCGCCGGCCGCCCTTGACGACCTTGGCCGACCGGTTGATGGCGACGACCACTTCCTGCAAGTCGCCGCCTTCGGAGAAGAAGTTTTCCTGCTGGGTTGCCACTCGCCTGTTTCCTCCGCCCCGTCGGGGGCTGACGCCTTAGAACTTCAATCCGGCCTTCCGGGCGGCCTCGGCCAAGGCCCTGATGCGGCCGTGGTACTTTCGTCCGCCGCGGTCGAAGCAGACGGCCTTGATGCCGGCCTCTTTGGCCTTGGCGGCGATCAGTTCGCCGACCTTCGCGGCCGCAGCCCGATTGCCCGTGCTCTTCAGGGCGCCCTTGACGGGTTCGCTCTGGGTGCTGGCCGCAACGAGGGTGCGGCCCGAGACGTCGTCGATCACCTGGGCATAGATGTGCTTGAGGCTCCGATAGACGCTCAGGCGCGGGCGCTCGGGGGTGCCCTCCAGATGGCGGCGGCTCCTGAGGTGCCGTCGCTCAAGGCCCGCCCTTTTGATTTTGATATCCATATTCTTTCAATCCTCTTACGTCGCGGCGCCGCCGACGAACGTCTTGCCGGCCTTGCGGCGGATCTGCTCGCCGATGTACCGGAACCCCTTGCCCAGGTACGGCTCGGCCGGCCTTATGTGGCGGACCTCGGCGGCGAACTCGCCGACCAGTTGCTTGTCGCACCCCTTCACGATGAAACGGGCGGGCGTGTCGTTGCCGCGCGTCGCCGGCACCTCGATCGCCACTTCCAGGCCCGTCGGGATCGTCTTTTCAACAGTGTGCGCGAACCCGCACTGCATCACCAGTTTCCTGCCCTGGACGGCCACCGAGTAGCCTGTGCCGTACAGTTCCAGTCCGCGCTGGTACCCTTCCACCACGCCGCGCACCATGTTGGCGATGAGCGCCCGCGTGAGGCCGTGAAGGGCCTTCGAGCGGCGCTCGTCATCGGGGCGCTCGACGCGGACCTGGCGCTTGGCCTCGTCAACGACGACCTTGAGCGCGGCGTCGAACGTCCAGTCCAGTTTGCCTTTCGGCCCCTCGACCTTGACGGTGTTGCCGGAGACGGCCACCTTGACCTTCTCCGGGATGGGGACCGGGTTCTTGCCGATTCTCGACATCGTATCCTCTTTGCGGGTGTTACCAGACGGTGCAGAGCAGTTCGCCGCCGATCTTGAGTTTCCGGGCCTGGCGGTCGCTGACGATGCCCTGTGGCGTCGTATAGATGGCTATGCCGAGGCCGCCGAGGACCGGCCGAATCTCATCAACCTTTTTATAAATATGCCGGCTCGGCTTGCTTTCGCGCTTTATGTGCGTGACGACCTTTTCGCCGTCGGGGCCGTACTTCAGGTGCACTCTGATGAGGCCCTGGCGGCCGTCCTGGATTTCATCGAACTCGCGGATGTAGCCTTCCGCCTGCATGACGGCCAGGATGCCGCGGCACGTACGGGAAGCCGCAACATCCACCGTTGCTCCGCCACGCTGGAGGGCGTTGCGAATGCGCGTCAGCATGTCGGCGATGGGGTCTTTAGTCATCGCCCGTCTCGCTCCTTCTTTACCAGGAAGCCTTGCGTACGCCCGGAATCTTCCCCTCGTGGGCGAGATTCCGGAAACATATGCGGCAGATGCCGAACTTCCGGTACACGGCCCGGGGCCGGCCGCACAACTGGCACCGGCGACGAAGCCGCGTGGAAAACTTCGGCACCCGCTTCGACTTCAGCACTTGGGCTTTGGTTGCCATAACATCCTCATTACGCCCCCGGTGTATTCACCGGGGGCTAAGTGTAAACTTCTAGTCGCGGCGGAACGGGAACCCGAGGGCCTCCAGAAGCCAACGCGATTCCTCGTCCGACCGGCTGTTGCGAATCACCAGCGTAACGTTCATGCCCTGCTGGAACTGGACCTTATCGACCCGGACTTCCGGGAACACCAGTTGCTCGGCGAGGCCCAGCGAGTAGTTGCCGCGCCCGTCGAACCCGTCCGGGTCCATGCCGCGGAAGTCGTGGAACCGCGGGATCGCCAGGTTGATCAGGCGGTCGAGGAACTCGTACATGTGCTTGCCGCGGAGCGTGACCTTCGCGCCGATGATGACGCCTTCGCGGAGGCGGAATGCGCTGACGCTCTTCTTGGCCTTCGTCATGAGGGGCTTTTGCCCCGTGATGACGGCCATGTCCTCGGCGGCGGCCTCAATGCGCTTCGGCTCGTCGCGCGACTTCCCGAGGCCGGCGCTGACGACGACCTTCTCGAGCCGTGGCAGGCTCAGGACGTTCTTGCGGCCGGTTTTCTGCTGCAAGACCGGCACGATTTCCGTTCGATAACGTTCCTGGAGTCGGGCCATGATGCCTACAACTCCCCGAGGTCGCCGCCGCACTTGCGGCAGACGCGATGTTTCTTGCCGTCGGCCTCGCGCCGGACGCCGACGCGAACGCCCTTGTTGCACTTCGTGCAAAGCACCTGGAGGTTCGACACGTTGATGGGCGCCTCGATTTCAAGCCGTCCGCCCTGCGGGTTTTTGCGCGAGCGCTTCAGGTGCTTATAGACGCGGTTGACGCCCTCGACTATGGCCGTGCCTTTGCGGGGCTCGACGCGGAGGACGCGCGCCCGCTGGCCGCGGTCGTCTCCGGTGATGACCACCACCGTATCGTCGCGTCGAATATGCATGTCCGGAGCGGCTCCCGTCAGACCACCTCGCTGGCGAGCGAGACGATCCTCATGTACTGTTTTCCCCTCAGTTCCCGCGCCACTGCGCCGAAGACGCGCGTGCCGCGCGGGTTGCCTTCCTTATCTATCAGCACGACGGCGTTGCGGTCGAAGCGGACGTAGGAGCCGTCCGGCCGCCGCGTCGGGTACCTCGTGCGGACCACCACGCACCGGACGACCTCGCCCTTTTTGGCCTCGCCGCTCGGAATGGCCTTCTGCACCGACGCGATGACGATGTCGCCTATGTACGCGAGCGGCCGCGTGAACTTGCCCCTCCCGGTCGAACCGCCGAGGACCCGGATGGCGCGGACGGTCTTGGCGCCCGTGTTGTCGGCCACGTCGAGTATCGTCCGCATCTGAATCATCGAGACGGCTCCTTCGGCCTACACGCCCGGCGCCGCGGGGGCAGGCGCGCCCGTCGCGGCGGCGGCCTCCTGCTCCGGGTTGCGCTCGACGATCCGCAGCAGGCGCCAATGCTTCGTCCGCGACAGCGGCCGGCACTCCAGTATCTCAACCGTGTCGCCGACGTGCGCTGCGCGGGCCTCATCGTGCGCGTGAACCCGGCGTTTCCGGCGGACCATCTTCCCGTACTTCGGATGACGGAACGACCGGACCACTTCAACGGTGATCGTCTTGGCGGCCCGATCGCTGATGACCCGGCCGCGGAGGCGGCGCCGATTTCCGAGCGCTTCGCTCATTCCTTCTTCTCCTGGGCGGGGCCGGCCAATTCACGCTCGCGCAGGATCGTCCGCATTCGGGCGATGCTGCGCCGGGCCTTACTCAGTTCGCTCGACATCTGGAGTTCCTCGGTCTCGGCCTGCGTCCGCAGGTCGAACACCTTCCGCTCCAGCGCCTCGAGTTCCTGGAGGATCTGCTCGCGGCTCATTTCGCGGATTTCCTGCACGTTCATAATCACTGCCCTTCTTTAGCGCCGGGCACGTAACCCGTCATCACATACCCGCGACCTTACGGTCGCGTCTCGAATTCGGTCGCGGCTCGACGCAAATTGCCTTACATGCCCCTGCGGCGGGCGACCATGCGGCACCTTATCGGCATCTTGTGCGCCACGCGCCTCAGGGCAGACTTCGCCAGGTCCTCCGGCACGCCGCCCAACTCGAACAGGATCCGGCCCGGGCGCACGCAGCAGGCCCAGTATTCCGGCTCGCCCTTGCCCTTGCCCATACGGGTCTCAAGGGGCTTGCCGGAGATGGGCTTATCGGGGAACACGCGGACCCAGAGTTTGCCTTCGCGGCGGAGGAAGTGCGTGGCGGAGACGCGGCCGGCCTCGATCTGCTGGGCCGACAGCCAGCACTGCTCCATCGCCTGGAGTCCGTAGTCGCCGAACGCCACGTAGTTGCCGCGCTGCGCCGCGCCCTTCATGCGCCCGCGCTGGCTCTTGCGGAACTTGACCCGCTTAGGCATCAATGCCATCGGCGGTCTCCTCTTCCTTCACTTTGTAGTCGCCCAGATAGACCCACGCCTTGACGCCAGTCACGCCGTACGGACAGTACGCCTGGGCAAAGCCGTAATCGACGTGGCCCCTCAGGGTCTGGAGCGGGATGCTGCCGCGGATCACGACCTCGGAGCGGTGCATTTCGGCCCCGCCGAGGCGCCCGGCGCAGCGGATCTTGATGCCCTTGGCGCCTGCGGCCATCGTGGCCTCGACCGCCTGCTTCATCGCCCGGCGGAACGCGGCACGCTTTTCCAACTGCTGGGCCACGGCCTCGGCCACCAACTGCGCGCTCAGTTCGGGCTTCGTGATTTCGATGATGTTGACCGTGATGCGTCGGCCGGTGAGTTCTTCGAGTTCCTCGCGGAGTTTATCGGCCTCCGCGCCCTTGCGGCCGATGATCAGGCCCGGACGCCCGCTGCTGATGATGACCTTGACTTCCTCGCGAGTCCGCTCGATCTCGATCTGAGAGATCGCCGCGAACCCGTACTCTTTCTTGATGAACTTCCGGACCTTCTCGTCTTCGACCACGAGTTGCCCGAACGCCCGTTTCGGGGCGTACCAGCGGCTACGCCACGGCTCGGTGATGCCGATGCGAAAGCCCGTTGGATGGATCTTCTGTCCCATGCTCTAGTGCCTCGCCTGCAAGCGATTACTCTCCGGCTTCCTCAAGTTCCACGATGAGGTGGCACGTGGGCCGCCTCAGGATATCGGCCGAGCCGCGGGAGCGCGGCCAGACGCGCCTCAGGGACGTCCCCTGGTTGGCCCGCGCATCGGCCACGTACAGCGCCTCCAAATCGGCCTCTTGCTCGTCCGCGTTGGACATGGCGCTGCGGACGACCTTGGCAATCATCTTGGCGGCGCGCAGGCGGCTGAAGTCCAGCGCCTTCAGCGCATCTTCCAGCGGGAGGCCGCGGATCATGTCCATGACCAGGCCCGCCTTCCGCGGGCTGATCCTCGCAAACTGATGGCTTGCTCTATACCCCATCTCGGTGACCTCGTTCGGGTCCGCCCGTCAGGCGGCCGAGGCTATTCCTTTCCCTTCTTGCCCGCCCCCGGACCGGCGGGCGCCGCCGGGGCCATGCCGCCGGCCGCCGCCGTCGCCGCCATTGCCGCCTTCCTTCCGCTGTGACCACGGAAGAGACGGGTCCCGGCGAACTCGCCCAACTTGTGGCCAACCATGTCCTCGGTCACGAACACCTTCAGGTGCGTCCGCCCGTTGTGCACCATGAAGGTATGGCCGACGAACTCCGGCACGATCGTCGAGGCCCGGGACCACGTCTTTATCGGCTCGCGTGCGCCGGACTCCTGCATCCGCTCCACCTTGCGGAGGAGTTTCACATCCACGTACGGCCCTTTTTTCGTCGAACGTCCCATGGTGCACGGACTCCGTTACCTGTGAATCTTGACTTCGCCGTAGCGGCGGCTGATGCGCCGACGGATGATGGCCTTGTTGCTGGGGTTGCGGCGACGGCGTGTGCGGCCGCCCTTGGCGAGGACGCCCGTCGGCGACACCGGGTCGCGTCCGCCGCTGCGGCGCCCCTCGCCGCCGCCCATCGGATGGTCCACCGGGTTCATTGCCGAGCCGCGACTGTGCGACTTGCGGCCTTTGTGCCGCGTGCGTCCCGCCTTGCCCCAGCGGACGGCGTTATGGTCGGCGTTGCCGATGGTTCCGACCGTAGCGCGGCACTTGATATTGATGCGGCGCGTTTCGCCGCTCGGGAGCGATATGAAGGCCCAATCGCCTTCCTTGGCGCTCAGGACGGCTGCGCGTCCGGCCGCGCGCACAAGTTTTCCGCCCTGGTTCGGCGCCAGTTCAATGTTGTGGACTGCAAGACCGGCGGGGATGTTCGTGAGGGGGAGGCAGTTGCCTGGGCGAGGCTCGGCCTGGCTGCCGCTCTGGACGATGTGGCCGATTTCGAGGCCCTCGGGGGCCAGGATGTAGCGCTTCTCGCCGTCGGCGTAATGGATGAGGGCGATGCGGGCGCTGCGGTTCGGGTCGTACTCGATGGCGGCAACCTTGCCCGCGATTCCGTCCTTGTTGCGGCGGAAGTCAATGATGCGGAAGATTCGCCTGTGCCCGCCGCCGCGGAACCGGGCCGTCGTAAAGCCCTGGTTGTTGCGGCCGCCGCTGCGGGCGATGCGCATCGTGAGGCCCTTCTCGGGCCTCTTCTTCGTGAGGTCCGAGAAGTCCTGGACGGACGAGTTCCGCCGCCCGGGGCTCGTCGGATTATATACCTTGATGGCCATAACGCTATCCTTCGCCCGCCAGTCCGTCAGGGCGGGCTGCGCATCGCCCTAGAACAGGTCAATATGGTCTTCGGGGTGCAGCGTGACGACGGCCTTCTTCATGCCGGCCGTCCGGCCGCGCGTGTACCGATACCGCCGCATCTTGCCGATGCGCTTCATCGTCCGGACCTTCAGGACCCGGACCTCGTAGATTTTCTGGACCGCCTCGCGGATCTGCTGCTTGTTGGCATCATGATGAACCTCGAACGCGTATTGATTCAGGTCCTCGTTCTGCGAGGTGCCCTTCTCGGTGATGAGCGGCTTTATGACGACCTGGTACGGGTCCATCAGTTCTTCCTCGACTCCAGAATCGCCTCGAAGGCCGGCCGGGTGAAGATCACGCGGTTGGGCCAGAGAACGTCGTAAGCGTTCAGGTCCGACACCCGTCGCACGCGGCAGCGCGGCAGGTTTCGGGCCGATTTATAGAGGACATCATCCTGCCCCTGAAGGGCCAGGAGGCACGACCGCTCCACGCCGAGGGCCTTCAGGACCTTGGCGACCTCGCGGGTCTTCGGCTCCTGGAGTTTCAGGCCGTCCAGGACCACCACTTCGGCGTCGAGCATGCGTGCCAGGAGGGCGCTGTCGAGCGCCTGGCGGCGCATCTTGCGGGGCATCGAGACGCTGAAATCGCGGGGAATCTTGCGGAACGTCACGCCGCCGCCCCGGCGCTTCGGGCTGCGGATCGTCCCGGCCCGGGCCCGCCCGGTATGCTTCTGGGCGAATATCTTCTTGCTTGACCCTTCGACGAGGCCGCGGCCCTTCGTGGCGACCGTGCCCTGCCGCTGGTTCGCCTCGTGTCGCTTGACGGCCAGGCGCAGGACTTCCATGCGGACCTTGCCGCCGAACCAGGCCTCATCGACCTGGAACTCGCCGGCCTTGCCGCCGTCCGTGTTATATATCGGTATTTCAATCATGGCAATTCGTCTTCTCAAGAGCCCTACTGCTTGGCCGGGCCGACCTTCCGGGCGTTGCGGACCATGACGTATGCCCCGTTAGGGCCGGGGACGCTGCCCTTGACGACTATCAGGTTCGCTTCGGGGTCGAGTTTCAGGACCTTGATGCGTTCGACGGTGCGGCGGAAGTTGCCCATGTGGCCGGCCATGCGTTTGCCGAGGCGGACAGCGCGGCCGGGGATGCCGGCGCCTTCGCCGATGCCGCCGGACGAGCGGTGCTTGCGTTCCGTGCCGTGGCTGGCCGGCTGGCCCCCGAAGTGATGGCGCTTCATGAGGCCCGCGAACCCGCGGCCCTTCGTCACGCCGATGACGTCCACCAGGGCGACGCCCTCGAAGTCGGCCACGGTGACCTTGCCGCCGGGCTGGTACTTCGAGACGTCGTCGGTGCGGTACTCGCGGATGAACCGCTTGGCCGTGGCGCCGGCCTTCTTGAAATGGCCCGCCAGGGGCTTCGTGGTCAGGCGCTCGGGCTTCTCGTCGAACCCCAGTTGAACGGCGTTATAGCCGTCGGTTTCGGCGGACTTGACCTGAAGGACCTGGCACGGCCCCGCCTCGATGACGGTGACGGGGACCTGTCGGCCCTTCTCGTCGAAGACATTGGTCATTCCGATTTTTTTGCCCAGGATCGCCGGCATTGCGCTACGCCTTGATCTTGATGAAGACGCCCGCAGGCATGTTGAGTTTGTTGAGGGCATCGACGGTCTTCGCGGTCGGTTCCTCAATGTCGATAATTCGTTTGTGCGTGCGTATTTCAAACTGTTCGCGGCTCTTCTTGTCAATGTGTGGAGAACGCAGGACGGTGTACCGCTCGATTCGCGTCGGCAGCGGAATCGGCCCCTTGACGCGGGCGCCGGTGCGCTTGCTCGTCTCCACGATCTCAGCCGCGCTGTGGTCGAGTGCGCGGTGGTCGTATCCCTCCATACGAATTCTGATTCTATCGCCTACCATACCCTGCCTCTGGTCGCTTGCACGAACCCTTGCCCATATAAGACAACACATCCCTCACCACGGCCTCGCTTGGCCTTGACTTCGGCGTGGCCGCCGGGAATCGCTGCCTGTCCGGTCCCGCAGGACCAGGACTATGTAAAGTGCCGAGACACGATAGTTTATCACGTATCATCAGCCTGTCAATCTCTTTTTTCGGCGGAATTCCCGCCAGTTCAGAACGCCGCCGCAAACTCGGGATACCCGCAACCTTACGGCCACGGCCCGCGAGGCGCAAACCCTCACTCCAGCAGGGTCTTGGCGACCTCGTCGGGGACCACGGCGTAGTGCGACGGCTCCATGGAATACGTTGCCCGCCCCTGGGTCAGGCTGCGAACGGTGGTCGAGTAGCCGAACATGCTGGCCAGGGGGACTATAGCGGTGATGACGCGGGTGGTCTGGCCTTTCAGTTCCGTTTGGCTGATGTCCGCCCGGCGCGACATCAGGTCGGCCGTGATGTCGCCGAAGTACTCGTTGGGGGCCACGACCTGGAGCCGCATGATGGGCTCAAGGAGCCGCACGCCCGCCTTCTCGACGGCCTGCTGGAGTGCGATGCTGCCGGCCGCCTCGAACGCAACCTCCGACGAATCAACATCATGGTACTTGCCATCCAGCAAAGTGACTTTGATATCAATAAGCGGATATCCGGTGGCGATGCCTGCGGCGGCGGCGCCGCGGATGCCCCGCTCGATCGGCCCGATGAATTCCTCGGGGATCGCCCCGCCCTTGACGCGAGAGATTATCGTGACGGGTTCCTCTTCGAGGTCGGTCGAGGGGCGCGGCTCGACGCGGATCTCGACCACTCCGTACTGGCCGCGGCCGCCGGTCTGGCGAATGAACCGCCCCTCGGCCCGGGCCGCACCGCGGATCGTCTCGCGGTACGCCACGCGGGGCCGGCCCACCTTGGCGTCGAGTTTGAAGTCCCGCAGCATCCGGTTCTTCAGGACTTCCAGGTGCAACTCGCCCATTCCGGCTATGATCGTCTGGCTGGTCTCGGGGTCAACGCGGTACTCGAACGTCGGGTCTTCGCGGGCCAGGGTCTGGAGGACCTCGCCCAGGCGCTGGCGGTCCTCGCTGGTCCGCGGCTCGATGGCCATCGAGATGACCGTCTTCGGGATGCCGATCTTCTCCAGGAGGACCGGGTGCCGCGTATCGCAGAGCGTATCGCCTGTGACGGAGTCCTTGAGGCCCACCAGGGCGACGATGTCGCCTGCGCCGACTTCGTCTTCGCGGCTCCGCTCCTCGGCGTGCATCCGCCAGATACGCGACACGTTCTCCTTCACATCGCGGTTCGGGTTCAGGAGCCGCGTGCCGGTCTTGAGCGTGCCGCGGTAGATGCGGACCCAGTGCAGGTCGCCGTGGGCGTCGGCGGCGATCTTAAAGACCAGGCCCGCGAACGGCCCTTCCGGGTCGGGTTCAATCGAGACGTCCTTATACTCGCCGCGCCGGGTGGGTTCGTGGCCGACGACGGCGCCACGATCGACGGGGCTGGGCAGGTAATCCACCACGGCGTCCATGAGGAGTTGTATGCCCTTGTTGCGGAGGGCCGAACCGCACAGGACCGGAATGAGGTCTCGCCGGACGCAGCCTCTCCGGATGGCCGCCTTGAGTTCCTCGACGCCGACGTCGTGATCGTGCACGTACTTTTCCATGAGCCGGTCGTCGAACTCGCCGGCCTTGGCGATGAGTTCCTCGCGTGCCGCTTCGGCCGCGGGGCGGATTTCCTTCGGAACGTCGGCCTCGTCCATCTGGGTGCCCAGGTCGTTGATGTAGTAGAGCGCCCGCATCCGCACCAGGTCAACCATGCCGCAGAAATCGGCCGCCGCGCCGATCGGCAGTTGAATCGGCACAGCGCCCTTGTGCAGGTGCGTGCGGATCTCGTGGATGACCCGCTCCCAGTCGCTTCCGACGCGGTCGAGTTTGTTGACGAAGGCCAGGCGCGGGACGCCGTAACGGTCGGCCTGTCGCCAGACGGTCTCGCTCTGCGCCTCGACGCCGCCCACGCCGCAGAACACCACGACGGCGCCGTCGAGGACCCGCAGGCTGCGCTCAACCTCGATCGTGAAATCGACGTGGCCGGGGGTATCGATGATGTTGATGGTGTGATCGGCCCAAGTGACATTGGTGGCGGCCGAGGAGA
>CAYGWP010000192.1:0-6445 GCA_964353455.1 uncultured Anaerolineales bacterium
GGCACACGGCGATACGGGCAATCGTGTAACGCTCTAAGAGTGAAGGCCCGGAGGCGAGGCACCATGATGCGGACAGTGCTTGCGGCAATCGGACTGGCGATGCTTGCGGCATGCTTGTCCGCCGCTAATGCCACGGCCACGCAACAGCACAGCGTGGCCGTGCCACCCGGCGCGAAACTCAAGGTCTTCGTCAGCATCCTCCCGGAGGCCTACTTCGTCGAGCGCGTGGGCGGCCGGCACGTGGAGGTGAGCACCCTCGTCGGTCCCGGCCAGTCGCCCCACACATTCGAGCCGACACCGCGGGAGATCGCCAGACTGGCCGACGCCCGGCTCTTCTTCCGCATCGGCTGGCCGTTTGAGGCGCGGCTGCTCGAGAAGGCCGCCGCCGTCAACCCGGCCCTCAAGGTGATCGACCTGCGCGAGGGCATCGCGCTACGGTGGATGACCGCCGATGAGGAAAACGCGGAGCACTCAGCCTCGTTTAGCCGCGACTCGCAGAGGAGCGCGTCACACGCCCCCGCCGGCCCGGAACGGGTCCAGACTGAGGACGAGGCCGACCCGCACTCGTGGCTGAACCCCCGCAACGCCTCCATCATGGCCGCCACTATCGCTCGGGCCCTTGAGGCCGCCGACCCCGCCCACGCCGCCGATTATCAGGCCAACCTGCGCACGTTTCAGGCCGACCTTGCCGCCCTCGACGCCAGACTTGCCGCAACCCTCGCGCCCCTCAAGGGCAGGCAACTCTTCGTCTATCACCCCGCGTTCGGCTACTTCGCCGATGCCTACGGCCTGAAGCAGGTGCCCGTGGAGGTGGAAGGCAAGGAGCCGACCGCCCGCCAACTTGCCGCCCTCGTTGACCGTGCCCGGGCGGCCGGGGCGCGGGTCATCTTCGTTCAGCCGCAGTTTTCGCCAAGGAACGCCGAGGCGGTGGCGAAGGCCATCGGCGGAGCGGTCGTCCCGTTCGACGACCTGGCGAAGGACTACATCGCCAACCTGTCGGACATGGCCGACAAGGTCCGCACCGCCCTGGAGGGCCAACGATGACCGACCCCGTAATCTCCATTCGCGACGTCTCGTTCTCCTACGACGGGTCGCCCGTCCTCCAGGACGTTACGCTCGACGTGGCCGAGCGCGATTTCGCGTGCCTCGTCGGCCCGAACGGCGGCGGAAAGACCACCCTCCTCAAACTCATCCTCGGCCTCCTCGCCCCCGGCACCGGCCAGGTCCGCGTCTTCGGCGGAACCCCGGAGCACGCACGCCCACGCATCGGATACATGCCCCAGCACGCGCAGGTTGACCCGCGGTTCCCCGTCAGCGTGGCCGACGTGGTCCTGATGGGCCGCATCGGAACCCCCGGGAGCATCGGCCCGTATCGCCGCCCGCAGCGGGAGGCCGCATGGCAGGCCCTGCGCGAAGTGGGCCTCTACGACCTCCGGAACCGCCCATTCGGCGGCATCTCCGGCGGCCAGCGCCAGCGGACCCTCATCGCCCGCGCCCTTGCCGCACGGCCGGAACTGCTTCTCCTCGACGAGCCCACCGCCAACCTCGACGCCCACGCCGAAAGCGAACTCTACGAACTCCTCAAACGCCTCAACGAGCGGCTCACCATTGCCATGGTCTCGCACGACCTGGGGTTCGTCTCCGCCTTCGTCAAGTCGGTCATCTGCGTGAAGCGCTGCGTCGTCGTCCACCCGACCAGCGAAATCACCGGCCAGATCATCCAGGAAATCTACGGCGGCGACGTCTGCATGGTCCGACACGACCAACGCTGTGCCGAGGGAGGCCACTCGTGTCCGAATTCCTAGACGCCGCCCTACGCTACGATTTCGTCCAGTCGGCGCTCCTCGCCGGACTTCTCGCCAGCGTAGCCTGCGGCATCGTCGGCACCTACGTCGTCGTCCGACGCATCACCTACATCGCGGGCGGAATCTCCCACTGCGTCCTCGGAGGCATCGGCGCCGCCCTCTACTTCCAGCGGGTCCACGGACTGGCGTGGTTTACGCCGCTTCTGGGGGCCGTGACCGCCGCCCTTGCCGCCGCCATGATCATCGGCATCGTCAGCCTGCGGGCCAAGCAGCGAGAGGACACCGTTATCGGGGCGCTCTGGGCCATCGGCATGGCCGCAGGCGTCCTTTTCATCGCCAAGACGCCCGGATACAGCCAGGACCTTATGAGTTACCTCTTCGGGAACATCCTCATGGTGGCCCCCGGAGACCTGTGGCTGATTGCCGCCCTCGATGTCCTGGTCATCGCCCTCAGCCTGCTCTTCTATAACCAGTTCCTGGCGGTCTGCTTTGACGAGGAGTTCGCCAGGGTGCGCGGCATGCGCGTTGAGTTCTACTACCTGCTCCTCCTGGGACTCACGGCCCTGACCGTGGTGCTGCTGGTCTCGGTGGTGGGCATCGTTCTGGTGATCGCCCTGCTGACGCTGCCCGTGGCCGTGGCCGGGTACTTCGCCCGCCGCCTGTGGCAGATGATGATCCTGGCCAGCGTTTTCAGCGTCATTTTCACGACGGCCGGCCTGGCCATCTCGTACGGACCGGACCTGCCCGCCGGGGCCACCATCATCATCCTGGCCGGGGCCGTGTACCTTCTGGTGACCATCGGTTCCCGCCTCCTCCGCCGCCGGGCGTGATCCCGACCCCAACACGCGGTCCCCGCGTTTAGACGTCGCCGCGTTTAGCGGTCGCCGCGTTTAGCCGTCGCCGCAAACGGCGACGGTTTCTTAATGACGCTGCCGTGTGCGGCAGCGGCTAAACGTGGTCGCACGTAAGTGCCATTTTTACAGAAACACTTACGTGCGTTTCGCCCTCCGAAGGCGCGAAAAATAATCAGGTGCCAGGCATCATGGGATACCATTAGTGGGGGGGCGGAGGGCGGACGAATACCATATACGGTAGGGAATTTGGGCTGCAAACCTAACCGCGGTAGCCTCGGACCGGGGCGATTGCCGATCTCGGATTGCGGATTGCGGATTGAACAGAGAGGCAACAACAGATCATCCGCAGATGGACGCAGATAAGGCAGGTGTGAGACAAAGACGGAAGGGCTTTTTCACTCCGCATTTCGCACTCCGCACTCCCCTTGGTCCGTTCACTCCGCATTCCGCACTCCGCGCTCCGCACTTCTTTCCGGTCCGTTCACTCCGCATTCCGCACTCCGCGCTCCGCACTTCTTTCCGGTCCGTTCACTCCGCGCTCCGCACTCCGCGCTCCGCACTCGCTGTTCCGATTTTTCTTGCCCCCCACCCCGCGCCGGCGTATCGTCACTTGTGTCTGGCGGCACTCCGGCGTGGCGCGAGACGGCGACCCTGGAAGAGGGAAAATGGGTAAGATGTCCCCAGATTACCACTGGCCCCCCGCAAGGGCGGCAGGCCAAGAAAGGCCCCGCCACATAGGCAATCGCGAAAACCCGGGTAGCGTCCCCAGGTTTCCCAGGTTTCCCAGACTGGCGAAAGGTAAGTGACCCATGAAACGATCACTTCTCAACGGTTCACTCGTGACGAGCATCAGTCTGGCTCTGTGCATTGGGCTCCTAGGTGCCGGACCGCCGACAACGGCCCCGACTGCCGGCGATCTCCCCGAGCGCTGGCAGCGTGATTGGGCGGAGTTCGGCAATCGGCTCCGTCAGGCGAAGGAGGCGGGGAACGTGGCCGCGACGTTTGCCGGCCGCGCGGTCCAGTGGACGGGCATCGTTGCGCCCGCCGGCGCATCCAATTGGATCGAAGTGGAGTTCGAGCCGTTCACCATTGACCTGGGCGGCGGCGACAAGGCCACTGTTGCCAGCATTACCATGCAGCCGAGTTCCGCCGATCTGAAAGAGTGGAAGGAGGTCGGCATCGGTCAGAGAGTCACGTTCCGCACGCGCTTCCGCACCCCCAAGCCCAAAGACGAGCCCCTCATCCAGTTCTACAAAACTGATGGATCGTGGAAGATGTTGGTGTCATTCGAAGGCGGAACACTGGTTGCCCGCGTGCCCCGTCCGGCCAGTAGGCCCGATGCCTTGGACGAGCCCTGGCAGCGCGACTGGACGGAGTTCTGCAAACACGTCTCGGCCGCAACGCACTCGTATGTCCTGCACGAGGAACTGCGCGGGCGGCTCGTGCGCTGGAGCGGCACGATCAACAAACTCCGCCCGCCCAAGGACAAGGACACGGCCTGGGTCGGCCTGGACATGGCCAAGACCAAGATCCGCTGGGGAAACGAGGAAGTGCCGGCCGACTTTGTCGGCCTAAGCCCCACCGCCGCGGAGTGGCCGGCCTGGGCCGCCCTGACGCCCGGCACGCGCGTGGTCTTTGAGACGCGATTCAAAGACGGTAACTTCCAGAACCCCTTGTTGGGTCCGGCCGTGTGCGTCATGCAGCAACAAGGCAAGAGCGACTCTTTCGTCTGCTTCAGCCTCACGGGTGGAAAGTTGGTCGAGGCGCAGGGGAGGGAAAAGGGGTCAAATCATAATGGCACTAAATCGGCGTCTGACTCAAAGCATATTCTATTGTCTCTTCAGCCTATCAAGGCCCGTAAGAGCAAGCGAGACGTGTGTATCGTCAAGGTCGAGGGTGGCGAGTCAATCGGCGCAAAGCATGCGCTGCTTTATGTCATCTTCTCTCCCCGAGTCCCGGATAAGCTCAAGGAACTGGACCCCGCACTGCTCAAACTGAATTTTGGGTCAATGCAGTCAGGAGCCTTTCACGGGGACCAGGGATCCGTAGCAGGCTTCAGTTCCTACACCGAAAATATCCCGACCGAGGTTTCTCTATCCTTGGGAGAGAAGCAATCAGCAACGGGGTCAGTTGGTGTTAAGGTTCAGTTTTGGCATTTCAAGGATGGCAAATGGGAGCCGTGTTCTAAAGTGATGGAAAGGACCTTAGAGTTGGATGACCGCGCCGAAGGCCCAGAGTGAGCGTTCGTCATAAGAGGAGAGTATCGAAACCCGGGGACGCTTCCCCTATATTCCATAACCACTTGTGATACAATGGGTTACATCGCCGCAGGGAACCTGCTGAAGCGCGGATCGTGGATGGTGCTGACCGTGTTCTCGGCGGTCGCGGCGGCGGCGCTCGGCGACGACTGGCCGCAATGGCGCGGGCCGGACCGTGATGGGGTGTGGAAAGAAACGGGCCTCATTGAGAAGTTCCCCTCCGACCAGATCGCGCTCAGGTGGCGTGCCGCGGTCGGGAGCGGCTACACTGGCCCGACCGTGGCCGGCGGCCGCGCGTACGTGATGGACCGGCGCACTGAGGCGACCGAAGGCGAGCGGGTGCTCTGCTTCGACGCCGACGCCGGGCGGCCGCTCTGGACCTTCGCCTACGATGCCGCGTATGTCAAGTTGGGCTACCCCGCGGGTCCGCGTGCCAGCATCTCGATCGCGGGCGGTCGGGCGTTTGCCCTCGGCGCCGTGGGGCACCTCAATTGCCTGGACGCCGCCACGGGCAAGTTGCTCTGGAAGAAGGAGCCCGGCGCGGATTACCGCGTCAAGGTGCCCGTCTGGGGCATCGCATCCGCGCCGCTGGTGGACGGCGATTCGGTCATCGTCCAGATCGGGGCATCCGAGGAAGGGGCCTGCATAGTGTCCCTCGATGTCTCGACCGGCAAGGAGAGGTGGCGCGCCCTGGGGGACCGCGCCTCGTACTCGGCCCCGATCATCATCCGGCAGGCGGGCCGGCGCGTTCTCATCTGCTGGACGGGCGACAGCGTCGTGGGCCTGGACCCGGCCGCCGGCAAGGTCTTCTGGCAGCACCCCATCAAGCCCGCCAGGATGGTCATCAACGTTCCCACGCCGGTCGTGAGCGGCGACAGGCTTTTTCTGACGGCGTTCTACGACGGGTCGTACATGTTCCGGTTGAGCCAGGACCGGCCGCAGGTGGAACTTCTCTGGAGCCGCCGCGGCCAGAGCGAGATGAAGACCGATGCCCTGCACGCAATGATCACGACGCCCGTGTTCCTGGGCGACTTCATCTACGGGGTTGACAGTTACGGCGAACTCAGGTGCCTGGATGCCCGCAGCGGAGACCGCGTGTGGGAGGACCTGACGGCCGTTCCGAAGGCCCGCTGGAGCACGATTCACTTTACGCGTAACGGCGATCGGTTCTGGATGCTGAACGAGCGTGGGGAACTTATCATCGCGACGCTCTCGCCGAAGGGTTTCGGCGAGATCAGCCGCGCGAGGCTTCTGGAGCCCACCAGGGATCAACTCTCGCAGCGCGGCGGGGTCTGCTGGTCTCCGCCCGCTTTCGCGGGCAAACGCATCTTCGCCCGCAACGACCGCGAACTGGTGTGCGCGGACCTGGCGGCCCCGGGCCCGTAAGCCTGAAAACGGGGTCGGGGGGTGTGGCCCCAAATGGTGGCAGCCCCCGAAGGGGGCACGAGACAATAGCCCCCGGCGTTAGCCCCTTGTCGTTACCCACATTTTGGGTGACAGTAAGAGGCGCCTTCAGGCGCCTTCGCGC
>CAYGWP010000193.1:0-5588 GCA_964353455.1 uncultured Anaerolineales bacterium
GTGGAGGTCTTCCAGCGTCTGGTCGCCCCGGATCTGGATAGTTCGGGAGACGATCTTGTTCTTCTCGACGAACCTCTTTGTCATGAGGCCGTTGATGATGAACACGTCGAGGGTGAAAAGCCGGTCATCCTTGAGAACCCACGTTCCCGTACGGCGCCTGCGCTGGGCCATCGGTTCATCCCCTCCCAGTACCAAGGCACTGCGTTCCCGGCTTCCTCTGCCTTCGCGCGGTGCGCTATTGTTGTGCTCGAACTTGGCCCGCCGGTTTACTCAGGACCTTGAGTAATCTTGCACACACCCCACGGCCAGGGCAAGCGAAAAGACGCCGAGGCGTACCTGCGGCACTACCGGTTCTGCCGGTGCTTCTCGGTGGCCTGCCCCTGACCAGAGGTGGACTTCTGGCGCGGTGGCCCGCCGGATCTCTTGAACGACGTTCTTGGCCATGGTTCGACTCCTTGACTGGCCCAGGCTATCGGAGCCGACCGGCCGCTGCCTGCCGCATCCTGCCCCTCGCGCAGACTCTGTTGTTGCGGTGTCGTCCTGCAAAGGGTACGATGGCCTGACGCAAAGATGGCTCGGGCGAACGAGAGTTCTCCACAAAGGGGTGCGGCTATGAGTGCAGAAAGCAAAATCGGCGGCAGACCGGCTGCCAATCGGGCAAGCCCCGGTCCTTACGTTTCTCGTCGGACCTTTCTGGGGCACCTCGCCGCGGTGAGTGCGGGGGCCATCGTTTTCTCAGGCGCCGCCGCCGGGCGGGCGAAGGCCCAGTATGGCGCTCCGGTCATAGACGGACTACCCCCGGAGCAACTCACCACGATGTACACAGACATGTTGAAGATCCGTCTGTGGGAGACGAAGATCAAGGACCTGCTCCTCGCCGGAGGCTTCCGCGGCGTGGCGCACCTGTACGTCGGCGAGGAAGCGATTGCCGTAGGCGTCTGCCAAGCCCTGCGGCGCGACGACTACATCGCCAGCACGCACCGCGGCCACGGTCACCTGATTGCCAAGGGAGGCGACATGGGCCGCATGCTGGCCGAGATCACGCACAAGGCCACCGGTTACTGCAAGGGGTACGGCGGGTCGCTCCACATCACCGACGTCAGTCTGGGCATCCTCGGCATGAACGGGATTGTCGGGGCCTCCCACCTGTTTGCCGCAGGCGCGGCCTACGGCATCAAGGTGAAAGGAACCGACCAGGTCGCCGTAAGTTTCGGTGGTGACGGCTCGATCCAGGGGAACTTCTTCTCCAGCGCCGCCAATGCCGCCGCGGCGTGGAGGCTTCCCTGGATCGGCATCATCGAGAACAACGGCTACCAGATCTGGGTGCGGGCTGCCGATGTCTATGGGATCACGGACCTGGCCCAGCGGGCCCACGGCTATGGCATCGAAGGTCGTGTCGTCGATGGTAACGACGTCCTTGCGGTGTACAACGCGGCGAAATACGGCGTCGAGAAGGCCCGCGCCGGCAATGGCCCGACGATTATCGAGTGCAAGACCTATCGCTGGTACGACCATTACGGCGCGGGCGGCGCCAAGATCGGCGTCGATGGGGCTTTCGGCCTGGGCTACCGCAGCGACCGGGAACTGCGGGATTGGATGGCCAAGGACCCCATCCCCCGCTTCCGCCGGTTCCTCGTGGCCGAAAAGGTGCTCACCGAACAGCGGGCCGACGAGATCGTGGCCGAAGTGCGGCAGGCGGTCGAGGACGCGGCCGCCTTCGCCAAGGCCCAGCCGCTGCCCAAACCGGAGGACGGCCTCCAGAATGTCTTCGCCGAGGGCGCGGTGCCGCTTCACACCAGTTGAAGGAGGCCCTGCCATGGCCAAGAGCATGACTTACGCGATCCTGGAAGGCATCCAGGCAGAGATGCGCCGCGACAAGTTGCTGACGCTTCTCTATGAATACCAGAAGCCCGCCGCCGGCGGGGAAAAAGGCGCCATCAACCTGGAGGCGGAGTTCGGCCGCTGGCGGGTGCGGTTTTGCGCGATCGACGAGCAGTGGATCGTGGGCTCGTGTCTGGGCATGTCGATGATCGGCGTGCCCGCCATCGCGCACATCCCCAGCATGACCACCTTCATCCCTTATGAACTCATGTTCAATCATGCTGGCAAACTGCGGCACATGACCGGGGGCCAGGCCGCTTTTCCGATGGTCCTCTGGGCCGATATGCTGGGAAGAGTTCCCGCACAAGGCGGCCAACATGCCGATGCAGGCCTGGAGTCCTCCTATGCCCGACTGGCCGGGCTGAAGGTCGTCATCCCCTCCAATCCTTACGACGCCAAAGGGCTGATGATCGCGGCCATCCGCGACGTGGACCCGGTGATCTTCTGCCAGTACCCCATGCCGTCCGCCGGGCCGCCGGTGCCCGACGAGCCGTACGTCGTGCCCATCGGCGAGGCCGCCGTGCGCACGGAAGGCAGCGACCTGACGATCGTCGGCTACGCGCCGCAGACGGTCGAGATCGGCAAGGCCGTCGAGGAACTGAAGAAGGAGGGGATCAGCGCCGAGTTTCTCGATCCCCGGACCCTGGCCCCGTTGGAGGGCGTGATGGAGACCATCCTGAAGTCGGTCAAGAAGACCGGCAAACTGCTTACCTCCGATGACGGCTCCTACAGTTTTTCGAACTGCACGGAGATCGTCGCCCGTGTGGCTGAGGCCCTGCCCGGCACGAAGATCAAGCGGTTGGCGTTCCCCGATGCGCCCGCGCCGGGTGCGCCGGAGATGCTGAGTTACATGCGCGTGGGCGCTGCCAACATCGTTGCGGCGGCAAAGAAACTGGTAAAGGGTTGACGCCCGAGCATGCAGTATTCGGGCCAGGAGGCGCGGCCGTGACGCCACCGGAAGACCAGGCGAGACCGGCTCCGGAAGGGCAGCAGGATAGCCAGGCTGCTCTTGCCTGCGCATACTGCGGGGCCGCGACCCGTGAGGATACCGTCAAAGCGGCCTTCTGGGGGCTACAGGGATTGATCGCCATCGAGGATATTCCGGCCCGCGTCTGCGAAGGCTGCGGCGAACAGTTTTACGATGACAAGACAACTCAAGAGATCGAGACAATTGTCAACGGGCCGACAACCCCCCCGAAACGGCAAACCATCGTTCCTGTGTTCTCGCTGGCGGACGCCAAGAATGCCGAGCAGAACGATCCCGAGGAGTAGCACACTTGCACGCTCTTCTGGTTCTACTTATCGCAGCGACCGCCGCCGGCGGCGTGCTGGCCGCCGACCTGTACGTCAGCCCTTTGGGCACCGACGGCAACCCCGGCACGAAGGACCGGCCGCTGAAGACCTTTGCGGCCGCGCAGCAGGCCGTCCGGGCCCTCCCTGGCACGGCAGGCGTGCCGTGGCCTGACGGCAAGGCCAAGTCCGCCGAGCCCGTCACGGTTTACTTCCGCGCCGGCACGTACTACCTTTCCGAAACCCTCGTGTTCGCCGCCGAAGACTCGGGCACTGACAAGGCCCCCGTGATCTACGCCGCCGCGCCGGGCGAAGAGGTCGTTATCAGCGGCGGGGTGAAGTTGGAACTGGCCTGGGAGCCTTTCCGCGACGGCATCATGAAAGCGAAGGCGCCCGAGGGCCTGGCCACCGACCAACTCTTCGTCAACGGCGAGCGCCAGCACCTGGCTCGCTACCCCAACTTCGATCCGAACCAGCGGATCTTCAACGGGTACGCCAAGGACTGTTTCAGTCCCGAGCGGGCCAGGCGGTGGGCCGACCCGCGCGGCGGGTTTATCCACGCCATGCACGCCCACATGTGGGGAGACTTCCACTACGTCATCACCGGCAAGGACAAGGACGGTAAGGTCGCCTACGAGGGCGGATGGCAGAACAACCGCCGCATGGGCATGCACGGCGAGTACCGGTTTGTCGAGAACATCTTCGAGGAACTCGATGCGCCCGGCGAGTGGTTCCTCGATGCCAAGACGAGCACCCTCTACTTCTATCCCCCGCCGGGCCTCGACCTGGCGAAGGCGACCGTCGAGGCGGTCCGGCTGCGGCACCTCGTGGAATTCCGGGGGACCGAGCAGCGCCCCGTCCGGTTCGTCGCGCTCAAGGGCTTTGTGTTCCGCCACGCCGCGCGGACGTTCATGGACAATCGCGAGCCGCTGCTTCGAAGCGACTGGACGATCTATCGCGGCGGCGCACTGATGCTGACCGGCTGCGAGGACTGCGCCCTGGAAGACTGCTTCCTGGACCAGTTGGGCGGCAACGCCGTGTTCGTCAACCAGTACAACCGGCGGGTCGCGATCCGCGGGTGCCACATCGCCCGGGCGGGCGCCAGCGGCGTCTGCTTCGTCGGCGACCCGAAGGCGGTCCGCAACCCGCTCTTCGAGGCCGGCGAGCACCAGGCCTACAAGGACCTGGACAAGGTCCCCGGCCCGAAGACCGCCAACTGCCCCGCCGACTGCCTCGTGGACGACTGCCTGATTTACCTGACCGGCCGCGTCGAGAAGCAGACCGCCCCCGTCCAGATCGCGATGTCGCAGGGCATCACCATCCGCCGCTGTTCCCTCTACGACGTGCCGCGCGCCGGCATCAACATCGGTGACGGATGCTGGGGCGGGCACGTGATCGAGTTCTGCGACGTCTTCGACACGGTCAAGGAGACCGGCGACCACGGCAGTTTCAACTCCTGGGGCCGCGACCGGTACTGGGGCCTCGCGGACGTGGACCTCGGGAAGATCACCCTGGGCGAGGGGCCCAACCTGCCGCTGCTGGACGCGGTCAAGCCGACCATCCTCCGCAACAACCGCTGGCGCTGCGACCACGGCTGGGACATTGAGCTGGACGACGGCTCGACGAACTATCACATCTACAATAACCTGTGCCTCAACGGCGGCATCAAACTGCGCGAAGGGTTCTACCGGATCTGCGAGAACAATGTCATGGTCGCCAACTCGTTCCACCCGCACGTCTGGTACGCCGGCAGCCGCGACCTTTTCCGCCGCAACATCGTCTTCACGGCGTACCGGCCGATCCGGGTCCCGCAGCCCTGGGGCGACGAGTGCGACTACAACCTCCTGCACCAGCCTGGCCGCAGGGAGCCCGCGCCGGCGGCGGGCCTCCAGAAACAGAGCGGCCGCGACCTCCACTCCGTCGAGGCCGACGCCCGGTTCCTCGACCCCGCGCGTGGCGACTACCGCGTGGTCGAAGGCTCGCCGGCGCTGGCCCTCGGGTTCAAGAACTTCGCCATGGACCAGTTCGGGGTCCAGAAGCCGCAGTTGAGGGCGATCGCGCGGCAGCCGCGCTTGCCCGGCCTCTCGGCCAGCGCCCCCGAAACGCCGAAGCGCGACGCCCGCGTCGTGAACTGGCTGGGGGCGAAGGTCAAGAACGTCGTCGGCATGGGCGAGGTCTCGGCCGGCCGGCTGCCCGGCGAGGTCGGCGTCGTCATCTTGGAAGCACCCGCGCGAGAGCCCTGCCGTCAAGGCCGGCCTGAAGGTCGGCGACTCCACGTAATCCCATGAAAGGCTGCCTCCAACCGGTTAGGCTCTTGGGTGTAGTAGGAACCAAGGGTCCCAGGAAGGAGGACAGCCATGAAGCGGGTTACAAGTGTAGCAGGCGTGGGAGTAGATGTCCATTACAAGTTCAGCCAG
>CAYGWP010000194.1:0-4633 GCA_964353455.1 uncultured Anaerolineales bacterium
CGCCAAGGAAATCAGGGAACTGGCGATCATCATCAAGGCCGACGTCCAGGGCTCCGTCGAGGCGCTGCGCGAAAACCTCGAAAAGATCGCGCACCCCGAGGTCCGGGTCCGGGTAATCCACTCCGGCGCGGGCGGCGTAAACGAGTCCGACGTGCTGCTGGCCGATGCGTCCAACGCCATCATCATCGGCTTCAACGCCGTCCCCGACCTTGAGGCCCGCGTGCTGGCCGAGAAGCGCGGCGTATCGATCCGGCAGTACGAGGTCATATACAATGTGGTCGATGACGTGCGCAAGGCCCTGGAGGGCCTGCTGGCCCCCAAGGAGACGGAGCACCGCACCGGCGAGTGCAACGTGGTCCAGACCTTCAAGATCAGCCGCGTCGGCACCGTGGCGGGCTGCATGGTGACCGACGGGGCGATCGCCCGGTCGGCGCGAGTCCGCGTCATCCGCGAGGGCCGGATCATCTTCACCGGCGCGATCAAGTCCCTCAAGCGCAACAAGGACGATGTCCGCGAGGTGAAGTCCGGCCTGGACTGCGGCATCCATCTCCAGGGGTTCGATGATGTCAAGGTCGGCGACCGCATCGAGTCGTTCGAGACCGTTACGGAAGCACGAACACTTGAATAACGGAAGTTTCAAGTTTCAGGTTTCAAGTTTCAAGTAAAGTGGGGGAACTGGGCGTGGCCGCTATCCGGCGATTTGAAGACATTGAGGCATGGCAGAAGGCGCGGGTACTGACCAAACTGATTTACAGCCTTACGAAACAAGGGGAAATTGCCCGCGATTTTATGTTCAAGGATCAATTGCGGCGGGCGGCCGTGTCAATCATGGCCAACATCGCCGAAGGATATGAGCGCGACGGCAACAAGGAGTTTCTCCAGTTCCTGGCCATTGCGAAGGGCTCGTGCGGCGAGTTGCGGTCTCATTTGACCGCCGCCCACGATCAGCGATACATTACACGCGAACAATACGACGCGGCGTACGGAAACGCGCTGGAAGTCAGCCGCATGATTGCCGGTCTGATGGGGCATCTGCGGCGCAGCGGAATTCAAGGCAAGAAGTATCGGAAACCGGCATCGGACGCCGGCCCCCCTGGGCCTTGAACTTGAAACTTGAAACTTGAAACCTGAAACCTGAAACTTGAAACTTTGAACATGGTTATTGGCGTACTCCAGATGCGTCTGCTGATACGCGACGCGATGAGCCTGAAGGACAAGCGCCGCGTCGTAAAGAGCCTCGTTGACCGCATCCGGAACGACTTCAACGTCTCGGCCAGCGAGGTCGATGCGCTGGACCTGAGGCAGACGGCCGTCCTCGGGGTGACGCTGGCCACGAACGACCGGGTCTTCGCCGACAAGGTCCTGGCGAAGGTGGTGGACCTGGTGCGGCGGTCGGCCGGGGCGGAACTCGTGGACTACGAAACCGAGTTGTTATAGAGATATCATAATGCCACTCGGCGGAAAAAAAGGCCGGCGCGGCAAACGCGTCGCCAGCGTCATACGCCAGGTCGTAAGCGAGGCCCTCGTCACGGGCCTCTCCGACCCGCGCATGGCGTTCCCCACCGTGACGGGCGTCGAACTCTCGCCCGACCTCAGGTTCGCCGACGTGCGGGTCTCCATACTCGGCGACGAGAAGGCCCAGCGCGGCTGCATGCGGGCCATCCGCCACGCGCACGGACGACTCCAGGAACTCGTCGGCCGCGCCCTCGTCACGAGGGTCTGCCCGATCCTCAGGTTCCACGCGGACGACTCCGTCAAGCGCAGCGTGTCCTTGAGCGCGCTGATTGCCAAGGCACGGGCCGAGGATGAGGCCCGCCGCGCCGACCGCATCAGCCGCGGCGTCGAACCGGCCGGTGAACCGCCCGAAATCGAAGAATCGGAACCCGTCGCCGAACCCGACGAAACTGAAGACGCCGAAGATGCCGAAGATGACGATGCCGATGACGATGCCGATGACGATGACGACGCCGAACCCGACGACGAATCCTGACTTTTAGCCGCGGCCCGTAGGGCCGCGCGTGCGGTTTTTCGGAGGTCAAGTAATGTCCACCTTTGCCGACAAAGTCAGGCGCCTCGAACGCGTGCGCCTGGCCCTGAAGAAACGCTACGGCGACCCGCCGCCGGCTGCGGTCACGCACCCGGTCGAGCACGCGCTGCGTGCGATCCTCTCGGAAGAGACGACCGCCCGCCGTGCCGCCGACGCGCTGGAGCGGCTCCGCCGCTACTTCGCTGACTGGAACGACCTTCGCGTCAGCCGCCCGCGCGAAATCCGCGAGGTGCTCGGCACAGACTTCCCGCGAAGCAGCCACAAGGCACGCGTCATCCCCCGGCTCCTCGACCAGGTTTTCAAGCAGTACAACAGCATGGTCTGGGACTTCCTGGAGAATATGGGGAAGGTCGAGGCCCGCGCGTTCTTCGAGAAGTTGGAGGACGTGCGTCCGTTCGTTGCGGCTGTCATCGCCCGCGACTGCGTGGGCGCACACGCCATGCCGGTCGATTACGACGTTGCCCGCGTGCTGGGGCGGCTGGCGGTCCTCGACCCATCGACGCGGAGCGAGGCCGAGATGCAGGCCATTCTGGAACGGGCCGTCAGGGCCCCCCGCGCGCTGGAGGTCCACTGGCTCGTCAAGCGCCTCGGCGAGGACCTCTGCATCGTCGGGACGCCGCTTTGCGGCCAGTGCCCGCTGAGGAAGTTCTGCCCGTCGGCGGCCATCCCGTCGCGCAAGAAGGCGAAGAAGAAAAAGGCCGCCGCCAAACCCGCGAAGCCCGCGGCAAGAAAAAAACCCACGGCCGCCGGACGCAGGAAACGCCGCTAGCGGCCCGTGGAATTGACCCCTCACCCTGGCCCCTCTCCCAAAAGGGGAGAGGGCGAAACGAAACTCAGGGGGTGCATCATGACCAAGCCGAAGAAGGTCCTGAAACTCGGCCTCCCCAAGGGGAGCCTCGAAAAGGCCACCCTCGACCTCATGGCCCGCGCAGGGTACGAGGTCCAGGTCTCCGAGCGCTCGTACGAGCCGCGCATCGACGACCCGGAAATGGAAATCATCATGCTCCGCGCCCAGGAGATGAGCCGCTACGTCCAGTACGGGTCGCTCGACGCCGGCCTCACGGGCAAGGACTGGATCGCCGAGAACGCCTCGCGCGTCCACGTGGTCGCCGACCTCGTGTATGCCAAGGCCAGCCTCGGCACGGTGCGGTGGGTCCTGGCGGTCCCCGAAGACAGCAAGGTTCGCAAGGTCGAGGACCTCGAGGGCGGCCTTGTGGCCACCGAACTGGTGAAGGTCACCGAGCGGTACTTCCGGGAGCGCGGCGTGAAGGTGCACGTGGAGTTCTCGTACGGCGCCACCGAGATCAAACCCGGACTGGCGGGCGCGGCCGATACCGAGGAGGGCGGCTGGGACGCCAACGAGGTCAAGGCCCGCCGCGTCAGCGCCATCGTCGATGTGACCGAGACGGGCTCAAGCCTCAGGGCAAACCGCCTCCGCATCATCGACACACTGATGGAATCCAACACCCAGATGATCGCCAACCATGCCGCCTGGAAAGACTCGTGGAAACGCGCCAGGATCGAGGACCTGGCCATGCTCCTCCAGGGCGCGATAAACGCCAAGGAGATGGTCGGCCTGAAGATGAACGTCCCGATCCGCGCCTGGGAGTCGGCCGTCAGGCCGATGCTTCCGGCCGAGCAGAGCCCGACCGTCAGCAACCTCGCCGAGGCAGGTTGGCTGGCGGTTGAGGTCATCCTCCCGGCAGCCAGGGAGCGGGAACTCGTGCCACAGTTGAAACGGGCCGGTGCTACGGGTATTATTGTCTATCCGCTCAATAAAGTCATTCACTGACGGCGGCACGGCGACGCAACAGCGGTCGCCGCGGCGGGCAGGCTGTGGCCGTGCCGCCGGAAGATGCGAAAGCGAATCGCCGATGAGGGGCATTATCATGCGGTCAGCCGTCGTGGGCCTGGTTGTGATGATGTTGGTTGCGGCAGGGGCCGATGCGGCCCGGTCGCCCAAGGCGGCGCCCGCGCCCGCGCCGGCCGCCGCCGCGCCGGCGGCCTCTGCGCCGGCCGCCGCTGCGCCGGCGGCGACCGCCCCGGAACCGCGGTCCTGCGCCCCGTCCCCGGTTCAGATGGAAACGCCCGGCGCGGACCCTCTCGGCCAGGCCCTCCAGCACTACGTCCGCGGGCGGCTCTATATGATGGGCCAGGATAACCTCAAGGCCGTCCAGGAATTCCGCCAGGCCGCCGCACTCGCCCCCGACGTCCATCACACCTGGCTGCACCTGGGCGTGGCGCTCTACGATTCCGGCAACGTGGCCGGCGCGGTCGAGGCGCTCGACAAGGCCCTCGCCCTTCGGGCCGACGACCCCGAGACTCTCTATTACCGCGCATTCATCGCGCGGAGCCGCAACGATCCGAAGCAGGCATCATCGTTGCTCGCGCGGCTGCTCGGCGTGGCGCCGCGCGGGTCGCCCTTCCGCATCCTCGGCGCGTTCCACCTCGCCCAGGTCTGCCAGGAACTCGGTGACTCCGACGGCGCAATCACCAACTACGAGTCGGTCCTGGCGCTGACGAGAGAGCCGCAAAGTTACTTCCAGCGGTACCCGGAACTCTTCCGCATCTATCACAGCCGCCTGC
>CAYGWP010000195.1:0-3651 GCA_964353455.1 uncultured Anaerolineales bacterium
GCTATCGTGCCCTCGAAGCCCGCGTACTCCAGCGGGTGGTCCTCGACCATGACCGCGAGGCGCTTGTCATCCGGGTCGCATGATGGGCCTTTCGGGATGGCCCACGACTTGAGCACGCCGTCAACCTCCAGGCGAAAGTCATAATGAAGGCGGCTGGCGCGGTGCTTCTGAATCACAAAAATCGGCTTTGTGGGCCTGGGCAAAGCGAGACCTCGAAAACGGCGCGCGCCCCGCAAGCGGGGCGGCTAACCAGGCAACATCAAAAGTATTTTCGCAGCAGCGCGAGGCCCTTGGCGCAGATTTCGGGGGCGTTCTCGGGCTGAGAATCGACCTCCAGGACCACGTGGCCGTCGAAGCCGGATTTGCGGAAGATGTCGAGCAGGCGCTTCGCGCTGACGAAGGCGTGCTCGCCGGTGGGGGTGAACTCGTTTATCTTCAGGTGCCCGTTCGCCATCAGCGGGGCGAACTTCTCGGTCTCGGCATAGACGGCCTCAAGCGCGCGGTCGCTACGGCGCGGGAACTCCGGCACGAAGTTCGTCGGGTCGGGGTTCGTGCGGAGGAACTTCGAGCCTACGGCGCGGATGATCGCAAGCAGCCCGTCGGCGTCCGGGTGGACGCTGGAATGGTTCTCGATGCACAGGGTCATCTCGTGTTTCTCGGCCACGGGCATCACCTCGCGATAGCAGTCGATGACCCGCCAGGCCTCCGCCATCGGGTCCTGTCCGGAGACATGGTAGCCCGTAAATACGTTCATGCGATCGACGCCGGCCTCGGCGGTGTAGGCGATCCACTGCTTCATGCGGTCGATCTGCTCGGCCCGTTCGCGGGCGGTGGCCTTGGCGAAATCGTTCCCGGCGATGACCGACGAGATCTCCAGGCCGACCTTGGCGGCCTTCCTGGCGATCTTCTTCAGGTGCCCGCCCGGATTCTCGGAATCCACGTAGTTCGGGAAAATCTCGAACCCGTCGGCCTTGAGGCGCTTCACCTCGTCGATGAAGGCCATGTAGTCCATCTTCTTCTGCTCGAAGAAATAGCGGTAACTCCATGCGCTGATTGAGGCTTTCATGGTTGTCGATCCTTTTTCGAGGGGCCAAGATACCCGCGACCTTACGGTCGCGGCTCGTACACGATTGTTCTTGCGCGGCGGGTCGGGGGACCCGCCGCGCGAAGTTCGGCGAAGACCTTACACGGCCACGGCCGTCGAGAGCGAGTGCTTCATGATCTCCTCGGGGGTCACCTCGCGCGCCAGTCTCTGCGACAGGTAGATGCCCTCGCTGATGAGCATGGCCCGGAGGCCCAGCCGCGCGGTGGGCAGCAGTTCCGCCTCGCCCCTGAGCGCCGCGATCCAGTGGTCCTGGCTGCTCTTCGTGGCGCAGGTCTCAGGGAAGCATCGGCCCCAGCGTGTCTCTGCGCCCGCGAGGTCAAGCGCGCCGTTCAGTTCCATGTCGGAGACGGTGGTGTGGAACGCGAAGGGCGTCAGGGTGACGCCGCCCTTGGAGCCTGCGATCTTCGAGCCGTCGGTGCCGCCCAGGTGAATGGCCCACGCCTCCTCGATGAAGAACGTTATGCCGCCGTCGAACCTGACGAGGCCGATGCCGAGTTCCTCGACGTCGTACTTGCCTTCGGAGCGGCGGTCCTCGTACATGCCGCATTCCTGGTAGGTCGCGCCGCTGACGGTGCGGACGGCCGGGTTCCCGATGAGGTACAGGATCTGGCCGACGTGATAGACGCCCATGTCGTAGAGGGCGCCGCCGGAAGCAATCGACTTCTGGACAAATGAAGATGTCCCGTAGCCATCGACGTACGGCCTGCCGCGGCGGCGGTAGGAACTGGACTTGGCGTAATAGACCTTCCCGAGTTGCCCGTCGTCGATGAGGCGCTTTGCGGCCCTCGTCTCGGGCGAGTACAGGGTCCCCAGTTGCATGTGGAGCATGCGGTCGCTGCGCTTGGCCGCCTCGACCATGCGCGAAGCATCTATATACGAGCCAGCCAGCGGCTTCTCGCAATAGACGTGCTTGCCGGCCTCCATCGCGGCGATGCTCACCGGGGCGTGGAGGTTATTGTGGAGGCAGACGTCCACGGCCACGATCTCGTCCATCGCCAGAAGGTCGCGGAACTTCGTAATAACCTTCGGGATGCCGAACTCCTTTGCGACGCGTGCGGCCTCGCCCTCGTTCGTGTCGCAGACGGCCGCGATCTTCGCGCCGGGAACCTCCTGGTACTTCTTGATGTGCGCCTTGCCGATCTGGCCCGTGCCGATAATGCCGATCTTGACTTCGTCTGCCATGTGAGGCTCCTTCCGATCAAACCGTTCGCTCGAACCGGCCAGACACTGTACACGCAGGCGGCGCAAGGCTCAAGCGTTTGCTGGCCTCTTTGCGCGGCGGGTCGGGAGACCCGCCGCGCAAACTGGGGCAGGTCGCGGCTAAAAGGTCATACGACGATGTCGCAGGCGGCGGCATCGAACTTCGCCACCTTGCCCCGCTTCAGGGCCAGGTAGCCCATGATGAGCGCCGTCTGAACGTGGAAGCCCAGGTCAATGGGGGCGTTGACATCGCTGCTGCGGAACCGGACGCAATCCAGCAGGTTCTTCCAGTGGTCGATGTTGTTCTCGCCCTGCTCGATGAGGAATATCTTCCGTTCCTTCTTCGCGCCCTCGGCCGGGGCGAAGACGATCTCCTTGCCCACGACGGTCAGCGACCCGTCCCACCCGCGAATGGTCGGCACGCGCTGACCCGCCCCGCGGCCGGGAACGGTCGGATCGTTGTTGCCCTGAGTGCCGAGGACCGCCACGGTCACCTTCTGCGGGTAGTCGATCAGCATGTTGAACGTGTCGGGGACCTCGCGCTCGGTGTACCGGAACATGCCGCCGGTCGCCACGACGATGCTCGGGAACGTAACGCCCAGCATGCTCACCACGGGCGTCAGGGAGTGCGGGAAGAGGTCGGTGACCGGCCCGCCGGCGTAATCCTCGTACATCCGCCACCTGAAGAAGCGGCTGACGTCGAACGGACGCCGGGGCGAATCGCCGAGGAACGCCTCCCAGTTCAGGTCCGGCCCCGGCTGCACGTTCTTATCGTCGATCGGCATGCCGCGTTCGCCCCAGTCGCCCACGCGGAAGTAGCCGCAGTCGGCGTGGATAGGCTGGCCGATGAGTCCATCCTTGATCAGGCGGCGCATCTGGCGCCACGCGCCGTCCGACATTCCCTGCGCGCCGACCTGGATGATGCGGCCGGCCTTCTTCGCCTCATCTGCCAGTTGCCGCGCAAGCGCAAACTGCCGCCAGTGCGTCAGCGGCTTCTCGACGTAGGCATCCTTGCCGGCCCGGACGGCATCGATGGCCTGCGGCGCGTGATTGTGGTCGGGCGTGGCGATGCAGACCACATCCACCCTCGGGTCCGCGAGGAGTTCGCGGTGGTCCATGTACCCCTTTTCGGCGCCGGTGCGCCCGCGGGCCTTCTCCATGCGCGGCCGGTAGATGTCGCAGACGGCAACCAGGTCCACGGGATAGTTCTGCTGTTCCTTGAGGTGCTTGACCATGCCCATGTGTGAACCTGCCCGGCCGCCGCAGCCGATGAAACCGACGCCGATGCGGTCGTTGGCGCCGATGACGCGGGCGTGCGGCCGGATCTGCTCTTGAGCGCATCCCCC
>CAYGWP010000196.1:0-7792 GCA_964353455.1 uncultured Anaerolineales bacterium
CCGATGCGCGTGCAGTTGATGACGTAGTCGGCGCCCTCCAGCGCCCGCCGCCGGTCGAGCGTGGCCGAGATCGTTGCCGGCAGGCGGTTCGTGCGGATGTCCTTCCGGCAGAGCGCAACCACCATGTCAAGGTTGCGCCGCGAGATGTCGGTCATCGCAAAGTGCGTGTCCCTGAGTTCCGGCACGGTCAGGATGTCGCGGAACAGGCGGCGCGTGAATCCCACGCTGCCGCCGCCGATGAAAGCGACCTTGATGGCCATCGTGCTCTCCTATTGCATCGCGGGTGGCACGCTGTTGCGTGGTACGTGTTTGCCGTCGCGCCGTTCACCCCTCTCCCCTCGTGGGAGAGGGGTCGGGGGTGAAGGGCGAGCCACGGCAACCCCTCACCCGGCCTTCGGCCACCCTCTCCCACAAGGGGAGAGGGTTAACGGCACGGCACACGCTAGACACGTGCGTTGCGTGGCCGTGCCACACTCGTGCGCCGAGCCTATATACCGGCCGCGCGGCGAGTTGGCAAGCAAACACTATTGCCCGCGGAATGAGCGCCTGTACAATGAGACCGCGCTACACCATTCCCGAAAGGATGCATCCATGCGTCACCTCGCAGGGGCGATGTTTATCTTGCTCCTCACTGCCGTGCAGATGATGGGGCAGGAGATTCCGAAGGGCGCGCCGCGGATTCCGAGCGGCTCCTGGGGGCCTATGCTCAAGGCCCATCCCCGCCTGTACGGTTCGAAGGAGTACCTACAGGCCCTCGCAAAGGCCAAGCCGGAAGCATACAAGGAAATCCGCAAGGACGAGTCGGTCCTGGGCGTCGGCATCACGCACGCCGTCGAGGGCGCGCCGCGCGAGAAGATTCAGCCGCTCATCGGCTATGCCCGGCAACGGGTTGCGGCCGGCATCACGAACGCCCACCAGAGCACGCACCTTGCCCTGACCCAGGTCGCGCTGGTTTACGACTTCTTCTACGATGTCCTTACGCCCGACGACCGCCGCGCGATGATCGAGTGGCTGAACGGCCACCTGGGGCGGTACGCCGCCGATGAGGGCGCGTTCCACAATTCCACGATGTCGAAGATCGAGTGCTTCCTCCAGGTCGCCTACGCGACCGCCGGCGACAACCCGCGGGCGATGGAGTTTCGCGACTACGCACTGAAGAAACTCTACGAGGGCGGCGTGCTGCCGGTGCTCGCGGAGTTCGGCGCCGGCGGTGGATACACCGAGTGCGGCTGGTACACGCGGGGGTGCCTCTGGAACCTCGTCAAGGGCCTTGAGATGGCCCGGCGGTTCGACGGATACGACGGCTATGCGAAGGCCCCGCGGTTCTTCTACCAGCGCCTGGCATACGAGGTGCTCCAGCCGTATCCCGGCTTCGGCGAATACGGGGCCGAGCATTACGCCGTGGAGGGCGACGGGGCGAACACATACGGCGGCCACGTGGAATACCCGCATCACACGCGGACGATGCTGGCGCAGTATTTCCGCGGGTCGGAACTGGCGCGGTACGCGATGGCCAGGCGCCGCAAGGGATCGAACATAGATGCACGAATACAGTTGTTCCTGTGGGAGGAAGAACCGGACCAGGCGGCGGACATCCGGACGTTTCCGCTGTCGCACGCCGCTGTCGGCATCGGCCGGGTGTACGCGCGGAGCGACTGGTCGGACGGTGCGACGTGGCTGCGCTTTGAGTGCGGCCCGTTCTGGAACAACCACCAGCACTACGAGGTGGGGAACTTCGAGATCTTCCGCTACGAGCCGCTGGCCACCGAGAGCGGCGAGTACAAGGACTACCTCGACAGCCACGCCGTCAACTGGCTACAGAGGACGATTGCCCATAACTGTATTCTTGTGTATCAGCCGGACGAGACCTGGACTCACCTCCGCGACGGCGGGCGCAACAAGTACGCCAACGACGGTGGCCAGAATATGCGGGGCGCGTGGCCTACCCAGACCCTCGACCAGTGGAACGCCAACCGGCAGGCTTTCGACCGGGGCACGCTTGTGGCGTACCAGAACCAGCCGGAGTTCCTCTACGTGGCCGGCGACTGCACGAAGGCGTACCTGCCGGGCAAGGTGACGTTCTGGATCCGCCAGATCGTTTTCATCAGGCCGGGGACGTTCATCATCTTCGACCGCGTCGCCGCCGGCAGGCCCGAGTACGAGAAGACGTGGCTCCTCCATACGCGCAATGAGCCGCGGATTCAGGGCACGTCGGTCGCGGTCACCAATGGCAAGGGTCGGATGGCGGTCGAAACGCTGCTGCCGGAGCGGCCAGTCATCCGCAAGGTGGAGGGGTACACGTATCGCGGCCAATCGTTTCCCGCGCCGCAGTCTAACCTTACGCCGCTGGCCAGCCGCTGGCGGGTCGAGGTCTTGCCGCCTGAGCCGCGGACCGAAGACATCTTCCTCCACGTGATCCAGACGGTTGACACACCGCAGCCCGCAGAGGTCATCCAGAAGAACGGGCAGGTGGGCGCGAAAGTTGGCGCGGCCGAGGTCCTCTTCAGCGGCAAGGTCGGCGGGACGATTCAGGTCGGCGGGAAGGTTGTGCCGCTCAAAGCGGGCGTCGTGACGGGGAAGTACGAGTAAGGGCTTCTGATGAAGATTCGCGCGGCGGGCGAAGAAAATGAGCGCGGCGGGCGAAGGAAATGAGCGCGGCGGGTCTCCGGACCCGCCGCGCGTTCCTTCGGATGATTACTCGAACATGGGTTTCGGCAACTGGACGCTCAGCGGAACGGGCTTTGCCGCAGGGGCGGCCGCGGTCGGTTTGCCGTGGACCTCGACCTCGATGTAGTGGTTCTGGTCGTTCGCGGTGTTTCCGCGCGAGTACAGCCGCACGTAGCGGGCGGCGGCGCCCTTGGCGTCGATGAGTCGGCCGCGGTAGTCCTCGATGTACTCAAGGTCGCTTCCGATGCCCAGGCCGGCGGAGTTGTCGTAATCGTTATTGTAGAGCGTGCGGACGCCCTCGATGAAGTCGGGGTCGTCGGCCACCTGGACGACCACATCGTGATATACGCGGCCCTCGCCGTGGTAGTGCCAGACGAGTATGGCGTAGATCGTGCAGGCGCGGCCGAGGTCGATCTGCACGAACTGGCGATTGGGGCCGAGTTCCACGTAACTGCCATCAGTGCCTTCCTTGTCGCCGTCGGTGATGCACCGCAGTTCGCCGATAATCGGTTCAGCGTCGCTTGCCGTGACCGGCCTGCCCGTGGAGAGGTTCACCGTTCCTTCGGGGACCATGAAGGGCGGGCGCGGCCGATCGACGTACTTCTCAAGATACGGTGACGCGGGGATGTTCTTCGGCGTGCCCTCGAACATGGCCTTGGGGTACGCGATGGCGAGGGCGACCATCTTCTCCGAGGCGGCCGGGGGCACGGCGGCAGGCATTCCGGGAGCGGGTGTTGCCGCCGGCACTGGCGGCGGCGCGGTCCCCTGGAACTCCGGCCCAGGCTGCTTGGCCGACTGGCCGACGGAGTCGCTGGGTCCTTGGGACACCGTCAGCGGCGCACCGGCGAACTTCTGCTTGACCAGCGTGTAGATGGCCGGGCCACCTACCAGGAGGATTATCGCTGCGGCGGCCGCCAGCCACGGCGCGGCCCGCCGCAGCGTCCACGGCTTCGCGCCGCTGCCAGATGCGGCACGCTCGGCGCGGAGTTCCCGCCTCATGCGGCCAAGCAGGTCCTCGACGAACGCGCTGCGGGGCAGGGGGGCGGCGTAGCCGGCGTGAAGGAGCCGGGCGAGGTCGGCTTCACTATCGAATGCAGACATGGCTGCGTTTCCTTTCGTTCGGCCCCCGGTGTATTCACCGGGGGTTAAATGTGACTAACTGGTGCGTTCGTACTCGGCGCGGAACGATTGCCGCGCCCGGTACAGCGTCGCCTCGACGGCCTTCTCTGTGCGGCCCATGCGTCCCGCGATATCGCGGACCGAGAGGTCCTCGAGGTACTTCCACTCGAGTGTGAGGCGCTGGTCGTCCGGCAGGCGATCCATGACGGCCGTGACGCGGGCCCGCGTCTCTGCCGCCTCCACCGGGGCGGCCGGGTCGGCGGCGGGCGATGGATCCCGTTCGCCCTCCGCCTGTGTCGGGTCGGCCGAAGGCTGCCTGCCGGTTCGCCGGCGGTGATCGGCCACCTTGTGTCGGGCGATGCCGATGAGCCACCCGCCCACGCTGCCGCCGGTCGGGTCGAGCCGTGCCGCCTGGCGCACGGCCGCCAGGAAGGTTTCGCCGACCACATCCTCAGCGGCGGCGGAGTTGCCGGCAAGTTGGGCGTAGGCGTACCGCCAGACGGAAGGGAGGTGCCTGCGGTAGAGGGTCTCGAGGGCCGCCTCGTCGCCTGCCTGGACGGCGCGGATGAGTTCGGCGTCCGTCACGCGAGCCTCCGTTTCCGAACGCCCCTGGGGTTGCGATGCATCGGCCAATGCTCGCCACTACATTAACCTCGCGGCAGAGGGGGAAATCACGCAGGAAATCTGCGTTACTTACGGGTGGCACGGCCACGCTTTGCCTTTGCGTGGCCGTGGTTGCGCCCGAGCGAGGGCCACGGCCACGCAACAGCGTGGCCGTGCCACGCCCCAGACTTATGCGGTACCAGCAAATCCGGGCGCAAAAAGGGCGCGGCAGGTCGGCAGGCCCGCCGCGCTTGGGCTCCTCTCTTCGGGCGCACGGCCGGGCAAGCCGGCCGTGGCACACAGGAGTGCCGCTTACTTCTTGGGCGGAATCGGACTCAGCGGCACTTTCACGTTCGGGCACGCCAGGCTGTACGGGCTGCCGACGGGGCGGGCGGCCCAGCGGCAGGCGTTCGCCAGGACCTTGATGACGTTGGCATCGTAATAGATCGGGAAGGTCTCGTGTCCGGGGCGGAAGTAGAAGACCTTTCCCTTGCCGCGGTTCCAGCAGCAGCCGGAGCGGAACACGTCGCCGCCCTCGAACCAACTGATAAAGATAAGTTCATCGGGCTGCGGAACGTCGAAGAATTCGCCGTACATCTCGGTGTGTTCGAGTTCGAAGCATTCGCCCAGCCCCTCGACGATGGGGTGGCCGGGGCTCGTGACCCAGAGTCGTTCGCGTTCGGCGGCCTCTCGCCACTTCAGGCCGCAGCCCGTGCCCATCATGCGCTTGAAGATCTTCGAGTGGTGGCCGGAGTGGAGGACGATGAGGCCCATTCCCTCAAGGACGTGCTTCTGGACGCGGTCAACGATCTCGTCCTTCACGTCCTTGTGCGCCATGTGGCCCCACCACGTGAGGACATCGGTCGATTTCAGCACTTCCTCGGAGAGACCGTGCTCGGCGTCCTCATCGACCGTGGCGGTCTTGACGATTTCGATGTCGGGGAATTTCTTGAGGGCCGCCGCGATCTGCCCGTGAATCCCCTTCGGGTACACCTTGGCCACCTCGGGGTGTGTCTTCTCGTGACGGCCTTCGTTCCAGACGGTGACGCGGATCTTCCTGGCCACGGCGTGTTCCTTTCGTTGACGGCGGTGCACGGGGAGAGATTTTCCGGCTCAATTGAAGCGGGTCAAGGCAATTCCTGACGACGCTGCCCCGTTTGGCGCGGCGGGTTGGGAGACCCGCCGCGCTCGACATGAGCGCGAACGGGCCACCTGCTAGTGCGGGGCGCCCGAGGTCAGGACGTGGATGAACTTCATGATGATCAGGACGAGCATGACCAGGAGGTAAATCCGCAGGCCGTAGAGGGCGATCTTTCCCATCAATGTCAGTTTAACGCGGGCCATGGCTGCCTCAGGTGCGGGCGCGGAGCGAAAGCCCCTTGACGATATCGTTGTGGTGGATGATGCCGAGGAGACGGTCCTTGTCGTCCACGACCGGGATCATGCGATAGTGGTACTTGAGGAACAGTTCGGCGAGGTCGTCGCGCGTATCGTCCTCTTCGGCGGCGACGACGGGCGAAGCCATGATGTCGCCGAGGGTCTTATCGTCGGGCGCGAGGACCAGTTCCCTGAGGTCCACGACGCCGAGGAGGATTTTCTCCGGGCCGCCCACGACGTAGGTATAGGAGAGGTTGTGATAGTCTCGGCCTGATGCGCGGATGGAGGCGAGCGTCTCGCCGACCTTCGCCTCCTTGGGGAGCGCCAGGTAGTCGGCCGAAACAAGGGTCCGGGCGGTGGACTGGCGCTCCGAGAGGATCCGGCGGATGCGGGCGGCCTGGTCCTCGGGCAGGAGCGCGAGCATCTCCTCCTTGTCGTCGTGCGGGAGGACCGACAGGAGGTCGGCCAGTTGGGGGACGGACATCTCGGAGAGGATGTTGCGTGCCCGCTCTCGTCTGAGGACGGCGATGAGTTGCCGCTTGGCGCGCGGCTCGGCCTCGGCGAGGGCCTCTGCGGCCTTTTCGGAGTCCAGGGCCGAGAAGAGGGCCTGCTGCGCGTGGCCGGAGAGTTCCTCCAGGACGTCTGCCAGGTCTTCGCCGGGCAGTTCCCGCATCTTCTTGCGGGTTACCGAGAGGCTGACCGTGTCGGTGGCGGTGTCCTCGACCGACAGCGGCTGGACATATCTCCATGAAATCAGGCGGTCTTTGCCCAACTGGAGCCACGGCACGTGCCAGCGGCGCCAGAATCCGTTGAAGGACACATCGACGTGGACGATGATCATGCGGCCCTGCGCTTCCAGGAGGTGCACGTCGTTGACGACCTCGGTGCGGCGGCCGTCCATGTCGAGAATGGTCTGGCCCATGAGGTGTTCGTTCACCAGGAGCCATCCCGGCTGGTCAACGAAGGGCGGGTAGCGGCCGCCCTCGGGGGGCTGGACGAAGATCGCATCGTCATCGACCTTCACGACCTTCGACCAGGGGACGAACTCGCTGGGCTTGCCCCAGCCGTGGTCGATGTAGATGCCGATGGCCTCCGGGTACGGGTCGGCGACGCGGAACACGAGGTCAGTCAGGCGGCCGACGCGGTCCCTGATCTTGCCGGCGCAGACGCGGCGCCGGAGGAGTTGCGAGAAGTAGAACGTCTGGAAGTCGCGGATGCCGGCCGCCGCTTCGGGCGTCTTCGACGTTCTCACGATGGGCATGGGGCTCATGGGCGCACCTCAGGATCCCGATCCGAACCAGCCGGGCGCTAGAATGGTCATCGCGTACGCCGAGGACATCAGGATCACAAGCGTGATTATGCTCCAGTTTGCGATGTTTTGCCAGCGGGTGTTCACGTGTTCGCCCATCCGCTCCTTGTCGTTCAGGAGCAGTATGAGGAACACCAGCGCGGCCGGGAGCAGCGTCACCGCGACGACCTGCACGAACATATTGACAAGGATGAGGATGTCGGGCCGGTTGATGGCCGCGAGCACCACGCCGCCCGCCGTGGCCAGCGTCAGGAGGTAGATGACGTAGAACCAGGGAGCGTCGCGGACGCTCTTATTGAGGGAGTGGGCCCAGCCGAACACTTCTCCGACGGCCCACGAGGTCGAGAGGCTGATGCAGAGCGCTCCCAGGAACCCGGCGTCGAAGAGTCCGATGGCAAACAGCCGCCGCGCCCACTCTCCCTGCGCGCCCAGCATCGGCCTCAGGGCCTCGGCGGTCATTGCGGCGTCCTGTATGGGCGGCTGGTGGTTGTAGTAGAACGCCGCGCCGGTGGTGATGATGATGAAGATCGCCACGAGGCCGGTCATCATCGACCCGGCGAAGGTGTCGATCTTGCCGAAGCGGATGTCGCGGATGTCGAGGCCCTTATCGACCACGGCGCTTTGCTGGAAGAATATCTGCCACGGCGTGATGGTCGTGCCGATGTTGGCCATGACGATGAAGACGAGGGTGAGTTTTTCGAACGTCCAGTACCTGCC
>CAYGWP010000197.1:0-2933 GCA_964353455.1 uncultured Anaerolineales bacterium
AAAACACACACCGTGATACGCCCTACGATGTCAATTCTGCTGGTGCTGATGCGCAGTCCTCCGGCCGGCGGCGCGTTGGCCGCCACCGGGGCCGGCAGTGCGGCAGGAAAGATGGATGCGGCTCTGGCCAAAGACTGGCTGGCCCGCTGGGAGAAGAACATCACAGGCGATGCCCGCAACCGGTACTGCGACCGCGAGATGGGAGAAGAGATCGGGTGGCTCGTCAGCCCGTTCCTCGACGGCTTCTATTACGGCCATGTCGCCACGGGCGATCCCAAGTGGTGCGACATGCTGGTTGACTGGGCGGACTCCCTCATCAAGCGGGCCGTGAAGGAACCCGACGGCTTCTTAGGCTGGCCGAAAACGGGGGCCACCGGCACCGCCTTCGGCAGTGACCTCTATACCGACAGCCAGTTGGGCGAGGCGATGGCCCTGCGGCCGATCGTCCTGATGGCCGGCGAGATACTCAAGCGGCCGGCCCTCAAGCAGAAACACGGGAAGAAGGCCGAGGAGTACATCCAACTTGCCGAGAGGACCTTCGAGAAGTGGAATGCGTGGGGGGCCTGGCGCCAGGTCAAGGAAGGCGGCCTCTGGGTCGTCCCGCCCGTCGGTTTCGATCCGAAAACGGGGAAGTGGGCCGAGGGATACCAGCGCCGCGCCACCGACGGGTTCTCGCTGCCCGCCAACAAGCAGAACCTCATCGCCCGATGGTTAATCGCAATGTACGAAGTCACCAGGAAGCCCGTTTACAGGGATCGGGCCGAGCAATGGTGGCGCGTGATGAAGTCGCGCATGAAACTGCGCGACGGCAGGTACTACGTCTGGAACTACTGGGACCCCGCCGGCCCGTGGGACTCCAAACCCGACGGCTCGCTGAAACACTGGGTGGGCGTGCATCCGAACGGCGGCTACTATGCCATCGACGTCGAAGGGATCGCCGCCGCCTACGAGCACGGCCTGGTCTTCACGAAAGAGGACATGGACCGGCTGGTCGCGACGAACCGGGATTTCATGTGGAACCAGCAGGTCCAGGGAGCGAAGTTCCAGAGGATCGACGGGGGTTCGCCCGACAAGCGATGGGAAAAATCGCCCGGCGTGCTCTGGGCCGCGCTGACGACCCGCGACGAGACACTCCGCAAGGTCTTCGAGGCCAACCACGCCCCGGCAAGTTGGGGCGGCCTCTCGGCGACGCCGTGGTATCTTTCGCGTTTCGCCCCCAATCGCGCTGCCGATGAATAGGGCATCCTTCACGCCCCGTCGGTCAGCCGCCGCCAGGCCTGGCGATAGCGCCTGAACGCCGCACGCCCCGCCGAGGTGAGGCGGTACTCGGTGTGCGGCTTGCGGTCAACGAACTCCTTGGTCTCTTCGGCGTACCCCGCCGCCACCAGGCGGGCCATGTGCGTCGATAGGTTTCCGCGCGTCAGGCTCGTCGTGCCGAGGAGGAAGTTGAAGTCGGCCACGTCGCACTCCGCCAGGACCGAGACGATCACCAGCCGGGAACCCTCGTGGATTAAGGGGTTGAGTCCGCCGCTTGTGGATAGGGCAGGGGTCATGGGCGCACCTCCCCGGCGGCGCGGTCCGCCGGCTCCTCTTGCGTGAACCTCGTCCATCGGCGCCAGCGGAGGTGGAGAGAGAGGCCGGCGATGATCGCCGGCGCGGCGATGATCATGGCAAACGTCTCGGCCCGCAAAGTGTGGCGCGCGAAGGCCAGGAGCACGCCTGCGGCCGTCACGGCGGCCGCCATCAGGATGTCCTCCCAGAGCCGGAGTTCGCGGTATCGGGCCAGAAAGAGCAGGGCCAGCAAGGCCGTGCAGGCGAGGGCGACGGCCGTGTCGAAGCCGGCAAGCCACTCGGCCGAGACGCCCACGATGTCCAGCCCGATGATTGCCGCCGCGATGAGGACGATGGTCCCCGCGCCGAGCGCTCCGATGAAGATGAGGTTACGCGTGCGGCTGAGGATGCGCTGGGTCTCGGCCTCCGCGCGGCCAACCGGCAGTCCGCGGCGGCGCCGGAAGTGCGCGGCCACAAGGGGCAGCAGGACCTCGGCCTCGATGAAGGCGAGCGTCAGGATGATGACCGTGTTCGCGTAGGCCACGGTCTCGCGCTCAAACACGAGGCGGACGGCGGCAAACGCCGCCAGGAAGACCGCGCCCAGGATGGCCTTGACGATTCCCTGCGATGCGAGGAGCCGTCTGCGTGCCTCCCGGACGGAGGCGGCGGCCGCATCCGGGTCCGGCGGCCGGTCGGCCGCCGCAGGCTTCATCTGGAGTTCCGTTGTCATATCGCACCCCTTTCCGCATCTGCTCATCGCCATGTGGTTTGCATCACAAACTAGTTTACGATGGGGCAGGCTGAATGCGCAGAAAATTCTATGAGAAAGTTTTCGGAAGTGGCGGGAGGGGCTGGCTCGCGGGATGGACCCGCGAGAGGGAGATTATGGTCCGGGAGCCCTACTCCGACCTGCTGAGCGTCCAGTACCCAAGAATATGGAACTTGTCGAGTTGATTGTCGTACCTGAACCTGAGGCCCAGGCCGGTGACTCCGGTCCTGATGAGAACGTGGTGCGTACCCCTACCATCCCCCAACGGGTAGGGAGCGTCGCCATCACGAACTTCAATCGTGTATCCCTTCTGTATATCGGCTGACATTGCGGCAAGTTTGGCGGCGCCGACGAGCCTCACAAGGTCTGGGCACTCCTCAAGCACTTGTCCCTTTGCCGCTGTCGAGCACATGCACTCCACAATGGCCCTCACGCGCTCGGTCTGTGCTGGTGAGCCCGAACACCCAGAGAGCACAATCGCAGACAGCGTAAGAAGAATCGCTCCACGCACCGGTCGATCTCCTGAAATGCCACAGACTAACCGGCCACACGTCATGCGAGGTGAGGCGGTCATCGCGCCCCGCAGCACTTCTTGTACTTCTTGCCGCTGCCG
>CAYGWP010000198.1:0-4502 GCA_964353455.1 uncultured Anaerolineales bacterium
TTGTCCTGGAGTTGCTTGACCTGGCGGGCATGCTCGGCCTTGGCCGCGTCGATCTGCCCCTCGAGGCCCTTGATCTGGGTCTGGAGACCTGCGGCCGTCTGGCCGTCCTGCTTGACGACATCGACAAGGGTCATGATGCGCTTGGAGAGTGCGTCGATTGCGGCCTGCATGCTCGTCAGTTTGATCTCGCCGGGGGTCTCGGTGCCCACCAGGTAACTCTTCTGGAGGGTCTGGCTGGCCTGGCCCACGACGTCGGTGGTTGACTTGATGACGTCGCTGACAGTCTGCCGCAGTTCGTTCCCATGCTTGGTGTCGAAGGGATCGCCCATGAGTTGGGCGGTCAGGTGTTGGATCTCGGAGCGGTACTCGGCAGCCAGGCGGTTGCGGGCCTCGAGGATATCGACGAGCGTGGAGCCCTGGCCCTTGTAGTCGTCCTTGGTGAAGACCTCCTGGAAGAGGTCGGACTTGTTCTCGGCCGCACGCTGGACGCGCTCGAGGCCGAACGTGTTGGCCTGGTCCTGGTTGCGGTTGCTGTAGGCCAGCGCCCACCCGATGACGCAGATTACCGTCAGGAGGGCAAACGCGATCACCAGGTACAGCAGGTAGGGACTGGCGCGTCGGGCACGAATCGTTCGCCTGGCCATCAAAAGACCTCCGATTCTAACGGATGCACGCCCTTAGAAGGCTCGTTGGCCCCCGGAAAGCACTTAAAGGGGAACGGCGGCCTTTCGGGCCGGACCCTCCCCACAAACCGCCACCTAACCCTAGATTTCGCCGCAGTTCTTGTCAACAAAAAAGCGGCCTGCCACTTCAGTCTTGACAACCCGCCCCCGGCGGCTACGTTGTTAGCGGAGATCGCGCACTATGCCCCGTCTCTACATTATCGACTCCCACGGACAGTTATACGCCAGTTACTATGCAATCCGCGACCTCTCCAGCCCGAAAGGCGAACCGACCAACGCCACCTTCGGCTTCGTCTCTACCCTCCTGAAGGTACTCCGGGAAGAGAAGCCCGACTACCTTGCCGCCGCCTTCGACATGCCCGGCCCGACACACCGGCACGAACTCTTCGAGCAGTACAAGGCCCAGCGGAAGCCGATGCCGTCGGACCTCATACCCCAGGTGGCGCGGGTGCGGGAAATCCTGAAACTGATGGAGATACCCGTCGTCGAGGCCCAGGGCTACGAGGCCGACGACTGCATCGCGGCGATGGCGGCACGCGGGCGCGCTGCCGGCATGGAGGTCGTCATCTGTAGCCGCGACAAGGACCTGGAGCAACTCGTCGGCCCCGGCGTCGTCATGCTCGACACCAAGACCTTCGAGCACCTGGACACCGATGGAATCCGGAAGCGTCGCGGCGTGGAGCCGGCCCAGATGCAGGACGTGCTTGCCCTGATGGGCGATGCGACGGACAACATCCCCGGCGTGCCGGGCATCGGCGACAAGACCGCCGTCAAACTCGTCGCCCAGTACGGAACGCTCGAAAACCTGCTGGCCCACGCCGATGAGATCAAGGGCAAGGTCGGCGAGAATCTGCGGGCGCACAAGGAAGATGCCCGGCGGAGCCACGAACTCGTGGCGCTCGACCCGACCGCCCCCCTGCCGGTCGATCTGGAGGCCTGCCGCGCGCACGAGTTGAAGGACCCGGCGTCGCTTGCGGCCCTCTTCCGCGACCTGGGGTTCAATAAATTCATCGAGGAGTTCTCCCTGGGCGGCGGGACGGGTGGCGGGACGGGTGGAATCAAGGTTCACGTGGTGGATACGCCGGCGGCGCTTAAGAGACTCGCCCAGGCGCTGGCGCGGGAGCCGGCGTTTGCCTTCGACACGGAGACGACGGGCCTCTCGCCGCAGGATGCCCGCCTCGTGGGGATGAGTTTCGCCTGGTCGGCCGATGAGGGATACTACGTGCCGCTCCTCGCGCCGGAGCCGGAGCGATGCATGACCCTGGATGCCGTGAAGTCGGCGCTCGGACCGTGTTTATCCGCGAGCCGACAGGCGGGCGGGCGCCTCCTGGTCGGCCAGAACGTCAAGTACGACATGCTCGTCTCGCGGGCCCACGGCATCGAGATCGCCGAGCCGCTCTTCGACACGATGGTTGCGGCGTACCTGGCGAATCCCGGCCGGCGCGAGTACAACCTGGATGCCCTGGCCCTCGATTACTTCGCGTTCAAGAAGATTCCGCTCGAGGGCCTCCTCGGCGCCAAGCGCGACCAGCGGACGATGGCCGAGGTCCCGATCGACCATGTGGCCGAGTATTCCGTCGAGGATGCCGTCATCACGTGGCGCCTGAGGGAGCGGCTGGAGCGGGAACTTGCCGAGAAGGGCCTCGCGGACCTTGCCCGCGACGTTGAGATGCCGCTCGTGCCGGTCCTGGCGGCGATGGAGGAGACGGGCGTTGCGATAGACACGGCCGTGCTGGCTGACATCGCGGCGAACCTGGGCGGCCGCCTCGCGCAACTCGAAAAAGAAATCTACGCCGCCGCGGGCCACGAGTTTGCCATCAACTCGCCCCAGCAACTGGCCACGGTCCTCTTCGACGAGGCGGGCCTCAGGCCCCTTAAGCGCACCGCCAAGGGCGGCCGCCCATCGACCGATGCCGACGTCCTGGAAGAACTGGCGGCGGGCCATCCCCTGCCCCGCCTCGTCCTTCAGTACCGGCAACTTGCGAAACTAAAAGGCACGTATGTTGATGCCTTGCCGCAACTCGTCAGCCCCAAGACCGGCCGCATCCATACATCGTTCAACCAGACCGTGACGGCCACCGGGCGACTGAGTTCCTCGGACCCGAACCTCCAGAATATCCCGATCCGGACCGATGAGGGCCGCCAGGTCCGCCGCGCGTTTGTCCCCGGCCGGAAGGGCTGGGTCCTCCTTGCCGCCGACTACTCGCAGATCGAACTCAGGATGCTGGCCCATTACAGCGGCGACCCTGCCCTGGTGCGTGCGTTCGCCGAGGACCGCGACATCCACGCCTTCGTCGCGTCGCAGGTCTATGGAGTCCGCGAGGAAGATGTGACCGCCGACCAGCGGCGCGCCGCCAAGATCGTCAACTTCAGCCTCATCTACGGAAAGACCGCGTACGGCCTCTCCCACGACCTTTCGATAAGCGTCGGCGACGCCGAGCGGTTCATCGACGGGTACTTCGACCGCTACAAGGGCGTGCGGCAGTTCACGGCAGAGGTCCTCCAGCAGGCCCGGCGCGACGGGTTCGTCAAGACCATCCTCGGCCGCCGCCGAGAGATCGAGGGCATCGGACAGATGGATCCGAAACGCCTGAACTTCCCGGAGCGGACGGCAATCAACACGGTCATCCAGGGGTCCGCGGCCGACCTCATAAAGGTTGCGATGAACCGCATCTGGCGCCGAGCACGAAGCGAGGGCCGGCCCAGCCGCCTCATCATCCAGATTCACGATGAACTCATCTTCGAGACCCCCGACCGGGCCGTCGATGAAGATGCCGCCTGGATATCGGCCGAGATGACCGGGGCGATGGAACTGCGGGTGCCCCTTAAGGTCCACACGGCACACGGGCGGAATTGGATGGAAGCCGAGTAAGTGCGGAATGCGGAGTGCGGAATGCGGAGTGAAAGGCAAGACAAGACCGAGGTGTCGCAGTGACCACTCCGCACTCTGCACTCCGAACTCCGCACTTCCGACCTGTCATCGGCCTCCTTGGCGGCATCGCCGCAGGCAAGTCGCTGGTGGCCTCGCAATTCGCAGAATTAGGCTGCGCGGTAGTTGACGCCGACGCTTTGGGACACGAATTATTAGGCGAGCCCGCGATTCGCCGCGCGCTCCTGGAAAAGTTCGGCAAGGGCATCCTCGACGACTCCGGGGCGGTTGACCGGCGGCGCCTGGGGCGGCTGGCGTTCGCCGACCCGGAAAGCATTGCGGCCCTTGAATCGGTCCTGCACCCGAAACTGCGGCGCCGCGTGACAGAGGCCGTGCAGTCCGCCCGGCGGACCGAGGCCCCGGCCGTCATCCTGGATGCCGCACTTATTCTGGAAAAAGGACTGGACAGGCTGTGCGACGTTCTGGTATATATTGAAGCGCCGGAAGAGGCCCGCCGCAGCCGTGCCGCTAGAGCCCGGAGTTGGGAACCGTCGGAGATCGCACGTCGCGAGGCCACGCAGGTTTCTCTCAAGGTTAAGCGGGAGCGGGCCGATTATACCGTTGATAACCGTACCTCACCCGAGCACACCTTTGAACAGGTCCGCACGATTCTGTCGCACGTGTTAAGGTAAGTAACCCGGCGTCCGGGGCGGTTGCCCCTCTACCCAATCCAATAGGTTCGATGTAACCAGAAACGTCATTTCTGTCCAGCCAATGAGGAAAACCTGACATGGCAAAGACTGCGAGTTCCCCGAAGGGTCCGAGGATGCCGCGATCGCCGATGCGCGGCCCGAAGAAGGAAGAAACCGCGCCGGCCATCGCCACGGCCGCGCCCCCCGCACCGGCCGCCGCGCCCCCCGCGCCGCCCCCGCCGCCCCCCCCGGCCGACG
>CAYGWP010000199.1:0-2630 GCA_964353455.1 uncultured Anaerolineales bacterium
ATGAGGTGGGCGCGGAGGTGTCAAGAAGAATCTGTCTGTTCTAGAGGAGCAGCGACAGGAAGGCCAGCGCGCGGTGGTGACCCCCTGGTGACCCCAAAGGCGCGCATCACCGCGCACTGCCGCGCACAGAAGGGCCTGAAAGTGTGGTGTCGGGCATTGCCGCCCACCAGGCCCAGGGATTATGAGTCCCCTGCTCTACCGCTGAGCTATGGGCCCGCCTTGCGTGCACAAGTGAGGCCAAACGTCCACTGGCGGCAACAAGTCCAGAGGATTGTGCGCGTTTCTGCCCCCGGCTGTCAAGCCCGCGGTGGGGCGATGGGGCGAGTGGCGGAGGAGGAAGCCACGAGGCCGACAGGGCGGACTCGGCCTGGTCGCGGACGTTCACCTCCATTGCCGGGCGCTCAAGCAGGGCCGCGGTTCCACGGGATATCCAGCCAATTGCATCCCCTGAGCGAGTGGAGGCGCCGGTCGGCCAAGGGCGGCGGCGCCCCGGGCGCCAGTTGCTCCGAGGTGAAGCGGCCTCGCCCCGTCCGCACGTTCATCAGGAACTGCCACTGGGTCATGGCCTGGGCGGGGGCGTTCAGGCCGGCACCGGGCTCCCACGAGGGGTTGCAGGAGCGCAGGGGTCGGCGGCGGACGGCCTGTAGCCGGCCTTCATCGGTGGCCGCCTTGGCCCCGCCCGTGCCGCATCGGGATTATAAGGACCCTCCCTCTCGACACAAGCATCGCGGCCCACACGCCTCGCCATTTGTGCTTGACCGCCGCCCTACCGTGGGTTAGATTCGCGGGCCACGCGGGGAAATGGTACCCCCGTCGGTCAAGTAACTGACCGACTCTAGCGCTTTGTCAGTCTTCAAATGATGAATGGCCGGGTGGCACGGCCACGCTTTTCCGCGTGGCCGTGGTCTCTCCCCAGGCGGCAACCACAGCCACGCAACGGCAAAGCGTGGCCGTGCCACCCCTTAATTGACGCTTGACGAAGCACTAGCGGCAACCGGAGCCAAATCATGCAACAGAAGTCACGAGTCACTCGGCGTTCGTTCCTGAAGCACGTGGGCGTGGCAGGGGTCGGCGCATTGGCGGCGCCGCACATCCTGCCGTCGGGCGCGCTGGGCGCAAACGCTCCCAGCAAGAAACTGAACATTGCGATGCTGGCCTGCGGCAGCCGCAGCGGGCAAATCCTGCCCTCGTTTATCGGCGAGAACATCGTCGCCGTCTGCGACGTCGATGCCAACCAGATCGCCCGGATCATGAAAATGGCCACCGATAAGCACGGCGAAGCCGGCGCCGCCATGGCCAGGGCCAAGGTTTACGAGGACTACCGCAAACTCCTGGAGGCCGAGAAGTCGGTCGAGGCCGTCGTGGTCGCCGCCGGCCAGCGATGGCACGTCCCACTCAGCAAGGCCGCCATGTTGGCCGGCAAACACGTCTTCTGCGAGAAACCGCTGGCGCACAGCGTCGCCGAGGCCCGCGAAATCCGCGAAATCGCCCGCCAGTCCAAACTCGCCACGCTCATCGGCTCGCAGGGCGGCTCCAGCGACACCTTCCGGCGCAGCATGGAGGTCATGCAGGCGGGCGTCCTCGGCCAGATCCGCGAAGTCCATTGCTGGATCACACGCTCCTTCCCGGCCAGCGCATCCATCGACACCGACGCCGACCCCATTCCCGAAGGCCTGAACTGGGACTTCTGGTGCGGACCCTCGGCACTGCTGCCCTTCAAGCGGTATTACCTGGGCGGCTGCCTGGCCTGGGGCCGCTGGCTGGAGTTCGGCGACGGTCACCTGGCCGACATGGGCGCCCACGGCCTGAATCTGCCCTGGCGTGCCCTGAAACTCGGCCCCGCCCAGCGCGTGTCGGTCCAGATCAACGAGCCCCTGAAGGACAGTTACCCCTCGGCCACCAAGTTCTGCTGGGAATTTGCCGCTCGAGACAGGTTCGACGCTGTCAAGGTCTATTGGCACGATGGCCCCAAGGCCGGACCCCCCGAAGAACTGTCGAAGGAATTGCTCGCCACCTACAACAAGGTGCCCGGCGACGGCTGCCTCTTCGCCGGAGAGAAGGGCATCCTCCTCTCGAACGCCTGGGGCGTCGGCGGCGTCATGAAACTCAAGGGCGAGGAAAAGTGCCGCGGCGTCAATGATCACGAGGCCGCCAAGCCCGTCCCCGTCACCCTGCCGCGAACCAAGGACCACATGGGCGAATGGCTGGACGCCTGCAAGGGCGGCCCGCCCACGTTCCAGGGCTTCGGCACCGCCGGCGATGTCGCTGAACTTGCCGTGATCGGCATTGTCTCCCTGCGCATGGGCAAGCCCATCGACTGGGACAGCGCCGCCCTTAAGGCCAAGGGCGCCCCCGACGCCGACCCGTTCATCCACCGCCCGCAGCGCAAGAAGTGGCTGTAGCCGCATCGGACCAGTCGCCAAACGCAGACCCGCCCTGGCCGGCCGCAATCCCCAGGCTGGCCACGGCCTCTACCGTCGGTTGCCGGATCCCAAATCCCGATTCCCGCCGTTGCCGTTGTGCTGTTCACTCCGCGCTCCGAACTCCGCATTCCGCACTTGACGTAAGTGCCCTTTTTGCAAAAACACTTACATCAATTTCGACCTCCGAAACGGCAAAAAAACGCGTTT
>CAYGWP010000200.1:0-2213 GCA_964353455.1 uncultured Anaerolineales bacterium
CCTACACGACCGAGGCCGTGGTGCTCGAGAACGAGGACGTCCGCGCGACCGTGTTGCCGGAGTTCGGGGCGCGCCTGGTGCGCGTCGTCTTCAAGAAGGCCAACCGCGACCTCTTCTGGGTCAACGACGTGCTGGAAGACAACCTGCCGTGGGCAATGGGCGGCCTGCGGGTCTCGTTCCCGTTCCCCGAGTACGGGCGGCACATGGATGAAGGCGCCGGCCGGCGGATCGTCAGGGACCCGGACGGTTCGGTCACAGTAGGCATGGACATGCGTTTCAGCCAGTACGCCGGCGAGGTGCAGCAGTACGGGCGGTTCTCGGGTCTCAGGCACGCGGTGTACGTGACGCTGAGGCCCGGGTCGAGCGTGCTGGAGTACTCTGCCCGGATCGACAGCCGTCTGCCCCTTGCGCACGGATTCCGGCTGTGGACCGTGGCGCAATTTCCGCGCCGGCCCGGGGCGAACATCCTTTTTCCGGCCGCGGCTGTGACGGACGACGGCGCGGCGGCCATGCGCCCGTGGCCCGCGTGGGACGATACGGACCACTCCATCCTGGGGTCGTGGGCGGAATCGGTCTTCGGCGTCGGCATGCAGGGCGACTGGTCGGGCGTGTACTACCCGGACGCCGACGCCAACCACCTGGTCCTGAAGCCGCGGTACACCGCCCCCGGAACGCGGCTCAACGTCGCGGCAGGCGCGCTAAATTCAATGATTGAGATATGGCACGGCTCGAATCCGACGTTCGAGCATCCGGGCCACTTCCTGCCGCCATTCGGGACGTACGTCCTGCCCCTCAGGCTGACGATGGTGACCGGGATCGGGCGCGTGGAGTGGGCGAACAACAACGTGGCGGTCTCGTACGAGGCCGAGGACCAGAGCGCCCGCATCCGCGTCGTGGCGTTCCAGGTTCGCCCCAACTGCACGGTCATGGCCCGGACAAAGGCCGAGACCGCGAAGGCCGTCGGAACGCTTTCCCCCGACCGGCCGCTGGTCGTGGACCTGGCGAAACGGTCGGAGCCTGTGCTCCTGACGGTGGTCCAGGGGGAGGACGAGGAACTTGCCGAGGTGAGCCTGCCGTGGCGTCCGGAGGCGGCGCCGCCGGAAACTTTCCGGACGCTGGTGCGGGAGATGAGGCCGTGGGGTCCCCTGGCGATGGAACTGTCGGACTGGCCGCGCGGCGATTCGCCGAACATCGCCGATGCGGCCGATGCGCTGGCCGACGGACTCTCGGCGGGCAAACCGCAGGTCGTCCTCGCTGCCGCGCGGGTCCTGATGCGGACCGAAACGCCGGGGTCGCCTCGGTGGAAGGCGATCCGCGGCTCGCTTGAGGTCCTCATCGCCCGCCGCGAGAGGAACCGCCACGCCGAGGAGTATCTGGGGATGATGTTGCTCCTGGAGTCGCGGGGCGCGGCCGGGGCCGAGGCCGCCAGGCACCTGGCGAAGGCCGAGAAACTCTCCGGCGCGGCCTACCTGCTGGGCCTGGATGCGATCGCGGGCGCCCCCGTGAAGGCGACCGCGATGCTGGCGCGGTCCGTAGAGACGGCGGCCCCCGTGGCGATGGGCCTGGGCGAAGATGCAATCGACGGCGCCGACAGGATGCACCCCGCCTCAATGATGGTCGGCCAGTGGCCGCTCATGGTCCGCGCAGCGGTGCTCATCGGGATGGACCGGCCCCAGTCGGCCATCACGATCCTTGAGCAACTCCTGACGCAGGACCCGGCCCGGCCCGAGGCGATGGCACTGCTGGTCGAGGCGTACTCGAAGGCAAAACAACCCGAAAAGGCCATACCGGCCAAGGCCGAGGCCGACCGGTTGCTGGAGTTCAACGACCAGGCCCGGCGGGATTATGAGATGCTCCTGGAGGAGGCCCGCAGGGGCGTCTGGTCGGGCATCCCGCGGCCGTAGGTACTGCGCGATTGCGCGGCGGGGACGGAGTCCCGCCGCGCGAAGAGCGCAAACGTGCTTTACCCGGCGGCGCGCGGCTGCTAACATACCTCGGGTCCACACGTCGAGAGACCCACGAAGGCATCGAAGGAGCAGGCCGAATGGATGTTGCGCGCGCCGATGGAAGAGGGCCGGTGCAACACGGAAGTGGCCGCGACCCCGCGGTCGGGGCGCGGAAGAATCGCGCCAAGGGCACGGTGCGCCGCCGCGGCGCGAAGGCAAACTGCCGCAAGAAGGTCATCATCCTCGGCGGCGGGCCGAACCGCATCG
>CAYGWP010000201.1:0-11208 GCA_964353455.1 uncultured Anaerolineales bacterium
GGCTGGTCATCGGCTCCTGGAAGATCATGGAGATGTGTTTGCCGCGGACCCGGCGCATCTCGGCTTCGGTGATCTTGAGGAGGTCCGTCGAGCCGGTGCGGACCGCGCCCGAGACGATGCGGCCGGGCGGGTCGGGCACAAGGCGCAGGATCGAGAGCGCGGTGACAGTCTTGCCGCAGCCGGATTCTCCGACGAGCGCAAGCGTGCGTCCGCGCGGGACCGCGAACGAGACATCCTCAACGGCCCGCGAGATACCCTCATCGGTGAAGAAGCGGGTCGTGAGGCCTTCGACATTCAGCAGGATGTCGCCGTTTTCGGGCACTCGGGCCTCCTATGGCCTCAGATTTTCAGTTTCGGGTCGATGGCATCGCGGATCGCCTCGCCGAGGAGATTATAGACGAGAACGGTGACGAAGATAGCGGCGCCCGCGGCCCCCCAGACCCACCAGGTTTCCAGATGCTGGCGACCGTCATTGAGGAGTTCGCCCCAACTGGGCGTCTGGACGAGGCTGAGGAACGCGAGCGTCACCTCCAGGAAGATGGCCCCGGCGATGCCGAAGGTTGCGCCGACGAGAATCGGTGCGAGGCCGTTCGGCACGGCGTGCCTGAGGAGCAAGCGCCACGTCGGGATGCCCAAGGCGCGGGCTGCGGTAATGTAGTCCTCGCCGCGAATCCTGAAGAGTTCCGCTCGCATCAGCCGATAGGTCCCCGTCCAGCCCGTTGCCCCTATGACCACAACCACCGCCCAAAGCGGCGGCACCGACGACGGAATCACCGTCAGCACGATGATAATCAAAATGAGTTGCGGAATGAACATGAAGACCTCGACGATCCGCATCAGCACCAGGTCGATTCGCCCGCCGAAGTACCCGCTGACCGACCCGAGCGACACGCCGATGCTCGCGCCGATGCCGACAGCCACGAAGCCGATCGCCAGGGCCGTCCGGGCCCCGTAGAGCAGCCTGAGAACCACATCTTCACCCAGCCGGTCCGTGCCGAGCGGATGCCGCCATGACGGCGCTTCGTCGCGGTGGGCAAGTTCCTCGTAGCCGGGGTTCCGCGACGTCGGGATGAGCGGGAACCACGCCGATTCCGCCTGGTCCCGGCGTTCGAGATAAAATCCGCAGGCCCGCTCAGGCGTTCGCAGCGCCGCAAGCGGCGCCACGACGCCGATCCAGACGGCAAGGCTGAGCCAGAACGCCCTGCCCCACGCACTTCCGCCCACTCGCTCGGCGCGACGCCGCAGCAGCCGCGCGGTCAGCGGCATCCCCAAGATCAGCGCGAAGGCCAGCATGGCGGCGTACTCAACGTTCGACAGGTACGCGAACATGGGCCACGAGGTCTGGCCCTTCTCGACCCAGCAGATAGGCACTTCGCCAGCAAGGAACGGCGCGAGGATAGCCGCCAGCACAAGCAGAATGATCACTGCCAGGCTGATCATGGCGGCGGACCGCTTCCGCAGTTGGCCCCAGACTATAGAACCGTACGACCGCGGCCGCGCGGCAAGCGCCGTATCGAGTTTCACCGGCACATCATTCATACCGGACCCTCGGATCGGCCCACGCGTACAAGATGTCGCCGACCAGCAGGAACAGCAGCGTCAGCACGCCGTATAGAAGCGTCTCGGCCATAATGACCGCCAAGTCGTATGCCTGGGCGGCGCCCACGAACAGGATGCCCATGCCCTGGATGCTGAAAACGGTTTCAACAATCACGCTGCCGCCCAGGAGGCCCGGAAGCGTGAGAACCATCGTGGTGATCATCGGCAGGAGGCTGTTCCGGAGGGCGTGATGGTACACCACCCGCCGCTCCGACAGCCCTTTGGCCCGCGCGGTGCGGACGTAGTCGGCCCGCAGGTTCTCCAGGAGACTTGCCCGGCCCAGGCGGGCCAGGTACGCGAACCCGCCGTACACCAGGCACGCCACCGGCAATGCCGCGTGCCAGAGGAGGTCCGCGAGGTACAGGCCCCACGAGTACTTGTCGGAGTCGGGATGATGCAGGCCGCCCACCGGGAACCACCACGCGCCCAGTCCGCCTCTGGCCAGGAACCCCAGCAGTAGCGACCCCGCGAGGACGGCCGGCACGCTCCAGAGCGCCAGAAGCACGTAAGATGACCCGCGGTCGAGCCACCGCCCTTGATACCTTGCCGCCGCAAGGCCCGCCGGTATCGCCACGAGGAAGATGAGGATCTCGGCGATGATGTTAAGCGTGAACGTGACGGGGATGCGATCGAGGATGATCCATAACGGGTTCTTGCTGCCGTTGGTCTTCAGTTCATCGATGCCGGCCCACACGTCGAGGCCGAGCCGGTTGCGGATGAAGTCGCGCAGGCCGGCCGTGTATCCGACGAGGGGGCTGTTCTTCGGCATCCGGAAGACGATGCTCTCGCCGAAGTCGCCTTCGAACATGTGGACCACCCACCGTCCGTAGCCGTGGAAGACGTTGAGGACCCGCTCAACGGAATCAATCAGATGCTTTTGAGTGAATGCATACTTGTTGACGGCCCACCAGTTGGCCCACGCCTCGGGGTTCCCGGCAAGGTCAACGCCTGTCACGCGACGGAGTTCGGCGGCAGCCCCGGAGCGGACTCGCTCATCCGCACTGCCGAGGTCCGCCAGAAGCGTTTCGACATCGTCGCCCCAGTAGTTGACGTCGTTCAGGCCGAGGCGCTCGCGGATGCGGTCGGCGCTCTCGCGCATCGCCTTCGGGTCGATGTTGCCCGCCTGATTGCGGATCATCGCCTCGATTGGGTCGCCGGGCGCGAGGCGCACAATGCCGTACGTCAGCAGCGTCATCCCCGCCAGCGTCGGAATCATCAGCAGCAGCCGCTTCAGGATGTAGGTCTTCATTGCCGGGCGCCCTCCCCGGCCTTGCCTTCATCTTTGCCGATCCACCACTCGCGCCAGTCCATGCCGAGCGTGTGCACCCTGGCCCCCTTGATGCGCAGCGTCATGACCCTCAGCGTCTCCGGGGACCGGAGGAACGTGTACGGCTGCTCCTCGTGAATGAGGCGGTGGAACTGGTGGAAGAGGTCGTTGCGGGCCTTCTGGTCCAGCGTGCCGCGGGCGGTCACGATCAGGCGGTCGGCCTCGGGGCTGCGAAAATTGATGAAGTTGGATCCCCTGTCGGCAATCTGGCTGGAGTGCCATATCTGGTAAGGGTCGCTCTCCACGCCGCCGCCGCCCCAGCCGAGCCGCACGGCGTCGAAATCGCGGTTGTCGAGTTTGACGGTGAAGACCTGCCAGGCATACGGGCGGCTGTTCATGTCGATGCCCATGCGGCGGAACTCCTCGCCCAGGATGCGCACAAGGTCGCGGGTCTCCTGGTTGCCGGCAGGATACGAGAGTTCAAACTGGAACCGCTTGCCTGCGGCATCTTCGAGCCATCCGTCGCCGTTGCGGTCTTCCCAGCCCGCTTCCTTCAGAAGCCGCCGCGCCTCATCGCGGTCGAACGGCCACGGCCTGACGCTCTGGTCGTACTGCGGGCTTTTCGGCCAGAACGGGCCGCTGACGATCGTCCCGATGTCGTACCACATGTACTTCAGGAGTCGCTCGCGCCACACCAATTGCGCCATGGCACGGCGGACGCGCTTGTCATCGAACGGTGGGCGGGCGTTGTTCCAGCCGATGTAGCCGTACCCGGACGCGGGGGTCGAGTAGCGGAACCACTGGAACCGGTCGGCGGCGTCCGGGCGGTTCCGCAACTTCACCCACCATTCCGGCGTCACGGGCAACTCGTCGAGTTCCCCGCCCAGGAGCGCCTGGACCGACGCCTGCTCCTCCAGAATGAACCGGTACACGATCCGGTCTATGGCGACCGGCTCGCGCCAGTAATTCTCATTGCGAACGAGTTCGATATGCTGGCCGGTTTTCCAGTCGCCCAGTTTGAACGGCCCTGAGCCGACGAGAACGTTGCTGAGGTCGTTGAACCAATTCGGGTCAGTGAACTGATAAACATGCTTCGGAATGACGCCGATCGAACTGAACTCCAGGCTCTTGAAGTACGGTTTCTGCCACACGAACCGTACAGTCCGGTCGTCCACCTTCTGGCATCCCTGGCAATCCTCGAAGTACGAGGCGAGCGCGCGGCAGTCGATCCTGGGATTGACGATCGTCTGGTACGTGAAAACCACGTCGTCCGCCGTGACGGGCGTGCCGTCGGAGAACTTCGCCCGCGGGTCAATGTGGAAGGTGATAACGAGGCCGTCGGGCGAGACCTCCCACCGGTCGGCCAACTGCGGCCGCCACTCAAGGGTGTCGAAGTCGCGCTCGATCAGGCTCTCCAGGACGTGGTCCTGGATGATAGTGGCATAGACATCCGACGACGTGAGCGGATTAAGGGTCTTCGGCTCGGCGTTGAAGTTTCCCCGGAGCGTGCCGCCCATCTGCTCGGGCGTGAACTTCGGCAAGTCGGCAAGGGCGCCCGCTGCCAGGGCAAAGATTAAAAGCGAAGCCGTGGCTCCAGCGAAGGGTGGCAACCACGGCCACGCAGAACAGCGTGGCCGTGCCACCCCACCGCCCGACTCTTGAGAGTTGCGTCGCTTCATTCTCGCTCCGGCCACTCGCCGGTGAAGACTTCCTCGACCGGCCCCGTGAGGCGCACGGGTCCGTGGTCGTCGGGCCACTCGACCTGGAGGTCACCGCCGGGAACATGCGCGAGGATCTTCCGGCCCGTGCGCCCGGTCAGGACGCCCGCCACGCATACGGCCGATGCCCCCGTGCCGCAGGCCAGCGTGATTCCGCTGCCGCGCTCCCACGTCCGCATCCGCACCTCGCCGAGCGAGACGACCTCCACAATGTGGACGTTCGTCCGCTCCGGGAAGAGTTTGTGGTTCTCGATTTTCGGCCCCACCTGCTCCAGGGGCCACCCGGCGACCTCATCTACATAGAAGACTGCGTGCGGGTTGCCCATGTTGACGCAGGTCATCCAGAGGGTCTGTCCGCCGACCGTCAGCGGCACATCGACCACGCGTTCGCCGTCCAGAAGGAGCGGGATTTCGCAGGCCCCCAGTCGCGGTTTGCCCATGCTGACGCTGCCGCGCGTGAACTCGCCGGTGGCATCGCGCAGCAGTTCGACCTCCCGCATGCCTGCCGCCGTCTCAACGCGGACGGTGCACGAGCCGCCGGGCGGGCATTTCGCCGGGCCATTGACGAGGTTCCGCTCGACGGCGAACTTGGCCAGGCACCGGACGCCGTTGCCGCACATCTCGGCCTCGGACCCGTCGGCGTTGAACATGCGCATGCGCACGTCGCCGTCCTTGCGCGGCGGAAGGATGAGGATGAGGCCGTCGGCCCCGACGCCAAAGTGCCGGTCCGATATCCTGACGGCGAGGGCCGATGGATCGTCAACCGTTTCCTCGAAACAGTTGACGTAGATGTAATCGTTCCCGGCGCCGTGTAGTTTGGCGAATCGCATGGCCGTCCCTCGCGTCGGCGACAACGCGGGAATTATAGCCCCGTCCTTCGCGGGTTATCCAGTGTTTTGTCGGCCTGTGGCGGCCCGGCAGTCAAACATTGACTTAGGCCGTGTCGGCCGCTAGAGTGGTTCCCGACAAGGGGCACGGCGGGCACGGAGCATGGGAGCCGTTGCGTGGGTTTCGACAGGACTGAGATACTGTACTTGGTGCTTCGCCTCCCTGTGGTGTTGTTTGCCCTGACGATGCATGAATTCATGCACGCGTGGGTGGCCTGGAAGTGCGGCGACGACACCGCCCTGCGCGCCGGCCGCGTGACCTTCAACCCGCTCGCCCATCTTGACCTTATCGGGACCATCTGCCTGATTTTCGCGCCGATCGGGTGGGCGAAGCCCGTTCCCGTGAACCCCTACAACTACGGAAATCCGCGCCGGGACGAAATACTCGTCAGCGGCGCCGGGGTGGCCGCCAACCTTGTCATGGCGGTCGTGGCGGCGATGGTTGTCCGTCTCCTGATTCTGATGGACGCCCTGCCCGCCACTCGCACCGACCTGTACCTGTGGGCCGTGCTCTCGCACATGGTGATGGTGAATCTGGGGCTGTTCATCTTCAACCTTGTGCCGATCTCACCCCTGGACGGTTCGCACATCCTGCGAGAGATCCTGCGGGGCCAGTGGGCCATCGGCCTTGGCGGGATCAGCCGCTACGGCCCCTTCATCCTGCTGGCGCTGGTGTTCGTCAATCGCGCCACGAGTTTCTCGATGATGGGCTACCGGAACGTGAGTTTGCTGGGGGCGCCGGTCCTCCTGCTGGCGCACCTCTTGGCCGGGGCCGATGGAACAAATACAATTATCTCCATTCTGCATCTGATCAGCACACTTGGAACAGGAACTTGATCATGGCGGACAATGTTGCCGGAAAACGCAGGCGCATCCTCAGCGGCATGAGGCCCACCGGCCGCCTGCACCTGGGGAACCTCGTCGGGGCGCTCTGGAACTGGCGGATGCTCCAGGACGATTACGAGTGCTTCTTCATGATCGCCGATTACCACGCCCTGATGAGCGAGTACGAGAGCCCCGCCGGCATAGCCGCCGACAGCCGCGAGGTCCTCATCGACTTCATCTCCTGCGGCCTGGACCCCTCGCGCAGCGTCATCTTCCGCCAGAGCGAGGTGCCGGAGCACGCCGAACTCCACCTCATCCTCTCCTGCTACACACCCATCTCGTGGCTCGAGCGGAACCCGACCTACAAGGAACAGATGCAGCAACTGACCTCCAGGGATATCCATAACTATGCATTCCTCGGATACCCCGTCCTCCAGGCCGCCGACATCGTGATCTACAAGGCCAACCTGGTGCCGGTGGGCGAAGACCAGTTGCCGCACCTGGAACTTACGCGCGAGGTCGTCCGGCGCTTCAACTCCCTGCTGGGCCGCGAGGTCCTCGTCGAGCCGCAGGCCAAACTTACGGCCAGCCCGCGGCTATTGGGTACCGACCGCCGCAAGATGTCCAAAAGTTACGGCAACCAGATCGACGTGGCCGACCCGCCCGACGTGGTCCGCAAGAAGGTCATGTCGATGATAACCGACCCGCTGCGCATCCGTCTGGCCGACCCCGGCCACCCGGACGACTGCAACGTCTGCCAGTACTACAAGGTCTTCTGCCCGACCGACTACGACGATGTGGCCGACAAGTGCCGCAACTCAAAGTGGGGATGCACCGACTGCAAGCGCCGCCTGGGCGAGGTCCTCGTTACGTTCCTCTCCGAACCGCGCGAGAAGCGCGCCGACCTCGAGGCCCACCCCGAGCGCCTCTGCGAAATCCTCGCCGACGGGGCACGCAAGGCCCAGGCGGCGGCACGCGCGACGCTCGATGAAGTCAAAGCCCTCACGGGCCTCGGCAAACTCTAGGCGGTCACCAATCAATGTCATACAAGGTCGATCTCGACATCTACAGCGGCCCCATGGACCTCCTCCTGTACCTCATCCGCCGCGAGGAGGTCGATATCCGCGAGGTCTCCATCGCCTGCATCGCCGACCAGTACATCGCGTACCTCGACATGCTGAAGTCGCTCGACATCGAACTGGCCGGCGACTTCGTCGTCATGGCCGCAACCCTGCTCGAAATGAAGAGCCGCGCCCTCCTCCCCCGCGCCCCCCAGCCCGAAGAGGGCGAGGAGGAGATGGACCTGGAGGACCCGCGCGAGACGCTCATCCGCCAACTCATCGAGTACCGGCGCTTTAATGATGCCGCCCTGATGCTCGGCGACCGCGGCCGCGAGATGGCCCGCAGGTTCCCGCGACAGGTCGATGAGGCGCTGCTGCGCAGCATAGGCGATGAGTCGGCCGAGGACGGCCCGCCCCCCGACTTCCTAAAGGGCGTCGAGGTCTGGGACCTCATCAGCGCATTCACGGCCTGCATCCGGACCCTCGGCTACTCGCAGCCGCGCGAAGTCATTTACGACGACACCCCCGTCGAGGAGGCCGAAAGGCAACTGCTGGCCCGAATCGAGGTCGAAAAGTCGATCCTCTTCTCGCAACTCTTCAGCCAGGGCCGGTCACTAAGTTATCTGATTACGATGTTCCTTGCGGTCCTGGAACTCGTGCGCCAGCGCCGCATCGCCGCCGAGCAGGCCGCGGACTTCAAGGACGTCCGCCTCATCCTCCGCGACCCGGCCGCCGAGACGGTCGTCCAGCAGACGCCGCGCGGGGCCGATGAATCCCTCGATGCGCTCCAGCGAAAGGCCCCGCGCCGCCCAAGCGCTCACCAACTCCAGAACCTCCGCGGAATGATGGATGAGCCCGACATCGAGAAAACCGAGTTCGACGAAATCCTCGAGTCCATTAGGATTCCCGAGGTCGAGGCGTTCCGCCCCATCTACTCCGAGAATGAGATCATGGGCCGCAAGGGACCCGATGGCGGCGCCGAGCAGCCCGCGCCGGAGTCGGCCGAGGCGCCGCTGCCTGAGCCGCCGCCGCAGACCGGGGAAGAGCCCGGCCCGCCGCCGGACTCCGCGCCGACCGATGCGGGCGAATCGGCGCCGCCCGATGCCCGCCCGGCCGACGCTCCGCCCGAAACGGGCCTCGACTAGCGCCGCATCAGGCATCGCCGGGCGGTTGGCGCAAATACATCACCCCTCGTATAATGCCGAAAGATAAGGGCAACAGGTTGGGGGTAAAGTTGTGAGCATACCGATTATTCAGGCCGAGACGCCCGCCAGAATGGACCTGACGGAGAACGCCCGCGTGGTCCTGGCGCGGCGGTATCTGAAGAAGGATGAGCGAGGAGAGCCGACGGAGTCGCCCGAGGACATGTTCCGGCGTGTTGCGGCCAACGTCGCGCAGGCGGAACTAGAGTGGGGCACGGCGAGCGACGCCCACGCCGCCGAGGAACAGTTCTTCGGGCTGATGGCCCGCCTTGAGTTCCTCCCGAACTCGCCCACGCTGATGAATGCCGGCCGGCGCCTCCAGCAACTTGCCGCCTGCTTCGTGCTGCCGGTGCCCGACGACATCGAGAAGATTTTCGACGCCATCAAGTACGCCGCCATCATCCACAAGTCGGGGGGCGGGACGGGCTTCTCGTTCAGCCGCATCAGGCCCGGCGGGGACCTCGTGGAATCCTCGAGCGGCCGCGCATCGGGGCCCATCAGTTTTATGAAGGTATTTAACTATGCGACCGGGGCGATAAGCCAGGGCGGGTTCCGCCGCGGGGCCAACATGGGCGTCCTACGGTGCGACCATCCGGACGTGGAACGCTTCGCCCGCGCCAAGGCCGTCGAGGGGGAACTCGAAAACTTCAACATCTCCATCGCCTGCACGGGCGCGTTCATGGAGGCGGTGGCCGCAGGCCGCCCCTTCGACCTCATCAACCCGCACACCGGCCGCGTGGCGCTCCGCGTCCCCGCCCCCAGGATATGGGAAACCATGACCGTCCAGGCGCACGCCGGCGGCGACCCGGGCGCCATCTTCCTCGACCGCATCAACGCCGACAACCCCACCCCGCGCCTCGGGGCCATCGAGTGCACCAACCCCTGCGGCGAGCAGCCGCTACTTCCGTACGAGGCCTGCAACCTCGGTTCCATCAACCTCAATAAAGTCGTCCGCGGCGGCGGAATTGACTGGGATCGCCTGCGGGCCGTCGTCCGCCTCGCCGTCCGGTTCCTCGACGACTGCATCGAGCAGAGCCATTACCCGCTGCCCCAGATCACCGAGGTCGTCCACGGCAACCGCAAGATCGGCCTCGGCGTGATGGGATTCGCGGACCTCCTGGTTCGCCTGGGCGTCGCGTACGGGTCGCAGAAGGCTCTCGACGCGGCGCACGAGGTCATGGGGTTCATCCGGGCCGAGGCCGACCGCGCAAGCGCCGACCTGGCGCAGGAGCGCGGCCCGTTCCCGAACATCGAGGGCAGCATATACGACCGGCCCGACTCGCCCGCCTACCGCAACGCCTGCCGCACGACCGTCGCCCCGACCGGCACGCTTTCGATCCTTGCGGCATGCTCGTCGGGCATCGAGCCGCTCTTCGCCCTGGCGATGGAGCGGCACGTGCTGGAAGGCGCGCGCCTGTTCGAGGTCAATCCGCTCTTTGAGCGGGCGGCCCGCGAGCGCGGCTTCTGGTCGCCCGAACTCCTGGACCGGGTCGCCGCCGCCCCATCGCTCGCGGACGTGAAGGGCATTCCGGCCGAGGCCGCACTCCTCTTCGTCACCGCGCACGAGGTTGACCCGAAGTGGCACGTGGAGGTCCAGGCGGCGTTCCAGAAGCATGTAGATAACGCCGTCTCGAAAACGGTGAACCTGCCGAACGAGGCCCGGCCCGAGGACGTGGCCAATATCTATCGGATGGCATACGAGACCGGCTGCAAGGGCATTACCGTGTTCCGCGACCGCAGCCGCGCCAGGCAGGTCCTCGTCCGCTCCGCCGAACCGAAGGACCTCGAGACCCCGCCCGGCGCGTGCAACCGGGCCGAGTCATGCGCGCGGTTCTGACAACGGCTCTTGGGTCAACCGTGGATGATCTTTCTTTTCAGACGACAATACTTCTGACCATCGTGGCCGCGGCCGCAGGCTTCGTCGATGCCATCGCCGGCGGAGGCGGGCTGCTCACGCTGCCGGCGCTCCTGCTCGCCGGGCTGCCGCCGCACCTCGCGATGGGCACGAACAAGGGCCAGAGCGTCTTCGGGTCCGGCACGGCACTCATCCGTTACGCCCACTCGCCGCTGCTGGACCGGACGAGGGTCATCGAGGGCTTCCCTGCGGCCCTCGTGGCCGGAGCGATCGGCACGCTGATGGTCATGCAGGTGCCGCCGAAGGCCCTGAGCGTGGTCGTGATGGTCCTCCTGATAGCGGTCGCCGTGTTTATGATTGTGCGGAAACCCGCGCCGGGCGGCCAGGGGCACATCCGCCGCGCGTGGTGGGTTGCGGCCATTGTGGCGGCGCTCATTGCGGGTTACGACGGGTTCTTCGGACCCGGCACGGGCACGTTCCTCATAATAGCGTACGTGGCCCTGTGGCACGACCCGCTGGATGCGGCAAGCGCGAACGCGAAGGTCGTCAACTTCGGGAGCAACCTCTCATCGGTCATCGTGTTCGGGTTGGGGGGCTTGGTCGCATGGAAGGTGGCCGTGCCGATGGCGGTCGCCCAGATCATCGGCGGCTACGCCGGGGCGCATCTGACGGTCCGCCGCGGCCAGGGCCTCGTCCGCTGGCTTGTGGTCGCCGTCAGCCTGGCCCTCGTGATCCGCCTCGCGTGGCAGGTGCTGGAATAGGAAGAAGGCTGTTGCCGAAATGTAGGGTGGTCG
>CAYGWP010000202.1:0-7013 GCA_964353455.1 uncultured Anaerolineales bacterium
GGCGGCGGTCCTTGCCTGCGCGATCCTTGTCGGGCGCTGCAACAGCGCGCCGCGCGACGGCGGGGGGCGAGACGTCGCCGCGCATCAGCCGCACCCCGCGGCGCAAAGCGTCCCTGAGCCCGCGCCCCCGCCGCCTGCCGCCAAGCCCATTCCCGCGCGGTCCGGCGCCGACTTGAAATGGCCGCTGATCAACGACGGCTTCTACGTCCAGTGGCTCGGCCGGACATGGAGCACGAGATATCCCTCGCGCTTGCAGGAGCGCGACGGCGTGGGCACGCTGGCTCAGCGCAACGCCACCGGCACGTACCTGGGCGAGGACATGGTCTCGGGCGGCAGCGTGTCGTTCGAGGTCCGGCTCGACGCGGGGTACCTCGACCCCGTGGGCGGCGGCAAACACTTCATCGGGATCACGAGTTGGATGGCCGACCGTTCCGACCGCGATGCGGTGGGCCGGACGCCCTGGTCGCGCATCGAACTGGACAACATCGGCGACAAGCCGCGCTGCGTCGTCTGGAACTACGGCCCGCAGTTCGACGGCCGGGCAACGCGAATCACTTATGCCGGGCCGGCATTCCAGCCGGACCGCTGGTACCGCATCGCCCTCCAGTGGTCATACCGCGATCCCGCCGGCCGCATCGTCATCCGCGTGGACGACCAGTCTTACGAGACGGCCTTCGAGTTCGTGCCGGGGACGGTCGGCCCCGGCCGCTTCTTCGGTTTCGGCCACTTCGAGACGAACCGGCCGGAAGGCTGCGTGCACGTCCGTAATCTCGCGGTGAAGAGCGCGGGATGACCGCTCCCCAGAGAGGATAACCATGAGAAGCCATCGCTTCGGCCCGTCCGTCTTCGTTGCTGCGGGGCTCATCTCTTTCGTCTTGGCGGCGTGCGCCCGGGCCGAGGTGCCCAAGTTGGACGGGCGGCCGTACCTGGATGCCGCCCGCAAGTTCGCCGACGCCGCGCTCCAGCACGGGCGCGACACCTACGGCAAAGAGAAGACGCCGCTTTTCGTTGACGGCCTTCAGGCCGAGTCGCTGGAACCGGCCCGCTGGCCGTTCCGCGGCGAGGTGTGGATACTCTCCAATTTCGCCAGCCAGCAGCCGCTCATGCGCCTCCTGGACGGGCTGACTGCAATAACGGGCGAAGAGAAATACCGAAAGGCCGCCGAAGACGCCGCACGCTACGCCTTGGAGCACCTCGTATCCCCCAACGGGCTGCTCTACTGGGGCGGCCACATGGCCTGGGACCTCGACGCGGAAAAGGGCGTCGGCCAGTACGCCGACGTCCACGAGATGAAGGGCCATCAGCCCTATTACCAGTTGATGCACCGGGTCAACCCGGCGGCGACGCGGCGGCTGATGGAGACGGTCTGGGCCTCGCACATGCTCGACTGGTCGCTCCTGGACTACAATCGCCACGGGAGCGTCAAGAAACCCTGCCGGCCGCAGTGGAACACCCAGTTTCGCGAAACCGTGGAAGTGCCGTTTCCGACGGAGGGCGCCAACCTCTCGTTCTGCAACGTCACCCCGTCGCTCATTCACGCGGGCGTCATGCTGGCCGTGCTGGACCATGATGCCGATGCGCTCACCTGGACGCGCCGGCTGGCGCTGCGGTGGCAACAGGGCCGCGACCCGAAGACCGGCCTCTGCGGCGGCCAACTCAGTTACCGCAAGCAGGACCGCGCCCAGGAGGCCCTCGGGCATGTCCATCCGGCCATTAACGAGGCGAAGATCGTCGCCAGTTATCACCAGGTGAGCCGCTACCACGACCTGCCGCTGGTCCAGATGCAGGCGGCCGAGACCCTGGCCGCCGCCGGCGGCCTGTGCGCCGACGTCGCCCGCGACCTTCAGCGATGGGCGCTTGAGGACCTCAAGGTGTACGCCCGCGCCTGCTACGACCCGAAGACCGGGAAGTTCCTGACGTTCATGACCGACGGCACGCCGCTCCAGTGGAAGGAGGCGAAGACGGGCTACTACGAGCCGGCCTCGTTTGCCCCGCGCGGGCCGGACGGAATGCTCTTCTGGGCCTATTGTCGGGCGTATCGCCTCACGGGCGAAGCGGAGTATCGGCGGATGGTCTGCGAGTTGGGCCGCAGCCTGGGCCTGGGCGACCTCGAGCGGATGCCTGGCAACGAAGGCGGCCCTGAAGCGGGCGTCACGGCCAAGGATTGGCGGCTGATCTACGGCCTCCTGGAACTGGCGGACGGCCCGGGCGAAGGCGACGTGCGGCCGGCGATGCTCAGGCGCGCCTGCCGGGTGGCCGACAACCTCATTAAGATGCAGTCCCGCTCAGGCCTCTTCCCCCGGCCGAGTCGCCAGTGGGCGCGGACCGGCGACGAGATACCCCTGGCGTTGGTGCACCTGGCGGCGGCGATCGAGGGCACTCGCCCCCGGCTGCCGGCGGCCGCCTTCGACGCCCGCTTCTTCCACTGCGAGTACCACGGACCGCTGGAGGAACGCCAGAAGAAGCGGGCCGATGCCCGGACCTACGACCACCTGGTGTTCTACGGCTCGGACTGAGCGGTCCAGAAATCTGCCGGGGCGCGCCCAGGACTACTTGATCTCTTCCGGCCCGATGTCCGGGGCCTTGCCCATGTAATTATCGTTGATGCCTGGAATCAGGATGCCTGCATCAATCAACTGCGGCGCGAGGCCCGCCGGGCGGCCGTCCTCCACACGCGCGTACGGCTCAAGACGCGCGTTGTGTTTGCCGAACCCCGCATCGGCCGGCACCTCGGAGAGGTTTCGGTACCGCTTGTCCTGCCACTTGATGAAGATGTTGCCGGCCGTCGTGAAGAGGTCGCAGTAATCGAACGAGCACGGGGCCGTCAGCGGCTGCATGTCTTCGACCACGTACCGCGTGGCGCGAAGGATGGAGTTCCGGAAATGCATGTTCCCCCACGGCCCGCACGGCTCCAGGCCGTTGCCGCCATCGGACCGGTCGGTCCATCCCAGGATGTGATATATGAATACTATTCCGCGCGAACTCACCCCCGCCTTGACCGCGCCGCCCTTAAAGCGCACGTACCGCTCGCGGACCACATAGACCGGCCCCACCGTTATCGGGGCCAGCGAGATCCCCTGGAGCGTGTTGAACGTGCGGTTGTTCCAGAACCGGCAGTTCATGCACGCTCCCTCGGGTTCCATCGGGTCGTCGCCGATCTCGGTGAACGTGTTGTCGTGGACGTCGAGGTCGCGGTTCAGGGCCTCGTTTTCAAGGTCGCCCCAGGTGCTCGCGCCGATGCCGTTAAAGTGGCCCGTGATGGTGTTGAAGCGCGCCACGTTCCCCCCGCCGCCCGCAAAGGAGATCGCGCTTCCCTCAACATCGTGGCTCTTGCACGCCTTCCACGGCCAGGTCCAGATGCCCGAATCGCGGAACGTGCACCGCTCGATGAGGCACTCGCGCGACCCCTCGCGGCGGACCGATATGCCCGTCCGCATCGTGTCGAAGCGGCAGTTGCGGACGACGATGTTGCGGCTGCTCGTGATTTCGATGCCGCGCCCCGAAGTCCCGCCGCCGAAAACCTCGAACTCAAGACCCTCGACGACCCAGTAGCCGCAGTTCTCGAACCTCAGGCCGAACGGCAGAACGCCGAGCCGGACCGCACAGGCGCTCGGCGCGCGCCAGTCGCCGGGCGCAAGTCGCAGGTACAGGCGCCCCGCTGGCGCGTCCTGCCACCAGCCCGGCACGAGCGGCGGCTCGGCGCCTCTTAGTTCATCAAGCGACCCGTGATGATAGATACGCGTGCCGACGGGGCGGCCGGCATCGGGGGGGAGCGGCGCGGTGAAAGTCACGGTCCCGACAGGGCGTTTTTCATCAGTCGCATAGAGTCCGCCGCCCATGTCCTGCCACGCGCCGCCGGCGGGAACCCAGCCGATGATCTTCGGCCGTCTAACGATACGCTGCACGAAATCGCCTCCCTCGGCCAGGTAGATGCGCGGCCCCGGGACGCTATCGGCCGGGTCGGCACGCAGCGTGATATAGGCGTCGGGCCGGCCTGATCGCCGCACGGTCACGCTCTCCGCGTATGTCCCCTCCCTGAGAAGAATAGTGTCTCCCGGCTCGGCCGCGCCGACGGCGCGGGCGATCGTCATATAGGGCTTCTCGCGCGTGCCGGCGCCAGCGTCGTCGCCCTGCGGACTGACGTAGTACGTCTTGCCCGTGCCGGCGGGGAACTTGTCGCTCCGCGTCCGCGCCGCCGCCGTGAGCGGCGCGGGCTTGGCGCCTGCGTCCGGGTCCTCGAACGTCACGCGGACCTCGAGCGGCTGGTCGGGCTGGAGCCAGAAGATGCTCCCGGCGAACCGCCCCTTCGCGGTCCGCGAAAGCGGATGACCGGGGCGGAAGTCCTTCGTATCTCCCGCCCGGTACTCCATCTTCGCCACGGCGTTCTGGTTGTCGTCGCCATCGAAGAAGGCGTACACTGAGGCGGCATTAAAGTTCGGGACCACCTCGATTTTCGTCGGCCGGACTTCGTTCCCCCCAATCGTGGCGCCCGAGGGGACCAGCGCAAGAGCGATCACCAGGGCCGCATGTCCGTAGCGCATGACTTATCTCCTTACAAGGTCGCCGCTATTATAACGCTCTACCCGGCTGACCGTCTTTGTGATATCCTTACCGCCGCACGAGGAGGAGCCACATGAAAACCCTCGCCCTCGCATGTCTTGCTTTCGTCCTTGCCGCCGTCCCTCTCATCGCCGCCGATGCCCCGAACCTGGTGGCCAACGGCAACTTCAAGGATGTCCGCGACGGCCGGCCTGACAAGTGGCAATCCACGGGCGATGCTAACGTCGTGCAGTCGCTCGAACTCGCGGCCGACCCGGACGGCACGGCATTCGTTAAACTTATCTGCACGCGTTGCGACCCCAAGTCGCCCTCCAGCCACGCCATGCTCGCCCAGGTGGGCGCGGTGCAACTTGTGCGCGGGCGGATGTACGAGTTCTCCTGCCGCATGAAGGCCGAGGGACTCCGCGGCCGCGCCGTCAGCATCGCCGTAAGCGACACCAAGACCTGGAGCAACTGCGGACTCCAGGCCAGCCTCCCGGTCGGCGCGGCGTGGCAGACGTACCGCCGCATCTTCACCGCCACCCGCGACGTCGGCGACTCTAGCCGGCTCCAGTTCTGGTTCAACGAGCCGGGCACGCTCTGCGTGGCCGACGTGCGCATAGCCGAGTGCCCGGCCCAGGAAGCGGAGTTCACCGACACCGTGCCCGACACCGGCGGCCGCAACCTCGTCCCGAACGGCTCGTTCGAGACGAGCGGCGCGGGCTGGCTCTCCCTCGGCTCGCGGGTCGGCTGGGGCGGACTCAGCGACCTGCACGGACGCATCGAGACCGCCGGCGCGCGGCACGGCGGCGCGTTCCTCCGCATCCCCCTGGGCGGCGACGACACGCCCGTCCTCGGCTTCGACTATTTCGAGCCGGTCGTGCGGCGGGAACTGCGCCCCCTTGCCGCAACCCGCGGCTGGATCCCCGTCACGAAGGGCGAGGAGTACACCGTCTCCTGCGACCTCCGCGGCAGCCGCGACGGACTCCGCGCTGTTCTAGGGGCGCGGGCCAAGGACCCCGGCGGCCGGTCCCGCGACTACACGCGCCAGGTCACCCTCACGACGGAGTGGCAGCGGCACTCGCTCACGTTCCGGCCGGAGTTCCGGTATGCCTTCGTGTACGCCGGGCCGGACCTCCAGGCGGAGGAGCGTGCGGCGGTCGATGTCGATGCGGTCCAGTTGGAGCGGGGCGGGCAGGCAGGCGAGTTCCAGGCGAGATGCCCGGTCGAGTTCGGCGTCGAGCCGTCGGAGGCTGGCGGCATATTCACGGCCGGCGCGGGCGCAGCCTTGCGCTTGAGGTTCGCCAACCACGGCGCGGCCGCCGCGCGGGTCGCCGTCTCGCTCGCCGCCACCGATTTCGACGATAAGCCCGTTGCGATGCCGCCGGTGACGGCGGATGTCCCGGCGGGCGCGGCCGTCGTCCGAGAGGTCCCCATCCCGGGCGACTGGCGCGGGTTCTACAAGGTGCGGGCCGAGGCGGCCGGGCACGGCCAGTCGGCCCTGGTGCGCGTGGCGGTCGTCCCGCCGCGGACGAGCGCGGATTCGGTCCTCGGCATCAACCACGCATTTACAACACCGCATCTGATTCGCCTCGCCGCAAAGGCCGGAGTCGCGTGGTACCGCGACTGGACGCTGCGGTGGCAGACCTGCGAGCCGGCCAAGGGCGAGTGGCGATGGGAGGCGGGCGACGCGCAGATCGGGCGGGTCCTGGCGGCAGGCGCGAAGGTCCTGCCGCTGCTGCCGCCGTTCCCGTCGGCCGACTGGGCAAGCGAGGCCCCGCCGGACCTTTCGACCACCGGCTACCCCGGGGTGCGCCTCAGGCAGGCGTTCGGGCCGCGCGATCCGAAGGAAATGGCCGCTTTTCTCGGCCGGGCGGTCGCCCGCTACAAGGACCGCATCCATATATGGGAATTCCTGAATGAGCCGATTTACACCGATTACGCCCTGCCGCGCTCCGCCCGCGGCGGCGGCAAGGCCTACGGCCCGGAGGACTACGTCGCCCTACTGAAGGTGGCCGCCGACGCCATGCGCCAGGCCGATCCCGGCTGCAAGGTCATCGGCGGAATCGGCGGCGGGGCCCAGCAACTGACCCGCGAAATCATCGAGGCAGGGGCACTGAAGAGCCTCGACATCCTCAACCTCCACATGTACCCCGGGGCGCGGCGGCCCGAGGGACTTGCCGCCGATATGGATGCGCTCGCGGCGCTCATGGAAAAGAGCGGCGGACCCAGGCCCATCTGGATCACCGAGTTCTCCTACTACGCGACCGACGACCTGCCCCGCAAGCCCTTCGTGCCCCGGGCCGGCAACTGGGCCGAGGCCCGGCTGCTGGAGAGCGAGCGCCAGGCCGCCGACTACACCGTGCGGTTCTTCGCGATCATGCTCGCCCGCGGGGTGCAGAAGGTGTTCATCCACTCGGGCGCCAGCGGCCGGGTCAACGACCCCAACCTGGAGTGCGCGCTCTTCGGCTACG
>CAYGWP010000203.1:0-3582 GCA_964353455.1 uncultured Anaerolineales bacterium
CCCTCGCCGTAGAACATGTGCTCGGTCCGCAGGAGTCCGATGCCTTCCGCGCCGAACGCGCGGGCCGTGGCCGCATCCTTCGGGCTGTCGGCGTTCGCGCGGACGCCCAGTCTGCGCACCCTATCGCACGCCTTCAGGAAGTCAACGAGCATCGGGTTGTTCGGGTCGGGGTTGACGGTCTCCAGGCGTCCGACATAGACGATGCCCTTCGAGCCGTTCAGCGACACCCAGTCGCCCTCGCTGAGGGTCTGGCCCAGGACCGTGACGGTCTTGGCGTGGGCATCGACGCGCAGAGCGCTGCAACCGACGATGCAGCACTTGCCCCAGCCGCGGGCCACAAGGGCCGCATGGCTCGTCATGCCGCCGCGGGCCGTCAGGATGGCCACTGCCGCACGCATGCCCTCGACGTCCTCGGGGTTGGTCTCCTCGCGGCAGAGGACCGGCTTCTCGCCGCGGTTCGCCCAGGCAACCGCCTCGGCCGCCGTGAACACCAGGCGCCCGGCCGCCCCGCCCGGACCGGCCGGGAGCCCCTTCGCCAGCACCTTCGCACGCATCTCGGCCTTCGGGTCGAGGATCGGGTGCAGAAGTTCGTCGAGTTGCGCCGGCGTGACCCGCGCGACCGCCATTTCCTTCGTGATCAGCCGCTCCTTGAGCATCTCAACGGCCATGCGGACGGCCGCAGGGCCGTTGCGCTTTCCGGTCCGTGTCTGGAGCATCCACAGGCGGCCCTTCTGGATCGTGAACTCGATGTCCTGCATGTCGCGGTAATGCCGCTCAAGTTTGTTGCGGATGGCGAAGAGGTCCTTGTACGTCTCGGCCATCATCTCTTCGAGGCTCTTGAGGTGCTGCGTGTGCTCGCTCTTGGTGGCGATATTCAGCGGGTTCGGCGTCCGGATGCCCGCCACCACGTCCTCGCCCTGGGCGTTGGAGAGCCATTCACCGTAGAACATATTTTCGCCGGTCGCCGGGTTCCGCGTAAAGGCCACGCCGGTGGCGGAATCGTCGCCCATGTTGCCGAAGACCATCGCCTGGACGCTGACCGCCGTGCCCCAATCGTCCGGAATCCCCTCGATCCGCCGATACGAAACCGCCCGACGCCCGTTCCACGACTGGAACACCGCGCCCACGGCGCCCCACAACTGCTCCTGGGCATCGTCCGGAAACGCCTTGCCCATCACTTCCTGGACCTTCGCGCGGAACTGGTCGCACAGCGTCTGGAGTTGCTCGGCCGACAGGTCCGTATCGGTCTTCGCGCTCACCTGGCGCTTCACCTGGTCCATCATCCGGTCGAGTTGCTGGCGGATGCCCATCCCTTCGGCGGGCTCAAGGCCGGCGGCCTTCTCCATCACCACGTCGGAGTACATCATGATCAGGCGCCGGTACGCATCCCACACGAACCGCGGGTTGCTCGTCAGTTTGATGAGGCCCGGAATCGTGGCCGTCGTCAGGCCGATGTTCAGCACCGTCTCCATCATGCCGGGCATCGACGCCCTCGCGCCGGAGCGGCAACTGATGAGCAGGGGGTTCTCGGGGCAACCGAAACCCGCGCCCATTATCTTCTCGATCTTCGCCACCGCCGTATCCACCTGGGCCTTCAGTTCCTTGGGATACTTGCGGCCGTGATCGTAAAAGTAGGTGCAGACCTCGGTCGTGATCGTGAATCCCGCCGGGACGGGAATGGCCAGGTTGGTCATCTCCGCCAGGTTGGCCCCCTTGCCCCCCAGGAGCGCCTTCATTTCGGCCTTGCCATCGGCCTTCCCGGCGCCGAAAAAGTACACGTACTTTCCTGCCTTAGCCATCGCCAGTCTCCCTTTGCTCGAAGGCGGTGCGAGGTTCATTCCCCGCGCGCCGACGGTTTGGAAAAACGGCGCGCCACCCCCGGCGCGCCGGTTGTTCAATGGGATGTTTATATCGCCCCGCCCCCCGCCCGTCAATTCTTTTCGCCCGATTGGCAGTGCGCCAGATGTGTGTGGCGCCCACTGAAACTGAGCAGTACCGCCGCGGTCACGAAATGGTTGCGTCGGCGGCGGGCGGGGCTATGATGGCGGCGACAAGGCAGGAGGAGCCTCGCATGGGCGCACAATTCGAGGGCATCACCCGCCGCAAGTTCCTTGCCGCCTGTGGCGCGGCGGGCGTGGGGATGACGGCGGCTGAGGCTTCCGCCTTCGCCGAGGCTACGGCGGACAAGTCGGCGGATGAAGCGGCGCGGCTGTCGTTTCCGGCGGCGCAGGGGTTTGCGGCCAAGACGCCCGGGGGTCGCGGCGGGCAGGTCATACGGGTGACGACGCTTGCGCCGCGCGGGCCGGGGTCGCTCGGCGACGCGCTGGCGGCAAAGGGGCCGCGCATCGTCGTCTTTGAGGTCGGCGGCGTCATCGACCTCGGCGGCAAGCACATCAGGATTGAGGAACCGTTCCTTACGATCGCCGGGCAGACGGCCCCCGCGCCGGGCATCACGATCATCAAGGGCGCCACGGACATTCTGACGCACGATGTCGTCATCCGGCACATCCGCGTGCGCCCCGGCGAGGCCGGCCGCGCAAAGAAGAGCGGCTGGGAGCCGGACGGGATTTCCACCGACGGCGCCGCCAACGTCATCATCGACCACTGCTCGTGCACGTGGGCGGTGGACGAGAACCTTTCGGCCTCGGGCCCGCGATTCGAGGGAGCGAATCTGGAAGAGTGGAGACAGCATACATCACATCATATCACGTTCTCTAACTGCATCATCGCCGAGGGGCTCTCGAACTCCACGCACGCAAAGGGCGAGCACTCCAAAGGCACGCTCATCCACGACAACGCCACAGCCATCGCCATCATCGGGAACCTCTATGCCTCGAACGTCGAGCGGAACCCGCTGGCCAAGGGAGGAGTGCAGGCCGCCGTCGTCAACAACTGGGTCTCCAACCCCGGCAGGGCGGCCATGCATCACGGCCTTGTGGTGAAGGAGTGGGGCGAGCACGCGCACGCGGCCAGCCGCCTGGCCGTCGTCGGCAACTGCCTTGAGTACGGGCCAGACACGCGGGCGGGCATTGCGATGCTCGCCAATCGCAACGGTCCGCTTGAACTTTTCATGGATGACAACCTGGCCCTCGACCGCGACCGGAAGCCCGTGGCGCTGACGGCGGGCGCATTTACGAAACTCGATGAGCGGCCCCTCTGGCCCGAGGGCCTGAAGGCGATGCCCGCCGCGGACGTCAAGGAATTCGTGTCGAAGACCGCCGGCGCACGACCCTGGGACCGCGATGCCATCGACCAGCGGATCGTGCGAGCCGCGCTCGATGGCAAGGGCAAGATCATCAACTCGCAGGAGGAGGCCGGCGGGTATCCGGAGGTTGCGCCCGCCCAGGCCCCCTTCAAGCCGGAAGATTGGGACATGGAAACCCTCGAGTCGAAGAAGCCGGCGGGCTGAGGCGCGACAAGGGTCGCGGCAGCCGCGGTCAGCGAAGCCCCAGGAGTTTGTGGAGTTGGATGTTCAGGCGGACCGGGAGGGCGTCGGCGAGGATCCAGCCGGCGAGGGTCCGCGGATCAAGGCCGGGCGCGGCCGGGCTGAAGAGGACCTCCGCGCGGCCGAGGAGTCCGTAG
>CAYGWP010000204.1:0-7801 GCA_964353455.1 uncultured Anaerolineales bacterium
GGTTGCCTGAAATTGGCGCGGCGGGTCTCCTGACCCGCCGCGCGAGACGCTACAGGGACTGATGAAAGGATGAAGACATGTTTGACAATGTGAACCGTAGGGACCTGCTTCGCGGAAGCCTGGGCGTTGCAGCCGGTGCGCTGGCGGCGGGCGCGGCGGGGCGCGTACGGCCCGCGGCGGCGGGCGAGGCGCCGGCCGGGGCGGCGAAGGCCGGGCCGCACATCGGCCTCTGCACCTACATGGTCGGCGCGAAGATGGACCTCCCGACGCTGATCGACGCCTGCGAAAAGGGCGGCATGGAAGGCGTGGAACTCCGCACCACGCACGCCCACGGCGTCGAGCCGTCTCTGGATGCCGCAGGCCGCGAGAAGGTCAAGGCCGCGTTCGCCAAGACGAAGGTCAAACTGGTTGCGCTCGGGACGACCTGCGAGTTCCACGCCGCCGAGCCGGCCACCGTCAAGAAGAACATCGAGACGGCGAAGGAGTTCATCAAACTGGCCGCAGACCTGGGCGCGTGGGGCATCAAGGTCCGCCCGAACGGCCTCCGGAAGGACGTGCCGGAGGAGCAGAGCCTGAAGCAGATCGGCGAAGCCATCCGCGAGGTCGCCGAGTTCGGCAAGGAGAAGGGCATCGTGGTCGTGATGGAGATGCACGGCGGCGCGTCGCTCCCCGCGCGGTGCGCCAAGATCATGGAGGCATGCAATCATCCAAGTGCCGGCCTGTGCTGGAACTCAAACGGCGACGAAGTGAAGGACGGCTCGATCAAGGAGAGTTGGGGACTCGTCGGAAAGTGGGTCCGCCACGCGCACGTCAAGGACCTCGGGAAGGGATTCCCGTTCGACGAACTGGTGCGCCTCATGAAGGCCGCCGGCTTCACCGGCTACTGCATGCTCGAAACGTCCACCACCGGCGACCCGGTCGCGTTTCTCAAGGAGCGGCGCGCGATCTGGGACAAGTTGATCGCATAATGCGGTTGACAATTGATCCTGACACTCCGCGCGGCGGGTCTCCCGACCCGCCGCGATTGTTTCCCGGAACCGCACGCAACCAGCGGTGAGGCGCGGTGGTTCGGGAGAACCACCGCGCGGGGCGTGGGACCTATTTCCACGTCGCCTTCGGCGGCTGGGCGTAATCGGCGTAGCGGGCGGCTACCTGGGCTTCCTTCTCGTCGCCGGTGTGGAAGTAGATGCGGTAGCGGAGGGTGAGGGTCTTTCCGGCCTCAAGGGTGTATTCGCTCTTTGCGGTGCCCTTGGCGCCGAACGCGGCCACGCCGAACGGGTTGGCCGAGCAGAGGCCGTACGTGCGGGCGTGCCACGGGGTGGGGTGGCGGAAGTTTGTCGGGGCGTCGAAGAGGGCGTAGCCGGCCTTCGCGTCGCCGACCGTGCCGGAGCAATCGACCCATTCAGATGTCTTTCCCCATGCATCATTTCCCGAGAGCCCCTGGGCGTTGACGATGCGGCCGTTTTTGCCCTGCTTATCGGCGCGGATGTCATCACGCATACGCGTTGATATGATCCCGCCTTCCTTTGTGTCGCCGAAGACCACCGGGCCGTACCTGGCGTCAAACGTGATCTCAAAGTCCATAATGCGGATCGTCCCCGGAAGGCGCCAGAACCGCACCGTCCGAACCTCGGCCATGTTGGGTTTCTTCTCGGCCGTCGTCCAGTCGAGCGTCTCGCGGAAGTAGCCCAGAACCGCGCCGCTCACGACCGCCGGGAAGCCCGTGTGGACCTGCCAGCCGGCCTTCTCGCCGACGGACCAGTTATCCACGCCGCCGACTTCGCCGTAGGCCACCCAGATGCTCGTGTGGTGCGGATGGTCGTTGCTCATGCCGGCGGGCGGCGGCTCGTCGGTGCACGGAAACGGCCGCATCATCGGCGCCTGGTTCGGGCCGAAGACCGGGTAGAAGTACGGGCGTCGGGCCTGGACGCCGGCGAACTTCCTCGGCGCGAACCGGTATGATGTGAACGGTTGCCCGTCGATCGTCACGGCGATCTCATCGGCCGTCTGTTTAAGTTCGACCGCTTGGGGGTTGGCCGAACTGTCGGCGCCGAGGTCAACGGTGTATTCCTTGCTGGCGCCGGCGGCAAGGGAGTCGAGGATCCAGAAGAGTTGCCCGTCGGCCACCTGACAGGGGACCTCCTTCGCGCCGTCCATCATCTTCGCCTTCGTCGTGCCGGCGGGCAGCGGCACGCCCATAGGCACGTTCGCCCGGGCGCTGGGCCCGGCCTCGACGGCCAGCGTCTTGGCGGCGGCCCATGCTGACATGGCATCAGAGGCGAACCAGCACGCGACGGCAACCATCGCAATCATCATGCGGCAGGTCATGGCATCCTCCAGACTTTGGTTTGCGGTGAACAACCCGACTCAAGATAGGCCGCGCGGCAGGCGGTGTCAAGGAATCTGCCGCGGCCGGGCCGGACGGAAAAGTTGGGTAGGCGCGGGGCGGGGGGGAAGTATAATGCGGCAACTCCTGTCCGGCGGCGGGAACGAAGGTGGAGACGCGGTCGGCGGAACGGTGAGGAGCCGCACTATGGCAAAGGCCGGCAAGGTCGCCAAACTCAAAATGGACTACGATGTCCTTGAGGTCAACGAGCGGTTCCGCAAACTCTATGCGGGCCTCGTCTATGACGCCTGCGAGCACTTGGGGCTGAAGGGCCGCTCGATGGCCGGCGGCATATATCCGCTCGTCCATACGATGAAGGCGGCGGGGCCGGCGTTCACCGCCCACGCCATCACGACGCCCAGCCGCGACGCGAAAGTCCACGACATCCGCCTCGCGATGATGAAGAGCATGACGGCCGGGTGCATCCAGGTGCGCGACGTTCAGGGCGACACGAGTTGCGGCCAGTTCGGCGAGATCAGCGCCACGGCGGCGCGGGCGGCCGGCTGCGTGGGGGCCGTCATCGACGGAAGCACGCGCGATTCCAATTATCTTATCGACATGGGTTTCCCGACGTTCTGCCGCTTCCGGAGCCCGGTCGAGGCGTTCGGGCGGCTGATGGTCGTCGATTACCAGATACCGATTTACGTCCGCGGCATCGACGGCCTGCTGGCGATCAACCCCGGCGATTACATCTTCGGCGACAACGACGGCGTGGTCGTCGTCCCGAAGGATGCGACCCTGAAGGTCCTCGCGCTGGCCGAGGAGTGGTTCGCCACGGAGTCGAAAAGCCGGGCCGACATGGCCGCCGGAATGGACCCGTTCAAGGTGTACGCCAAGTATGGCCGCTTCTGAGAAATCCGCTGATGTCGAGGCGGTCGGGGCCGGGGGGCTCATTCCCTACCGCTGGGAACTCATGGTCCTGTTCTGGTTCGCGTACTTTTTCAACCAGGCGGACCGGAACATTTATGGCGTCGTGCTGCCGCTGATCAAGGAAGACCTGGGCCTGGACGATTTTCAACTGGGCCTCGTGGCCGCCATCTTCACGTGGTCATACGGAATCCTGGTTCCCGTGGGCGGGTACGCGGGCGACGTCTTGAGGCGCAAGTGGGTGGTCTTCTCCAGCCTCCTTGTGTGGAGCGCCGCGACGGTCTTTACGGGCCTGAGCACGTGTTTCGGGCACCTTGTCGCCTTCCGGGGCGTGACGACCGGCGGGGGCGAGGCGTTCTACTATCCGTCGGCCAACAGCCTCATCGGGCAGTTCCATCACCGGACGCGTGCGCTGGCGATGTCGATCCATCAGACATCGCTATACGTCGGGATCGTGGCGAGCGGCCTGGTGGCGGGGTACATCGGCCAGACGTACGGCTGGAGGTACGCCTTCCTCGCGTTCGGGGCGCTGGGGGTCGCCCTTGCGGCCGTCATCCTGGTGCGCCTCAGGGACACGCCCCAGCCGCAGCCGGTCGATGCGGCGGTCAAGACCGAGCGCATTCCTATCGGCACGGTCCTCCGCGAGGTCCTTCGGAAACCCACGGTCATACTGCTCAGCCTGGCGTTCGCGTGCATGGTGTTCGTCAACATCGGGTTTCTGACGTGGATGCCGACGCTGCTGGGCGAGAAATTCGGGCTGAAGCCGGCCGATGCGGGCTTCTCATCCATGTTTTACCATCACGTATTTGCATTCATCGGAGTGCTGGTCGGCGGGCGGCTGTCGGACCTCTGGGCTAGTCGCCGCCGCACGGTCCGGATGGAGGTCGAGTGCGCGGGCCTGCTGCTCGGCGCCCCGTTCATCTACCTCATGGGGACGGCCGACAGCCTCGTCCTGTGCTACGTCGCCCTTGCGGGGTTCGGCCTGTTTCGCGGCATATACGATTCGAACCTGTTTGCCGCGCTCTTTGACGTGATCGAGCCGCGCCTGCGGGCGTCGGCCGTGGGAATCATGATCTCGTTCGCGTTCATCGTGGGGGCGCTCGCGCCGCTCATCCTGGGGTGGGCGAAGAAGCCGTTCGGCCTGAGCGCCGGCATTGCAGGGCTCTCTGTCGCGTACCTGCTGGGCGCCGCCATCATCTTCGCGGCTACGAAACTCTTCTTCCGGAAAGACTATTGCGAGGCCGCCGCATGAGAACCCTTAAGGACAGGACGGCCCTGGTGACGGGTGCGAGCCGCGGAATCGGCGCGGCGATCGCCGCGGAACTCGCCGCCGCAGGGGCGCGGGTGGCGATAAACTTCTGCCGCAGCCGCGAGAAGGCCGAGGATGTCCGCCGGGCCATCGAGGCCGCTGGCGGCCGGGCGATCGTCGTCCAGGCCGACGTGGCCCGCCACGCCGAGGTCCAGCGGATGTTCGACGAGGTGGAATCGGCCTGGGGCGCGGTCGATATTCTCGTCAACAACGCCGGCATCGAGACCCGCCAGCCGGCGGAGTCGTTCACCGAGGCCGACTACGACGCCATCATGGGCACGAACCTCAAGGGGGCGTTCTTTGCGGCACAGCGGGCGCTGGGGAAGATGAAGGGGCGGGGGTGGGGGAGAGTTATCAATATATCATCAGTCCACGAACTCACGCCCACCGGCTTCTGCGCGGTCTATAGCATGAGCAAGGGCGGCATGCTGATGATGATGCGCGAACTGGCCCTCCAGTACAGCCCCTTCGGGATCACCGTGAACAACGTGGCCCCGGGGGCGATACGGACCGACATCAACCGCGAGGTGCTCGCCAGGCCCGATTATGAAGCGCAGGTGGTGGCCCGGATACCCGCGCGGTTCATCGGCGACCCGGCGGACGTGGCCAGGACGGTCGCGTTCCTCGCATCCGATGATGCCCGGTACATCACCGGGGCATCCATTTTCATCGACGGCGGGCTGAGCCTGCGGTAACCAATGCCGTGACGGAGAAGATGCACCATGAAAATTATCGATCTGCGTGCCCGGACCGTTGCGATTCCCACGAGCGCCATGCTCCGCCACAACACGGGCGTTCATCCGGGGTACCTGATGAGGACGGTCCTGGAGATAATCACCGACTCCGGCATCGTCGGCCTGGGCGAGGTCGGCGGCGGCGACCAGCGCGGGGCGCTCCTGAAACTCAGGGCCCGCCTCGTGGGCATGGACCCGTTCGACCTCGAGGCCATCAAACTGAAGGTCCTCCGCAGCATCTACTACCTCTCCAACGCGCGCCTGTATGGAGCCATCGAGATAGCCTGCCTTGATATCCAGGGCAAGGCGGCGGGCGTCCCGATGCACGCCCTCCTGGGAGGGAAACTTAAGGACGCCGTCCCGATGATCGCATACCTCTTCTGGCGGTACGACCGGCCCGGCGGCGGCGACGACACGCGGGCCGAGGACATGGCCGACCTCTGCGAGGAACTCCGCGCGACGCTCGGCGTAACGGCCATGAAACTCAAGGGCGGCGTCATGGACCCGATGGAGGAGGCCCGCGCGGTGCGCCTCTGCCGCGAGCGCATGGGCCCGAACTTCGGACTGCGCATCGACCCGAACGGCACGTGGTCGGTGGCCACGGCCGTCCGGGTCGGGCGGGCGCTTGAGGACCTCGACCTCCAGTATTACGAGGACCCCGCGTGGGGCCTTGAGGGGATGAGGGCCGTCCGGCAGCAGGTGCGGATTCCGCTGGCGACCAACATGTACCCCGCCAGGTTCGAGGACCTGGGCCCCGCCATCCGCATGGACTGCGTCGATATCATTCTTACGGATCTCCATTACTGGGAAGGCCCGCGCGGCGTCAAGGACCTTGCGGCCGTCTGCCGCACGTTCAACCTGGGCGTGGCGATGCACTCCGGGGCGGAGTTCGGCGTGGAACTTGCCGCAATGCTCCACACGGCATCGACCATCCCGACGATGACCATGCCGGGCGACGCACATTACCATTACCTTGAGGACGACATCATCGTCGGCGGGAAGATGAAATATGTCGATGGGGCCATCCGTGTACCCGACGGCCCCGGCCTCGGCGTCGAACTGGACGAGGAGAAGATGGCCCGCTACGAGAAGTACTTCCAGGAGAAGGGCGACTACTACGCCCGGTTCCACGAGGACCCGCGCCGGCCGTCATGGTACCCGGTGGTAGGGGGGACGTGATCCTCGATTCCATCGCCGAGCGGATTCCGCCTGCGGGGCGCCGAGGGACCAGCCGCCGGGGCGCGCCATGGTCAACCTCGGCCCGCGCTACATCGCTGCGGCGGGGCGGGGACGGGTGAACCGCTTGGCGAGTTTCTTAAGCGCCCTGCGGCGGAAGTTCGGGTCCGCGACGTGCGCCAAGAGGCTCCTCAGCATCGCCCGCCGCATCTTTTCGCGGCCGATCTTCTGGACCATCGGATGCGCGAGCGCCTTCTGGTAGGGCACCCACGGCGGGTGCTTCCGCAGGAACCGGAGCATGATGCGGGCCTGGATCCGCCGCAGGTCCTCCACGCCGAACTGGTCGGAGACGACGTACCGGCGGCGGCCTTCCACGCGGTACCCCGGCTGTGACAGGACCCACTGCTCGAAGTCGCTGTTCTCGTATGCATAAATCTTATTCGGGCTGATAAAGTCGAGGCCCAGTTCCGCCGCAAAGTCGGCCACGCCCAGCATCTCCTCCTCGGTCTCGCCCGGGTTGCCGATGAGGAAGTTGCCGAGCGTGAGGATGTTGGTCTCGCGGATGTTCCGGAACGCCTCGCGGCACATCCTGACGGTGTAGCCCTTCCGCATGGCCTTCAGAAGCCGCGGCTGGTACGACTCGATGCCCACCATGAACATGAAGAAGCCCGCCTGCTCCATCTTCTTGACGAGCCGCGGGTCTTTCCAGAGGGCGTTGACGCGGATCTCGCAGGCGTAGAGATGGCGGATGTCGCGCTCGATGAGAAGATCGCAGATCCGCTCGACTCTTCTTAGGTCGTGAGCGAAATTGGCATCGACGATGTGCACTATGTCGGCGTCGGTCTCGGCCAGTTCCTCCACCACGTCTTCCGGGTCGCGGGCAATCCACGGCTGGACCTCGCCGAAGATGTTCTCGCGCCACTTGCAGAACGCGCAGACCATCGGGCATCCCACGCTCGTGATGACGTTGTCGCCCTTCAGGGTGAGCCACGGGTAATTGTAGCGGCGGATGGAGCGGTCGAGGTGGAAGTGCCGCACATCAATCGTGTGGCGCAGCGGGTTCCTGACGAGTTCGCGGCCCGTCGTCGGGAGGCCGTCGCGCTTCGGCCCCGGCGGATAGGAACCCGATTGCTTCCGATACCAGATGCCCGCGACGCCTTCCGGCGAGCCGCGCTCCACAAGTTCCGCCAGGGCGTCCTCGCCGTAGCCGAGGGCGAGGATGTCCATCTCCGGGAACTCGCCGAGGACGGCCTCGGAAGAGCGCGTCGGGTACAGGCCGCCGATGACGAGCGTGGTCTCCTGGGGCAGGGCGTGGATGAGAGAGTCGGC
>CAYGWP010000205.1:0-9478 GCA_964353455.1 uncultured Anaerolineales bacterium
CTGCTGCCCCTGGGAGTGAAGCCGAGGGATGGGTCCAAGGAGCGCGCGAAGCCATGAACGAATCCGACGGCCTCATCTCCTCGGTGCACGCCGCCGCTGTCCTTCAGCACACGCCAAACGGCGTCCTCCTGGTGGACCGTCAGACGCGGATCCGTTTTGTCAACCCCGCCTTCCGGAGGATGTTTCAGTGCAGGGACGATGAACTGACGGGGCGGCCCGCGGCCGGGATCGTGCACTCGGACTGCTTTGAGCGGGCCATCGCCGCCGGCGGCAACCTCATGGTGAAGGAGACGGTCGCCGAGCACGACATGAGTTTCCGCGTGGGCCTCTTCCCGGTCGAGGGGGAGGACCTCTACTGCGGCATCTTTATCGACATCTCGGAGGAGGAAAAGGCGAGAGAACGCCTCCACAACCTCAGGGCCCACACGCTGGAGCGGGCGCAGGAGGTGATCTCGCGGCAGATGCAGACGGCCCAGGAGATCGCCAGGCTCCTCGGCGAAACCACCGCCGAGACCAAAGTCCTCCTTGTCAAACTGATGTCCTTGTTTAAGGAAGAGGGCTAATCGTGAGGTTGTACTTCGAGTGGGGCACCAAGCAACTGCGCAAGCGCAACGAGGAACTGTGCGGCGACGCGGTTGCCGTGTCGCGCCATCCGGATTCGGTGACCCTGGCCCTGTCCGACGGCCTCGGCAGCGGCGTGAAGGCGAACATCCTCGCCACGCTGACGACCCGGATTGCCATGCATCTCCTGGAGAACGAACTGCCCTTGAGCGAGGTGGTGGAGACGCTGGGCCAGACGCTGCCGGTCTGCCAGGTGCGCAAACTGGCTTACAGCACGTTCGCCATCGCGCAGTTCTTCCGCGACGGCCGCGCGCGCGTCGTTGAGTTCGACACCCCGCCGACCATCGTGCTGCGGCAGCGCAAGCGCATCCCCTTGCCCTTTCACGAGCGGGCCATCGGCGGCAAGACGATCCGCGAATCGGTCTTTGACCTGGAACTGGGCGACTGGATCGTGTTCGTCTCGGACGGCGTCCTGAACGCCGGCATCGGCGGCGTGTACCCCCTCGGCTGGGGCTGGGAACAGACGGCCCGGTACCTGGAGGAACACAGCCACCCCGAACTGACGGCCCAGGCCCTGGCCGACAAACTCGGCGACACCGTGGCCGACTTGTACGCGGGCGAACCGGGCGACGACGTCAGCATCGTGGTCATCAAGGTCCGCCACAAACTCGTGGCGACGGTGCTTGCCGGCCCTCCCGCAGCGCGGGATGCAGATGAGGAAGTGCTGGCCCGGTTCGTCCAGCGGCAGGGACTGCACGTGGTCTGCGGCGGGACCACCGCCAAGATGGTGTCTCGGCACATGGGCAAGCCCCTGGAAGTGGACCTGGAGACGATGAAGCCCGACGTGCCGGCCCTGGCCCGGATGGAAGGCGTTGACCTGGTCACCGAGGGAATCCTGACGTTGACGCGGGCGAACGAACTGCTCCAGTCTGGCGCCCAGAAAGAAACCGTGAGGTTCCGGACCGACGGGGCGGCGGCCCTGGTGCGGCTACTGCTGAGCGTTGACCACGTGCACTTCATCATTGGGCTTGCGGTGAACCCGGCGCACCAGAACCCGAGCCTGCCGCACCAGTTGGGCATCAAGTTGGCGGTCGTCCGCGGCATCGCCGATGAACTTGCGAAGCGGGGCATCGAGGTCTCCGTCGAGACCGCGTAGGCGAAAGCGGCGAAGGGAATGGCCGATGGCCAAGGACACGGTGGCGAAAGAAGAACTCATCGACGACATCGTCCGCCGCTACGACGCCGATGTGGGCATGTTGATCCCCATGATGCAGGACCTCCAGGCCGAGTGCGGCTACCTGCAGGTGGATCAACTGCGGCGGCTGGCGGGGCGCCTCGACCTCCCCCTGAGCCGCCTGTATGCCGTGGCGACGTTCTACGCCTCGTTCCGCCTCTCGCCGAAGGGGCAGCACGAGGTGACGCTGTGCGTGGGCACGGTCTGTCACCTGAAGGGCGCGGGGGCGATCTCCGAGATGATCCAGAAGGAGTTCCAGGTGGCGGCCGGCGGCACCACGCCCGACGGGCTCTTCTCGTTCCAGCCGGTCAACTGCGTGGGGGCTTGCGCCCTGGCGCCCGTGATGATTGTGGACGGCAAGTACTATGACGGCATGGGGCCGGATTCCGTACGCAAGATTCTCCGCGGGCTTCCCATGGAGGAAGGGGCCGCTGAAAGGAAGGCCAGGAAGTGACGGTTGCCACCACCAAGCGGCTCTTGAGCCCGGCGGACCTCCAGGGCATGCGGGAGGAACTGCTCGCGCGCGAGAGCCCCTCGGCCAAGTGCGTTCGCGTGTGCATCGGCACAGGCTGCATGGCCAAGGGGTCGCGCCGCGTGTATGAACTTTTTGCCGAGGCCACAAAAGAGGTCGGCGCCAAGGCCGAGGCCGTCAAGTGCGTCGGCTGCCACGGGTTCTGCGAGCGCGGCCCGATCGTGGTGATCCAGCCCGGCAATGTCTTCTACCAGCGGGTGGAGGAGCCGGACGTCGCCGAGATTTTCCGCGAGACGGTGGTGGGCGGCCGCGTCGTCGAGCGGCTCCTCTACCAGGACTCCGCCACGGGCGCCAAGGCGAAGACCGCCGGGGAAATCCCCTTCTACAAAGCCCAGCAGCGCATCGTTCTGGCGCACAACGGCGAGATCGATCCCACCAACATCGAGGATTACATCGCGGTCGGCGGGTACTCGGCCCTCGCCAAGGCGCTCGCCACGATGACCCCCGAGCAAGTGCTGTCGGAGGTGGAGCGTTCGAGCCTGCGCGGCCGCGGCGGCGGCGGGTTCCCCACCGGCAGGAAGTGGCGATCCTGCCGCGATGCTCACGGCTCGCCCAAATACGTCATCTGCAACGGCGATGAGGGCGACCCCGGCGCGTTCATGGACCGCAGCGTCATGGAAGGCAACCCCCACGCCGTCATCGAGGGGATGATCATCGGCGCGTATGCCATCGGCTCGTCTCTAGGCTACCTCTACGTGCGCAACGAGTATCCGCTTGCGGTTCAGCACCTGCGGCACGCGATCCGCCAGGCCAGGGACCTGGGCCTCGTGGGCGAAGACATCCTAGGCAGCGGATTTTCATTCGACATCCGGATCAACCGCGGCGGCGGGGCGTTCGTCTGCGGCGAATCCACCGCCCTCATGGCTTCGCTCGAGGGCCGGCCGGGAGAGCCCAGGGCCAAGTACGTCCATACGGTCGAGCACGGCCTGTGGGACAAGCCCTCCAACCTCAACAACGTAGAGACGTGGGCCAACGTGCCGACGATCATCAACCGCGGCGGCGACTGGTTCGCATCCATCGGCACGGAGAAGTCCAAAGGGACCAAGGTCTTCAGCCTCGTCGGAGAGGTCGTCAACACCGGCCTCGTGGAAGTGCCGATGGGCATGACGCTTCGCAGGATCATCTACGACATCGGCGGCGGGGTGAAGAACGGAAAGGCGTTCAAGGCCGTCCAGACCGGCGGGCCGTCGGGCGGGTGCATCCCCGCCCAGTTCCTCGATGCACGCGTCGATTTCGAGGAACTCACGAAACTCGGCTCGATGATGGGCTCCGGCGGCATGATCGTGATGAGCGAAGACACCTGCATGGTAAACATCGCCCGCTACTTCACGAACTTCCTGCGCGACGAGTCGTGCGGCAAGTGCACACCCTGCCGCGAGGGACTCGCCCAGATGCTTTACATCCTCGACCACATCACGCACGGTGAGGGGCAGCCGGGCGACATCGAACGACTCGAGGCCCTGGGCGAACTCCTGGCCGGCACCGCGCTCTGCGCGCTCGGCAAGACGGCCGCAAACCCCATCCTCTCGACCGTCCGCTATTTCCGCGATGAATACGATGCCCACATCATGGATAAGCGATGCCCGGCCAAGCAGTGCCGCGGCCTGTTCCGCTACAGCATCGCGGTGGAACTGTGCAAGGCCTGCGGCCTGTGCCGCAAGCATTGCCCCGTGGATGCCATCGCCGGCGAAAAGAAGGTCCCGCACGTCATCGACCAGCAGAAGTGCACGCGTTGCGGCATGTGCTTGGAGAAGTGCCCGTTCAACGCCGTAGTCAAGGTTTGAGGGAGAGCGGCTTGTGCCGACGGTAACTATTGACTCTTATCCGGTGGAGGTGGAGGCGGGCGCCACCATTCTCGATGCCGCCAACAAGGCCGGCATCTGGATTCCGACGCTCTGCTATCACCCCGCCGTTTCGCATCCGGCCATCTGCCGGCTGTGCATGGTGGAACTGGACCGCGGCACATGGAAGCAACTGGTGACCGCGTGCAACTACCCGGTCCGGCGCGACATCGTCGTAAGCGTGTCAAGCGAGGCGGCCGCTGGCGCGCGCCGCGGGGTCATGGAACTCCTGTTGGCCCGCGCGCCGGAAAGCAAGCCTCTCCAGGCGCTGGCCAGGCGCATCGGCGTCGAGAAGACACCCTACCCCGCGGTCAGCAAAACCCAGCGGGACTGCATCCTCTGCGGCCTGTGCACCGCGGTGTGCGAAGAGGTCATCGGTCGCGCGGCCATCGGGTTCTCGGGGCGCGGACAGACGCGGGCCGTCAGCGCCCCCTTCCGCCAGCCGGCCGAGAACTGCATCGGGTGTGGTGCGTGCGCGGCTGTCTGCCCCGTCGGCACGATCCAACTCAGGTTCCACGAGAAAGAGGGCGAGATCGAGATTTCGCCCTTTAAGACCCGGGCAAAGATGCTCGCATGCAAGCAGTGCGGCGCGCGAGTGGCAAGCGTGCCGGTGGTCGAGGAGGCCCTGCGCAAGGCCAAGATCGATTGGAAGAAGTTCAAGGAAATCACGCAACTGTGCACGAAATGCCGGCGCAAGGCGGCGGCCTCGCAGTTGACGGACGTCGCGGCAATGGCATCACAACTCGGGTACCTGGGCGGACGCGAACCTGTGGCCTCGGGCGGCAAGTCGAAGACCCGCCCTGTCGGCGGACGAAAGTCACGCGCCGGGAAATAGCGAGATTGGTCGCCGCGGCGACCCTAACGAGGAGAATACGGATGGACGTCAAGAAGCGAAGCAGCGATGCCGCCGCCCAGAAAATGCTCAAGCAGATGGATAAGCAAGGGGTTGAGACCGTCTGGGACCGCCTCGAACAGCAGGAGCCGCAGTGCGGCTTCGGCCAACTGGGGCTCTGCTGCCGCATCTGCAACATGGGCCCCTGCCGCATCGACCCGTTCGGGGAAGGTCCGCAGCGCGGCGTGTGCGGGGCGGATGCCGACACGATCATCGCCCGGAACTTCCTGCGGGCGGTGGCGGGCGGCGCCAGCGCCCACTCGGACCACGGGCGCGGCGTGGCCCATGCCTTCATCGCCATGGCCCGCGGCGATGCACCCGACTACTCCATCAAGGACCGCCGGAAACTGCTGACGCTGGCCGCCGAGTGGGACATGAAGACCGACGGCCGCAGCGACCAGGAGATCGCCCAGGAACTGGGCGAGTTGTCGCTCGCTGAATTCGGCAAGTCCCACGGCACCCAGCGGATGGCGAAGCGCGCCCCGGCGCCGCGCCAGGCCCTGTGGAAGAAGTACGAGATCACCCCGCGCTCCATCGACCGCGAGGTCGTCGAGGCCCTGCACCGCTCGACAATGGGCGTGGACCAGGACTATAAGAGCCTCCTGCGCCACGCCAGCCGCTGCTCGCTGGCCGACGGCTGGGGCGGCTCCATGATCGCCACCGAACTCCAGGACATCATGTTCGGCACGCCCATCCCGACCCGCGGCGAGATCAACCTGGGGGTCCTCAAGGAAGACCACGTCAACCTGGTTGTGCACGGCCACGAGCCGCTCCTGTCGGAGATGGTGGCGGCCGCCTCGACGCTCCCCGAGATCGTCGATGAAGCCAGGAAGGCCGGCGCAAAGGGCGTCAACGTCGCCGGCATCTGCTGCACGGCGAATGAACTCCTCGTGCGCCACGGCATCCCGGTGGCGGGCAACTTCCTATCGCAGGAACTGGCCATCGGCACGGGCGCGGTCGATGTGATGTGCGTGGACGTCCAGTGCATCATGCAAGGTCTTCTGGATGTCGTCCAGCACTACCACACCAAGTTGATCACGACCTCCGAGAAGGCACATCTGCCCGGCGTCGAGCACGTGCAGATGGAGGAGGCCCACGCCCTCGAAGCGGGCAAGGCGATCGTCCGCAAGGCCATCGAGGCGTTCAAGAACCGCTGCGGCCCGGTTTACATTCCCGACAACAAGGGCGAGGCGGTCGTCGGCTTCAGCCATGAGACGATCAACTACATGCTTGGCGGCCGGTTCCGCGCATCGTACCGGCCCCTCAACGACAACATCATGAACGGCCGCATCCGCGGCGTCGTCGGCGTCGTCGGATGCACCAACCCCAAGGTCACGCAAGACCTTGGGCACAACACCCTGATGCTCGAACTCATCAAGCGAGACGTCCTTGTCGTGACGACCGGCTGCGCCCAGATCGCCGCCGGCAAGGTGAACCTCCTCCAGCCCGAGGCCGCCGAGTTCGCGGGACCGGGCCTGCGGGAAATCTGCGAGACGGTCGGCATTCCGCCGGTCCTGGCAATGGGCTCGTGCGTCGATAACAGCCGCATACTCGTCGCCTGCTACAACATGGTCCGCGAGGGCGGCCTGGGCGAGGACCTCCAGGACCTCCCGGTAGCAGGCGCCTGCCTGGAGCACATCACCGAGAAGGCCCTCTCCATCGGCCAGTACTTCGTCGCCAGCGGCGCTCTGGTGGTCTTCTCAAAGAAACTGTTCCCAATGGCCACCAACTCGAACGTGTTCAAGTATCTCTCGGAAGGCATCGCGGAGGAACTTGGCGGCCGGTGGGCCGTCGAAGACGACCCCGTCAAGGCCGCCGACCTCATCCAGGCACACATCGAGGCCAAACGCGATGCGCTCGGCATCAACGTGGCCAAGGAACGCAAACTCTACGGCATGGAAGACCGCCAGCAACTCAAGGTGTAACTCACTCACAATCAGCCCCCGGTGAACACACCGGGGGGCCACAATTAGCCCCCGGTGAATACACCGGGGGCCGCAAAGGAGCGAAGGATGTCGAGGATCATCGCAGCCGCCGCCATACGTGGCGCACACCAGATCGCCAGGCAGGCCGAGGAGATGCTCGCTAAGGCTATCGCCGCTAAGGGCGAGACTGCCGCCGTTGAGTTTCCCAACACAGGCTACTACATCCCCATCATCTATGCCATGACGGGCCGCCAAGTGAAAACCCTGGCCGACTTTAGGCCCGTCCTTGACGAGATCCATTCGCTACTCCCGCCGCAAGTCGAGAAGAAACTGTGGGTGCCGTACCTGGGCCACGCCCTCGACGCCGGCATGGCGACGCTGTTCGCCGAGGAGGTCATCGAGGGGTGCAAGTACCTCATCGGCCCGTCGCCGGTGAACGATATCTGGCTGGGCGCGGCCGACGACGTGATCTTGCGTGAGCGCGGCATCCAGTTCGTGGACGGCTCTGCCCCCGGTTTTGCGGCCATCGTCGGCGCGGCGCCCGACACGGAGACGGCCGTCAAGATCGCCCGCAAGTTGCAGGAGCGTCTGCTCTACGTCTTCATGTGCTCGCATGACCACGGGACGAGTTTCTCGCAGCAACTGGCCGAGGCCGGCGTCGAGATGGGCTGGGAGACGAGGCTCGTCCCCTTCGGCCCGGAGATTCCGGCCGCCATCTACGCCCTGGGCTTTGCCGCCCGCGCGGCCATGAGTTTCGGCGGCGTCCAGCCCGGCGATTTCCGACGCAACCTCCTTTACAACAAGGCCCGCATCTTCGCCTTTGTGCTGGCCTTCGGCAAGGTGACCGACGAGTGGTACGCCACCGCCGCCGGGGCCATCAACTTCGGGTTCCCGACCATCGCCGATTCCGACATCCCGCAGATCCTGCCCACCGGCGTCTGCACGTACGAGCACGTGGTCTCCAACGTGCCGCACGAAACGATCGTCGAGAAGGCGATCGAGGTGAGGGGCCTTAAGATCAAGATCACGCACGTGCCGATTCCGGTGGCGTTCAGCCCGGCGTTCGAGGGCGAGCGGATCCGCAAGGAAGACATGCACGTCGAGTTCGGCGGCCAGCGGACACCCGCGTTTGAGTGGCTCCGCAGCCGCCCCATCGATCAGGTCGAGGACGGCAAGGTCGAGGTAGCCGGACCGGAGGTTGACACGGTCAAGGAAGGGGGCAAACTCCCGTTCGGCCTCATCGTCGAGGTCGCCGGGCGCAAGATGCAGCCCGATTTCGAGCCGGTCCTGGAGCGGCAGATCCACACGTACCTGAACCACGCCCAGGGCCTCTTCCACATGGGCCAGCGCGACATCAACTGGGTCCGCATCTCCAAGGAAGCCTACGCCAAGGGATTCCGCCTCGAACACATCGGCAAGATCCTCCACGCGATGCTCCACGAGCACTTCTCCAGCATCCTCGACAAGGTCCAGGTCAAGATCTACACCGATGAGAAAACGGTGAAGGAGTTGCATGAGCAGGCCCGCAAGGTGTATGCGGAGCGCGACGCCCGCCTTGCCGGCATGACCGACGAATCGGTCGATGTCTTCTACTCCTGCACCCTTTGCCAGTCGTTCGCCCCCAACCACCTGTGCATCATCACGCCCCAGCGGTCGGGCCTGTGCGGCGCGTATTCCTGGCTCGACGGCCGCGCGGCCTACGAGATCAATCCCGCCGGCCCCAACAGGCCCATTCCAAAGGGCAACATCGTCGATGACCGCACGGGGCAGTGGGAGAAGGTGAACCAGTTCATCTACGAGAAGTCGAACGCCGCCATCGAGCGGATGAGCGCCTACTCTATGATCGTGGACCCGATGACCTCGTGCGGATGCTTCGAGTGCATGTCGGCCGTGCTGCCATCGACGAACGGCATCATGATCGCCCCGCGAGAGTTCCCCGGCGAGACGCCTTGCGGCATGAAGTTCTCAACGCTGGCCGGCACGGTCGGCGGCGGGCGGCAGGTGCCAGGCTTCGTCGGCCACTCGAAGCATTACATCGTCAGCCCGAAGTTCATCAGCGCCGACGGCGGCTTCGCCCGCATCGTCTGGATGCCGAAACTCCTGAAGGACGAACTCAAAGGGGCACTGGTGAAACGCGCCGACGAACTGGGCCTCGGCGGCGAGGCCTTCCTGGCGAAAATCGCCGACGAGACCGTCGCCACAACCGAGGAACAGGTCGCCGAGTTCGTCGCCAAGGCCGGTCACCCGGCCCTCCAGATGGCGCCGATGTTCTAGCACTACAACGCAACTTCGCGCGGCCCGCCAGTCCGTTCGGGCGGGCCGCGCAGGGCCTTCTGGGGGGCGAAAACGCCGCTTCCGGCGCGGTGGGTACGGAGACCCACCGCGCAATAGACTTAAGTTGCGTTGTAGCACTAGCGGCGCCGCCGGCCGGTTTAGTACAATGATTCTGCGAACTGTGGCACGCCCGCCCTCGGGCGTGCAAATTGCCGAGAA
>CAYGWP010000206.1:0-1734 GCA_964353455.1 uncultured Anaerolineales bacterium
AACAGGCCCTGGGCCGTGTACCCGCTCCAGGTCAGGTAGTAGGCGGTGATGTCGTCGTAGGATTTCCACTCCGCGCGATAATCAGGGATTGCCGTCTTCGTCGGGTCGAACGGGTTGCGGCCAACGTAGGTGATGTTGGCCGCCTGCGCCGCCACCGCCAGCGCCAGTACGATTGCGAGTCCCGCAGCGGTCGTCACGTGCCGGGTCTTCATGATGCTCCCTTACCTGGATGCCTTCGTCCCCCGAGAAGCAAGGCCAACCCGAAGCCCGCCAGGCCGAGCGTGGCCGGCTCGGGCGCGTGAATGATCTGAACGGCGTTGACGGCGGCGGACGAGACGCCGTCAGCCCTCGGCGCGGCCGACAGCGTGAACGCATCGCCCGTCACGTCCTCGAACCTCACGTAGTTGCCGCCGCTGCCGATATCCTGTACGAACACGCCGCTATAGTCCGTGCCGGCCAGGTCAGTTCCGGCAATTGTCGTCGCACCGATCGTAAACTCCGTGGCGTGCGCCGATGAACCGTTGGCACCGTCGAAATAGACGAAAATATCGCACCCGACGGGGAAGAACGATGCCAGGCCCGAAACCGTCACCGTCACGCTTTCCGTCCCCAGTTGCGTCAGGTACCCGCGCATCATGCGGTTGTTGCCCGCCGTATCGGTGATGCCGTTGTAGGCGGTCCTCCCGCGCCATGTGACCGAGATTCCCGTGGCCGTGCCGTCGTCGGCGACGAGCGACCCGAGCGTGCCAGTGCCGGTCGTGGCGTTGTTCCAGTGCGACTGCGGTTCGGCGCCGGCGGTCTCCAGCGTGCCCATCTCGGCCGTGTAACCTACCTTGCCGACGAAGTTGATGCCGATCATGATGCCACCCGCGGCCGGGCCGGCAAAGGCTGCGGCCATCGCGGCGAAGGCGGCAAGGGTTGTCAGGCCACGGCGCTGTTTGTTCACGGCGCGCCCCGTTACGCGCCGGAGGCACAAGGTGCAACGTCCCCCGGTGCACAATCCTGCGGCGAGCCCCCCTTGGACCCGCCTGCGCGGACGGTACCGCGGACAATATACACCATGGAATTGCATCGGCAAACGAAAAGCGGCCGCCCGGGGCACAATGAACTTTTGACACCCCCCGCGCCGACGGGTAGAATCGCCCTATCCGCAAGAGCCGTGCAATCCGCGGAAAGGGCGGCGCCCATGAGACGGATCGGCATCATTGCTGTGCTGGCGGCGCTGGCGCTCGGGTGCCAGAACGAGGAGGCCCTCCGCCATTACGGGGCAGGGTACCTTGCCAACGAGCGTGGCGACATGGCCGCGGCCCTCAAGGAGTTCGAGGAAGCCGTCAAACTCGACGACGGCCTGGCCGTCGCCCACGCCTCCATCGGCGACATCCTCCGCCAGCAGGGGCAGTTGGAGAAGGCCATCGGACCCTACCATGCGGCCATCGCCCTGATGCCGTTTGAGTTCTCGTTCCGCTACCGCCTCGGCCGGGTCTATCAGGCCCTCGACCGCGACAAGGATGCCGCCAAGACCTACGAGAAGGCCGTTGACCTGAACCCCGGTTTCGCCCCCGCCTGGATCAACCTGGGCGTCGTGTACTTCCGCCTTGGTGAACTTGTCCTGGCCCGCGCGCGGTGCGAGAAGTCCGTCGAACTTGCCCCCGATCACGCCTATGCCTGGTCAAACCTTGGCGCGGTCTATGATGCCCTGGGCGAATCGCACAGCGCGGTGGCCGCCTACCTGAA
>CAYGWP010000207.1:0-12913 GCA_964353455.1 uncultured Anaerolineales bacterium
AGCGGTCGCGTGCGAGATCCTCTTGCCAACGATGCTGGCTGAGAAACTCTTGCAGGGTTCGCACGGGCACGTCCGCGGCCAAGGCGATCGGCTCCACGCTCTTGCGCGTGAGGTCCGAAAGCTGGCCTTCCACGTAGACCGACAGGTGCGCCCGCGTGTCCTTGCGCGCAAAGCAGTCGTCAAAACGTTTCAGAAAACGGGCCAGCATCGGCCGCAATCCGCGAATCTGCTTCGCATCCATGCCTGGGCCTCCGTGACTTGGCGGGAGGCCAGTTTCGCCAAATTACCCAAACAAGGCAAGATCAATCTAGCGCTGTAATATTAGCTGCCTTGTGTATAGGGAGTTTCTGCCAATAACTTGTAGGCGTCAGATATGCGGCCTAACGCGCAGGCAGACACTTTTCGCAAGTCACATTCTAGCAGGGAGTTGCTGTATTGCAACGCCTTCTCTGCGTGATAGGCAGTTTCCGCCTAACGCGCAACGGAATGCTAAGACAGACCGCCAACCGGGAAACCTGGGGACGCTACCCGGAAACCTGGGGACGCTACCCGGGTATTCTCTTGAATCTGGCGGCTGTCGGGGGTTAGGAGGACGTTATACCACGGATGGCGCGAATCGTGATTCCGGACCTGCCGCATCATGTCACACGCACGGTCGGGCCAGTGAGGCGCCGCCGACCGAAAGGGGCGGCCAACCGATATGCCCGGCCTATCCCACCGCGCCGGACTTCGACTCTACCCCCGCGGCGGGTCGGGAGACCCGCCGCGCCAATACCCTGCCGCCACGCAGTTTAGAGACTGTTTCACAACCCGGTTGCCTGTGGCACAGCCGCCCTCGGCTGTGCTGGTTATCGCCATTCGCACGCCCGGGGGCGGGCGTTATCGCCATTCGCACGCCCGGGGGCGGGCGTGCCACAGGTTCTGAAACAGTCTCTTAGCCCTTCAGCGCCCCTGCGGCGACGCCGCGGATGAAGAACCGCATCGTGAAGATGAAGAGGATGATCATCGGAACGGAGGCGATGGCGTAGGCGGCCATCGTGGGGCCCCATTCGCGGACGTACGCCCCCTCAAGCCGGTACAGGCTCACGGCGATAGGCAGCCGGGCGGGGTCCCGGATCACCAGCAGCGGCAGCAGGAAGTCATTCCAGCCGCCGATGAACGAGAGGCAGGCCAGGGTGGCCAGGATGGCCCCGTTCATCGGGATGACGATGTTCCAGACCTGCCTGAGTGCCCCCGCGCCGTCCATCTCGGCGGCCTCGAAGAGTTCCTCGGGGGTGTCCTCAATGTAACTTCGGAGTATCCATATATTGAACACCTGGCCGCCCGCCATGCTGGTCAGGATGAGGGCCGTGTAGGTGTTCAGGAGACCCATGTCCCTGAGGAGCGTGAAGAGGGGCACCAGGTTCGCCACGCCGGGCATGAGCATCAGGACCATGAAGGAGGCCCAAAGGAGGTTGTGCCCCGGCAGCCGGTACCGCGCGAAGACGTAGGCTGCCAGAATCGCCACGGCCAGCACGCCCACCGTCTGCACCACCGCCAGGAAGATGGTGTTCGGAATGGCCGCGCCCACCGTGTCCCACCCGGCGGCGTAGTTCCCCGGATGCACCGGCAGCGTGGGCAGCCACGGCTGGTGGTAGAACTCCTTGTTGGTCTTCAGGGCGATGTTGAACATCATGTAGAGCGGGAAGAATGCGAACACGAGGACCGCCAGGATGAAGGCGTGCTTGACGAGTTCGGCGGTTCGCCCGCGAAACGTCCGCGCCCGCAGGTATCCGGTGACTGCCTCGGTCATTTCTCCACCCGCACGTAACGGTTGTTGATGAGCGTCAGCGCCAGCGTCAGCAGAAAGAGCAGCAGCCCGATGGCCACGGCGTACCCGGCCTCCATGTCGGTGAACGCCTTGCGGAACATGTACAGGCCGGGCACCATGCCTGCACCCTTCGGTCCGCCGGTGTCGCCAAGCAGAATGAAGATCAGGCCCCACCCCTGGAGCGTGCCGATGATCATCAGGATCAGGTTCAGCCGCACCTGCGTCAGGATCAGCGGCAGTTCGATGTTCCAGAACTTGCGGAACCAGCCGCAGCCGTCGATCTCGGCGGCGTCGTATATGTCCTGCCCGATGTTCGCCAGGCCCGCAAGGTACAGCAGCACGCTCACCACGCCGACCCACGGGAACCCCCAGAAGATGAGGGCGGGTATGAGGAGTTCCGCCTGCCCGAGCCACGCCGGGGCGCCGAACGTGAAGGCGCTCGTCGGCTTCGGCCAGACAAGAGTCGTCAGCACCAGGGCCGACGCCAGGCTGAGGACCACCGCTCCGGCCCACTTGAGGCCCCAGTCGGCCCATCGCCAGCGCCTGAGGATAAGTGCGGATGCCACCGCCGCCGGCACGACCGTCAGGCCCAGCGACCAGCCCATGATTAGGATCCCCAGGGCGATGGCCGTGACCGCCCTTGCGGCAAGCCACGTCCAGCCCCTCATCGTGGAACTCTCGCGGAGCCTGAGCGCGAGGAGCGCCGCGCCGACCAGCATCAGGCCCCAGACGTTTGCGAACAGCGGCGGCACGAGCGTGTCGCGGTGCGGGATGATCGCATCCGCCATGGCCGGCAGGCCCGTGCTGCCCGAGTCCAGCCACCGGAGGACGTCCATCAGGCCGCTTCCGTTCAGGACCGCGTTCAGCACCCCGACCGTGGGATCATAGAAGTACTTCCATATCAGGAGCCAGACCATCCCCGGGATGATCATCGGGATGACGAACGCCACGCGATAGGCGTATCGCCACTTCTCGCTCACGAGGCGGTGGATGACCACCGCCGTTATGATCGAGGGGACCATCTTCAGGAGGTTCGACACGATGAGGATGCCCACCAGGTAGAACGACCGGGCGAGCACTTCGTCATGGAGCGCCCGCTCGAAGTTTTGGAGGCCCACCCATTCGCAGATGTCGTCGCCGTTCCAGCGGAAGAAGGCGTGATAGACGGCGCTTGCGGCCGGGAAGTAGGCCAGCGTCAGCACGAGGCCGAGCGCAGGCAGGATCAAGAGGTACAGCGGCCATCGGTGCCTGAGTTGGCGCAGGGAGATGACCTTCACCTGGCCGCCTCCTTCTGCGCCTCTTCGGCCTCGTAGGCGGCCTTGGCCTGTTCGTACTGGCTCCACTCCACGGCGCGGCCCTGGAGCCGCCGCATCTGTCCGAGGATAATGGCGGCGTAGTTCCGCTGGATTTCGGGCGTGAGGCCCTCGCGCATCGCCCGGCCGCGGACCTGCGTCAGCGCCACCTCGCTCTGGACGGCGGCCGAGTACGAGTTCTGCCACGCCGTCACGAAGTCGCCCAGCGCGAATTGCCGGAAGTCATGGGCGGCCTGCTTGATGAAGCGGCGGTAATGCTCGTCGATGAACTCCTCGTACGGCACGCCCGCCTTGGGCATCGTGCTGATGAAATCGGTGTACTGCTGGAGATACCGGAGTTCCGTGTCGGGGCCCAGGTACCGGCCGATGTAAAAGGCGTTGTAGATGCCCTCGTTCTTGGGGGCGAACGCCTCAAGCAAGCGGTCCGTCTTCGCGCCGCGAATGGCCGGGAACCACCGGAACCGGCGGTTCAGTTCCTCGTTGATGCGAAGGCTCGTCAGGAACTGCATGAAGTCGATGGCGGTTTCGGGGTTGCGGCTGAACTTCGAGAGGCCGAATAGGCCCTGCGCCGAGGTCGCCGCCTCGGTTATGCGATACCGCATCACGTCGCTGTACGGTTCGCCGGGCGCGGGCACCGGGTAATCGAACACCATTATCGGGAAGTCTCCCTCGACCTGCTGCCAGAGGCTTCCGGCGTCCCACGTGCCTGTGGCGATCATAGCGGCGTTGCCCTGGGCGAACAGAAATACCGACTGGTCGCGGTTTGCCGCCATGAAGCCGGGATTAAAGTATCGACAGATATCGTAGAGAGCCTTGTGGGCCGTTTCGACGCAATGGTCCGTCTCAATGTCGATCCTGCCGGAGAAGATGGCCAGGATGCGTTCGCCGTTCGAGACGGCCCCGTCGCCGTCGATGTCCTGCTTCTCCAGGAGGTCCCACGTCGCCATGTCCCAGTACTTGCTGCGGAACATCTCCTCGGTGTACCTTGAGCCGGCGATGGGCACCAGCCTGAGGTTGTTGCGGCGGGCGTAGTCCTCGATGTCGCGGCAGATCTTGAAGAACTCGCCCAGGGTCTTGGGCGGTTCCGTCACCCCGGCGGCCTCCTTGAGTATTGTGGCATTGGCGAAGCATCTCTGCGTGAACACCGACGTCGGGATGCTGTAGTAGTCCTGGAGTTCGACGTTGTAACTGCCCAGCATGCCGTCGATATATGTGTCGCGCCAGGCGATGCCGTCCAGTTCGCCGATGGGGGAGGCCGCGGCGTCGCGGCGGAGGGTCTCGACCTGCGCGTGCTTCTCCGCATCCGACAACGAGTCATCGGCCTCCACCCGCTGTACGCGGCTCGCCAGGACAACCTCCAGCAGGCGGGCGTCCCACTCGCGGCTGTTGTACGGGTTCGGTTTCTCGATGATGTAGGTCATGGGGACGAAGTACCGGACCACCAGGTTCCCGGTGAACCTCAGTTCCACCAGGTCGGGCGCCATGCGGCCGATCAGTTGCGTCTGGACCCACTGGCTGTAAGCCCGTTCGTGGACGTCTATCTGCTCGACGACCACGTCGGGGTGCAGCCGCATGTACTCCCGGCAGGCCCAGTCGTAGGCCCTGACGACGCCGCCTTCGAGTTGCCAGTGTGAGAAGCGGATGACCTTCTTGTCTTTCGTGAGCGCCGTCTCGCCGCCGGGGCCGAAGGTGCGGATCGCCACGAACACAAGCGACCATGCGAACGCCGCGATGAGGATCGTGAGGCCCAGAATGTTCCGGAACCGCTGGCGGCGATCCTCAAGGGATTTCATGGCCGGGCCTCCGCCGCCAGCCGCCGGCACCGCTCGGCCCCCAGTTTCGACACGTAGTACCGGTTGTCGCGCTTCACGTCGGTCACGATCCGCTCGTACCAGGTGGCGGCCAGGGCGTAGTCCTTCAGGTCGTGCTCCGCCGTGTGGGCGATCTTATGGTACAGGATGGCCCGGTCGGGCGTATTCGTGACGCCGCCCTTGGAGTCGGCGGCGATCCAGTTGTCCACGGCCTTCCGGAAATCCCCGCGGCGCTGGGCCACGTCGCCCACGACGATGTGCATCGCGGAGGCGAGGTAGTTGCTCGGACGTTCCGCCAGCCGCCGCTCGAGCACCGCCGTGCCGGCGTCCTCGGCCTGGCGGTCGCCCACATTCTCGGTATAGGTCATGCCCAGACGAAGCGCGGCCTCATCGGTGGCCGGATGGTCGGGGTAGGCCCGGATCATCTCCCCGTAGAGTTTCCGGGCGAGTTCCACGTTACGCTGCTTCTCGTATTCGGGCGTATCGGCCAGGCGGGCCAGGCCCAGGTGCGCCCAGGGTGCGGCAGGCGTGTCGGCGAACTCGCCCACGATCTGCTCGTAGAGGCGGCGAGCCCGCTCCTGGTCGCCGCCGGGCTGGCGGATCTGCCAGAGGTTCGCCAGTCCGAACATTGCCTCGGCCTGGTGCGATGCACAGCCGCCCCCGGCTGTGCATTCAAGCGGGCGGCCTTGCCCCGGGCCTCCTCGAAGGTTTCCTGTGCCTTGGGCCAGTTGGCGAACCGGAGTTCCTGCCAGCCCGCATCGAGGAGCGCGCGGACCGGATCGGCCGAAGTCTGGACCCGTACCGGGGCGGGCTTAGCCGTGGGTTTCGGATTCACCTCGGCGGGCTTGCCCGCCGTAGCCTCGGCGAAGGCGGGCGCGGCTGAGGACACGCGGCAAGCAAGCACGAGCGCCAATCCGCCGGCTACGATGGCCGTCCATCGGCCGACTCTGCGGGCAATGCGGAATGGCGGATGATGGGTCAGGGCCGTGCCTTTCGGGTAATCCGTCTGACCGCATCGTAACCGTAGCGCGGTAACCTGCGTCGGGAAGGGACTTTACCAGAATTTCAGCCGGCGCCTCAACCAAAAACTCGCCCGGTCGGTACTGCATCACTTTCGGGGGGTGGCACGGCCACGCTGTTGCGTGGCCGTGGCTTTCGCCGGGGCGCGACCACGGCCACGCAAAGGCACAGCGTGGCCGTGCCACCCGTAAGTAACGCCGTACCTCGGTCGGCGCGCTATTTCGCCTCGCGCTCTTCGTGCTCCGTGCTCGTGATGAGGCCCCGTTCGTCGATAAGGTTGAAGTACCAGGCCGTCGCGCCGTCGGGAACGGTCGCGCGGACCTCCCTGCCCCGCCAGGACTGAGGGCGGGGGCCGTCCGCCGCCTTGAGTTCCGCGGCCACGGTCTGCCACTTGCGATCTTTCCAGAGGCCGCTGTCGCGCGTGAAGTTGAACTCGGCCTTGACGACCGGCCGCGCCGCTGCGAACCTGACCCAGGCCGCATTGCCCGGTACGGGTCCAGACTTCGGACCGTCCGCGCCCTGGCCGGTGATGCGGGCAAGCGGCGGGCCGCCGTCGCTCGACCCAGAGGCTCTCGACGGGCGGACGATGCTGTCGGCGAAGGCCGCAATCTCCTCCGGCGCTGCGCCCTGCCCCTGTCCGTGCACCATGTTGACGCGGACCGCCAGAGTCCGTTCGCCCTGAGGCTGCCGGTACGACGCCTGGAGTTGCGGCAGCGGGAAGGCGAAGTCGTTCGTCCCGGCGACCCAGAGCATCGGCACGCGGACGCCGGAGAGATACCGCGACGGGTCCCAGAGGTCGAGCCATCGGCGCGCGGCATCGCCGTCGGACCCGCCTGCGGGCCGTAGCCCTACGGCGGGCGGAGGCCCGTGCGACTTCAGCCACCCGGGAATCTCGCCCAGGTGCCCGCAACCATACACGGGCGCGGCGAACTTGAGGCGCTCATCGACCGCCGCAACGATGCACGTGATTATGCCGCCCCACGAGATGCCCGTGATGCCGCCCGCCAGGTCTTAGGGCGGGCGACCTCCGGAAATGACGCCAGGAGCGATGTGGCGAGGAGGCGGTCGGCCACGGCGTGGTACATCCACTGGTCGGCGACGGGTTCGTCGATGTCGCCGCGGCGACCCGGGCGGTCCGCCGGCATCGTGTCGCGGCCGCTTCCCGTGCTCGCCGCCGGCCGTGCATCCGCACGTATCCATTGAGATGGCTGCATATCCGCGCGCGGTCCACAGGCGGACCCAGTCGTCGAAGGCCGTCCCCCCGCCGCCGTGCACCAGCACCATTGCGGGGAAGGGCCCCTTCGCTGGGGCATCCGGCGCGCCGTACCACGCGAACACGCGAGTGGGCTTGCCCTTGTACGGAAGCCCCTCATAGAAGAGCGCGCGGCAGCCCTTCGCCTGGAAGCCGGGTGCTGGGTACGTCTGCGGCGGCTTCGAGAGGGCCGCCAGGTCCCAGACGGCCGCACTGTCCGCGGTCTTCTTCGGCCCGCCCTCAGTCCTGGCGGGTTGCCGCGAGCAGGCAGATTATCGAGGTTCGAAAGAACGTTATCACCGTCATTGCTTGCCTACAGGCTGGCGGAGGATAGTTTTCACTTTTTCGGGCGCGGTGCGCCGCGGATCGTTCATGTAGATTTCGTGATGTTTCCCCGCCAGGCGGTATTCGCCTTCGCGGATGAAGGCGTGCAGGCGCTCGATGGTCGCGTGCTCCTCGGAGTACGGGCCGACGTGAAGGACCTGCGCCGCAAGGCCCTCTTCCAGCCGCTCCAGGCGCGCGCGGTCGATGGATGCCGGATTGCGGCGGCGGCGCAACTCTTCGCGGGCCTCCTCAACCATCGCGGCCGTTATGAACTCCGGCTGCATGATCATGAGCGTCCACTTCCACTTGTCCCTCTGGCCGGCAATGAACGCGGCCGCGGGGTCCTTGCCCTCGGCCCACCAGAGGCCCTCGAGGCCCATGACGGTGAAGTCGATCCCGCCGCCGCGCTTCTTGAGGCCGAACTTGAGGGTGTATGCGAGGCCGTACAGGGTCTCGATCGCCGCCTGGAACTCGGGCACGGTGTTCGGGCCGCCGCCCGCCGTAGGGCTATGGCCCGCAGGCGGGTCGCCCGCCCCATCGACCATGAGGTAGTTCATCGCGGGGACATCGACCATGGCCGGGGCCTTCGCGGATGCCTTGTAGAGGTGGGCGAACTGTTTCTTGAGGTCGAGTTTCGCCATCGCCGGAGTTCCTTTCAAGGCGGCGTTACTGCGGGAACGTGCGGACCTTCGGCTCTCCCGCTGCCCCCGGCTTGATCGGTTCCGATTCCGGCCCCGGCGGCACTCACACCCATCAGGACCCGCGGCTCTCCGCCGGCGGCTGTGCGGGCGGAGGAGCAGGCGGCGGCTGGGGCGGCGGGGGCGCCGGCTCCGCGGCAGACAGCGCATAGACCGACCCATCATTGCTCCCCACGAACACCATGCCTCCCGCCACGGCGGGCGATGATTCCACGCCCTTGCCGGTCCTGAACTTCCACTTCAGTTCCCCGGTTGCGGCATCCAGGGCGTACACGTTGCCATCGTCGCAGCCGAAGAAGACCATGCCGCTGGCGAAGGCCGCGGAGGATTTTATGCCCTTCTCGGCCCTGTACCGCCACCGGGTCTGGCCGGCCTGCACGTCGATGGCGTAGAGGCTGCAATCGTTGCTCCCGACGTACAGGATGCCCTGGGCGAAGGCGGGCGAGGTCTCGATGCCCTTGTCGGCCTTGAAGAGGCCGCGCTGCGTGCCCGCTACGGCGTCGATGGCGTAAAGGTTCCCGCCCTCATCGCCTACATAGACGATTCCCTCGGCCACGGCCGCCGAGCCGACGATCCCCTTCTCGGCCTTGAAGCCCCACCGCTGCATTCCCGATGCGGCATCTATGGCGTAGAAGTTGCCGCCGGTGTCGCCCACGAACACCATGCTGCCCGAGACGGCGGGTGAGGCCATGATCCCCTTCTTCGTCTTGAAGCGCCACCGTTCGGCCCCGGCCCGGGCATCGATGGCGTAAAGAGTCTTGTCGTCGCTGCCGAAGAACACGAGGCCCCCCGCCACCGTGGGCGACGAGTTCACGTCGCCATCCGTCTTGAAGCGCCAACGCTCCTGCCCGGTCCGCGCATCGATGGCGTACAGGCACCCATCATCGCTCCCGATATAGACCAGGCCGCCCGCCACGGCCGGCGAGGAAGACATGTCCTTCTTGGCCTTGAACTTCCACAGCAGGCGGCCGGTGGCCATCTCAACGGCGTACAGGCGATCATCGTTCGAACCGAAATAGACCACTCCGTCGGCGACGGCGGGCGAACCTGTCACGCGGTCCTGGGTCTCGACCCGCCACAGTTGCGACCTGACTCCCGCCAATGCGCTGGGCGGGGGCGAGGCGTAGCAGCCGGTGTGGGCCGGGTCGGCGCGGAACATCGCGCCGGGCTCGGCCTCCTCCTTGGGCGGCGGCAGCGGCGCAGGCGGGGCGCCCGGCGCCGGAAACTGGACCCGCGGACCGCCTGACGGCTGCGCGGGCTGCTCCTCCGCAGCAAGTGTCGGAGCAAGCCAGGCGACCGTTATCGCCATCACCACTACCGCGATTGCGACCCGCATGTCGGACTCCTCCCTGGTGCTCGGTGACCGCCCGTCGAGAGCCTCTGGGTCGAACGACGCCGGCCACCCCTTCCGTATCCTTCCAAATTAGACAAAGTGCCGCGCCAAGCCAAGCGCAAACTGCGGGGGCAGCGGCCTTCGGCTCTCAGGCTCAGGCTCGAAGAGGGGCGCATTGCTTTCCTGCGCCGGTGCCGCTAAACTTGCCGCGGTCGTATAAGAGGGCGTGAAGAGCGCGCGAGGAACCAGCATGCACACCATGATTTCAGCCGCCTGTCTGGCCGCGGCGTGCGGCGTGATTCTGACCTTCGTTGTGCCGGCCGAGGCGGCCGCCGGAAAAGGCGGGCTTGCCATGGAGACTGCGCCGAACGTCTATGGCGGCGGCATACTCTTTGCCTACTCCGGCCTGGACGGCAAGACCTCCTGGACCGAGCCGTGCGTCGCATCGACCACCGCCGATGGGCTGGGCCTTAAGTTCCACCTGCCGCGCGACCCGGTCCTCAGCATCCGCCTGCCCGCGCCGGGCCTGGCGTCCCTCGAGTGGCAACTCGTGACGAACGACCTCATTGTGGCGAAGGTGGCGTGGGACTCGCTGCCGCTGGTCGTCGGATTCACGGCGTCGAACGTGGTGGTCGGGCGTCTGCCGCCAAGTTGCCGCGTGGTGCTGGAGGGCGGCGACCCGGGGGCGGTGCTGATGCGGAATTCCGTCGGCGACCGGACGCAGTTCGCGTTCGTTTATGAGGCGAAGGGGGCGAAGGCCGCCGCCGCGACGGCCGCGCAGGCCCTGAGCGTTTCAATCGATACGCTGGTCGAGGCCCGCATGGACTTCTTCGCCGCCGTGCCGAAGGCGCCGGAGAACACCGACCCGCTGCGGGCAAAGACTCTGGCGAAGGCGTTCTCGGTCCTGAAGGTGAACGTGTACGCCCCGGAACCGCCGATTGCGGTTCGGTGGACGACGCCCGACCGCTGGCCGGAGCGGGACATGTGCCTCTGGAACTCGGGCTTCCATGCGCTGGGACTCATGCACATGGAAATGCGCCTGGCGAAGGAGGCCCTGGGCGCGGTCTATGGTTTCCAGAAGGAGACCGGGTTCATTCCGCACCGGATGTCGCCGGGGCAGCCGTCGGAGATTTCGCAGCCGCCCGTCCTGGCGTGGGCTGCCTGGCAGGCGTACACCTTCGACAAGATGCGAGACCGCGACTTCCTGAAGCGGTCATTCGACGCCGCCCAGCGGCACGTTACGTGGTTCATGAAGACCCACCGCCTCGACGGCGAGCCGCCGCCCGAGAAGCCGCTCGAGCACGGCGCGCCGCTGTACGCGTGGAAGTCGGCGGAGGAGTCGGGGGCCGAGAACTCGCCGCGCTTCGACGGCGGGGCGCAGTTCGCCGCCGTTGACCTCTCGGCGTACCTCGCCAGCGAGTGCTGGATGCTCCAGAACATGGCCCAGCAACTTTCGTTCCGCGAACTCGCGAAGACCTGGGGGCAGCGGGGCGATGCAATCGCCGAGGCCGCGCGGAAGCAACTCTGGGACAACGAGCGCGGCTTCTTCTTCGACCGCAAGGCCCCCGACGGCGAGTTTATAAGCGTCTGGAGCCACACCGGATTCCTGCCCCTCTGGGCGGGCATCGCCACCCCCGAGCAGGCCAAGCGGCTGCGCGACCACCTCGTCTCCAAAAAATTCTGGACCGCCACGCCCGTGCCGAGCGTGGCCCGCGACGACCCGACCTATAAGAACGACATGTGGCGCGGGCCGGCCTGGGCCAACATCAACTACCTCATCATCCGCGGGCTCCAGCGGCACGGTTTCGCCAAGGAGGCCGCCGACTTGAGGGACCTTACGCTCTCCGCGGTCGCCGAGTGGTACGGCAAGACCGGCGCCGTGCACGAGTTCTACGATTGCGACGGCAAGACGCCGCCGCCGGAACTCGACCGCAAGGGCCGGCCCGTCCCGGGGTCCGCCAACTGGCGGACGATCTCCGATTACAACTGGACGGCGGCCATCTATGCCGACCTCCTCCTGCGCCCGAAGCCGTAGCGCTGCGAGCCGCTATTCGCGAAGGGGGGTCGTTGCTGCGTGGTGTGCAGCCATGAAACGGGGTGGCACGGCCACGCTGTTCTGCGTGGCCGTGGTCTCATCCCCCCGGGGTAACCACGGCCACGCAACAGCACAGCGTGGCCGTGCCACCCACCGTGGACATGGTTCTCGGAGCGTTAATGCGTCCAATCGGCCCCAGTACAATTGGCATCACGGCCACCGTTCCGGTGGAAGTGCTCCTGGCGGCGGGTGCGCGGCCGCTGGACCTCAACAACGTTTTCATCACCGCGCCCGATCCTGCGGCCCTCGTGGCCGAGGCCGAGCAGCGCGGTTTTCCGATCAACTCGTGCGCCTGGATCAAGGGCATCTACGCGACGGCCCGGCGGCTGGGCGTGCGGCGGGTCATCGGCGTCGCCCAGGGCGACTGCTCCAACACGCACGCCCTGATGGAGGTCTTCGCCTCGGAGGGCGTTGAGGTCGTCAACTTCAACTATCCGTTTCCGAAGAATGCGGCGGCCCTGGAGTCGGCCCTCGACGTGCTGGCCACGATCCTCGGGACGACGCGAGAGGCGGCCGAGCGCGAGCGGGAGCGGCTTGGAGCGCTCCGCGCGACACTGGCCGAGATCGACCGCCTCACCTGGCAGGAGGACCGCGTCGGCGGCGAGGAGAACCACCTGTGGCTCATCGGGTCGAGCGACTTCGGCGGCGACCCTGACGCCTGCGGCCGCGCGGCTGCGGCCTTCCTGGCCGAGGCGCGGGTGCGGCCGCCCGAGCGGGCGCGGCACCGCCTGGGGTACATCGGCATTCCGCCGATTTGCAGCGGCCTGTATGCGTTTCTGGAGAGCCTCGGGGCGCGGGTCGTGTTTAATGAGTTTCAGCGGCAGTTCAGCATGCCCGGCCGCCCGCGCGACCTGGTGGAGCAGTACCTGGCCTACACGTACCCGTACGATGTGCACGGGCGGATTGCCGACATCCGCGAGGCGGTCCGCGTGCGGCGGCTGGACGGCCTGGTGCACTACGTCCAGAGTTTCTGCTTCCGGCACATCCAGGATCGGTTGCTGCGCGAGGCGCTGGAAGTGCCGATATTAACGTTGGAGTTCGACCGGCCCGGCCCGCTCGACGGCCAGGGCCGCACGCGCCTGGAGGCGTTTGTCGAGATGCTTGAGGCGCGCCGGGCCTGATTCCGGTTAGCCGCCCGGCTTGAGTTCTGCGCGGCGGGTCTGCTGGCCGGCCGCGCGAGGCGCCCGTGGCGAGCGATGTGCGGCGCGGGGGTCAGGAGACCCGTACGTGTTTAGCGCTGTCATTCTGAGGCCCCGT
>CAYGWP010000208.1:0-9023 GCA_964353455.1 uncultured Anaerolineales bacterium
GCACCCATGCGTTGGCCATAAAAACCTGGGGACGCTACCCATGTTTTTCCCTCTCTCGTCGGCTTCTGGCAGGCGGTCGGGCCAAGCGGTCCCGGCCCGCGCAGTCGCCATTTGACCCGTACGTCAAGGTCAGGCCTCCCGAAAAGGCCGGATGGGCTACCTGGATTATTGTACCCGCCCCCGGATACGTGTAAACGGCAAACTTGTCTGCATTCTGAGGGTTCGCGTCCGTGTGGGCGATGCTATCGAGCCGCGAGAGTCCGCCCATGCGGGTGATCTCCGTTCGTAGTACGGAATGTAGCGGATCGGAGGAAGGCGCGGGGCGCGGAGTTCGGCTGTAGCCGCGCTTCGTGCAAGACTGGCTCAGGTTGTCACGCGCGAAGTGATGCTTGTTCCGCGGGCCGGGGCTGATGTAGAATTACACCCCTGGTTTGCGGCCGGCACGGAGAGGTCAAGGAGCGACGGCGATGGCGAGCGAGATGGGCGATGCGGGCACAGAGGGCGAACGCGACGACGGCGGCCGCCGCGAGTTCCTCAAGAAGATGGTAGCGCTGCCCGCGGCCGTGGCGGCCGCCCAGTACGCCGCGGGCGCGGCCGAGGCGCCTCCGCCGGCGGCGCAGCAGAAACTCCCGCAGATTCAACTCGGCAAGCACTCCGTGTCGCGGCTCATCTGCGGCTCGAACACCTTCGGCGCCGGGTCGCACCTCTCGGTCTTCGTCAACCAGGAGATGCGGGCGTACTTTACGCCCGACCAGGTACTGAAGACCCTTCGCCGCTGCCAGGAAGTGGGCATAGACTGCTGGCAGTCGGGCGCTGGCAACCTGGACCTGTACCGGCGGCTGGCGGCCGAGGGCGGGAAGATGAGTCTCCTGGCGATCGCCTCGGGCGACGCGGCGGAGATCAAGGCGCTTGGAGAGGGCGGGTGCATCGGCATCGCCCATCACGGCGAGACCACCGACAAACTCTTCAAGTCCGGCCGGCTCGACGAGGCCCGCGAGTACCTGAAGCGCGTGCGGGATGCAGGAATGCTGGCGGGCGTCTCGACGCACATGCCGGCCGTGGTCGATTCCGTCGAATCTAAAGGGTGGGATGTCGATTACTACATGTGCTGCGTCTATGAGCGGCACCGGAGCGCCGCCGACCTGGAGGCCCTCCTCGGCCAGGCGCCTATTCCGGTGGGCGAAGTGTACCTGCCGAAGGACCCGCCGCGGATGTTCAAGGCCATGCGGGCGACCCGGCGGCCGTGCCTGGCGTTCAAGATTCTGGCGGCGGGGCGGCTGTCGGAGCGGAAGGAGTGGGTCGAGAAGGCGTTCCGCGAGACGTTCGAGGGCATTAAGCCCGCCGACGCCGTCATCGTCGGCTTCTACGACCGCTACAGCGACCAGGCGGCGGAGGCTGCCGCACTCGTCCGGCGCTACGGCGCGGCCGGCGCATGATGAGGATAGTTTTGCGCGGTGGGTCTCCCGACCCACCGCGCGCCGACGGGGCTTGGCAGCGGCAAACGCGGCGGGTCAGGAGACCCGCCGCGCACAGTGGTGTTATATCCAGGAGGCGCGTGAGATGAAAGAGGCAAACGGTCGTCGAGGCATCGGGCTTACGCGTCGCGGATTTCTGGCGGGCGCACTGGCAGCGCCCGCCCTGGCGATTGTGCCGCGGCACGTCCTCGGCGGCGAGGCCGGCACGGCCCCAAGCAGTGCCGCGGCAACCGTCCGCGTGGTCGCCGCGGCGACCACCTACATTTGGGAAACAGACCCGCCGCGCACACTGGCAATATGTTCAGGAGGCATCTGACATGAAGAGGGCAAGCGGTCGTCGAGGCATCGGGCTTACCCGCCGCGGATTTCTGGCGGGCGCGCTGGCAGCGCCTGCGCTGGCGATTGTGCCGCGGCACGTCCTCGGCGGCGAGGCCGGCACGGCCCCAAGCGAGAAGGTCAACATCGCCTGCATCGGCGTCGGGTCGCAGGGCCTCCGCGTGATGCTCCACTTCCTGGCGCAGCCCGACGTGCGGGTGGTCTCGGTCTGCGATGTCAACAAGCAGAGCAGCGATTACCCTCAGTGGGGGGCCAACGAGTTCCGCGATTCCGTGCGCCGGCTCCTGGGCGAAGGCTACTCCAACTGGGGCGAGTGGCTCGGCACCGGCCGCCCGATTGAACTTACGCCCACATGCAAGGCCACCGCCGGAACCGCCGGGCGCGAGCCGTGCCGCCAGATCGTCGATGCCTACTACGCGGGCCATAAGCAGGGCGGCCAGGGGCGGTCTTGCTCGGCCTACGCCGACTTCCGCGAACTCCTTGAGAAGGAAAAGGGCCTCGACGCCGTCGTCGTCTGCACCACCGACCACTGGCACGCACCCATTTCCATTGCGGCCATGAGGAAGGGCAAGCACGTCTTCTGCCAGAAGCCGATGACGCGGACCGTGCACGAGGCCCGGCGCATGGCCGAGGTCGCCCGCGAGACCCGCGCGGCCACGCAGGTGGCGGTCGGCAACCAGGCGTCGGAGGCCACGCGGCTGCTATGCGAGTGGATATGGGCCGGCGCAATCGGCCCGGTGCGCGAGGTGGCCAACTGGTCCAGCCGCCCGTTCTGGGCACAGGGCATCGAGCGGCCCAAGGAGGCGCAGCCCGTGCCCGAGGGGCTGGACTGGGACCTCTGGCTGGGTCCCGCGCCCGAGCGGCCGTTCAACCAGGTGTACCTGCCGTTCGTGTGGCGCGGCTGGTATGACTTCGGCGGCGGGGCCATCGGCGACATGGGCTGCTACAGTTTCGACACGATCTTCCGCGTGCTGAAACTGGAGGCGCCCGTAACCATTGAGGGGGATTCCAGCGGGATGTTCCCCGAGACGTTCGCCAAGGCATCGACCATCCGGTTCACGTTCGCGGAGCGTGCCGGGCCTTCGCCCGCCATAGGGCTACGGCCCGCAGGCGGGATGCCGCCGGTCAAACTCACGTGGTACGACGGCGGCCGTCTTCCGCCGCGCCCCGAAGGCCTGGATGCCAGCGCGAAGATGCCTGCCGAGGGCCTGCTCTTCGTCGGCGACAAGGGGTCCATCCTCTGCGGGTTCACGGGAGATCACCCGACGCTGCTGCCGGAGTCGAAGATGAAGGACTTCAGGCCCCCGGCGAAGACGCTGCCGCGGTCCCCCGGCAATGAGCGAGAGTGGATTGACGCCATTAAGGGCGCGAAAGCGCAGCCCGGCGCGAACTTCGAGTTCTCGAGCCTCGTCACCGAGACGATTCAACTGGGGAACGTGGCCCTTCGCACGGGCGAGCGGCTGACCTGGGACCGCGCGGCCATGAAGGCGGCCAACTCGGCTGCCGCAGGCAAGTTCATCCGCCCCGACTATCGTAAAGGCTGGACTGTAGGAAACAGGGAGCCACGGGAGGACTTGGATGAAGTCAACGATGCGGGCCATCCTCTTCCAGTCGCCGGGGCACATCCGGCTTCTTGACGGTCTGCCCGTCCCGGAGCCGCGCGACGGCGAGGTGCTCATTCAGTGCACACACGCGGGCCTGTGTGGCACGAACATGGGTCCGTACCTGGGCGAGGGCCGCTGGAGCAAGACCGCGTGGCCTGCCCCGCCGGGATGGATGGGTCACGAGAACGTCGGCATCATCGTCTCGTCGCGTTACAGCGAGTGGCCGACCGGAACGTACGTGTTGGCCCAGGCGGCGGACTACAACGGGTTCGTTGAGTTCTTCACGGCGAAGCCTGCGGCAATGGCCCGCCTGCCGGCCGATGCCCGCGATCCGGGAGCATTCCTCCTTGCCCAGCCGCTGGCGACGATCCTGCGTGCGCTTGCGAAGACCGAGCCGGCGACGCACCAGCGCTGCGCCGTGGTCGGGCAGGGTCCTATCGGCCTGATGTTTACGTACCTCCTGCGCCGCGCGGGGGCAGACCAGGTCATCGCAATCGACCGGGTGCCGTGGCGCCTGGAGTGGTCGCGGCGTTTCGGCGCGACCCATGTGGTTGACGCATCGGCGTCCGATACCGTGGAAGAGGTGCGGCGGCTGACCGATGGCAAGATGGTGGATGTCTGCGTTGAGGCCGGCAGCACGCCGCAGGCGCTCATCACGGCGGCCCATCTGCCGCGCCGCGCGGGCAGGCTCTTCGCCTTCGGCGTGCCGCACGACGACCTTCAGCCGTTCCCGTGGTACCACACGGTGACGAACGAGACGCGGATAATCACGTCGCACGGCCCCGGATGCCTGGACTACTTTCAGACGGCCGTAAATATGATGGCCGATGGATGCGAGCAACTGGCCGGCCTCGTCACGCCGCGCGTCCCGTGGGACCAGGCCGCCGAGGCGTTCGCCAACTATGCCGACCCCGCGCGGGCAAAGGGGTCTATGAAGACAACGCTCCTCTTCTGACCCGCGGGGCCGCGATTTCAGCCGGAGAGACGCCACATGACCTGTCATCGGCCGGGGTTCCGTGGCGGCTGCGCCCTTCTGGGCGCGGCTGCCGTTCTCGTTCTTGCGGGGCGGATGCCTGGGGCGGAGACTGCCCCGGTTGCCGGCGTCGAGGTCCGCAATCTCTCCGGGGCGCCGCTGACGGGAGCGCCCGTCACGTTCGGGCAGGCGTTCAAGCGAGGGGATATCCGCGACGGAATTGCCGTGCGCATTGGCGAGAAGGCGCTGCCCGCTCAGGTCGATGTCAAGCGCCGGTACGACGATGGGTCGGTCCGGTTTGCGGTGATTTCGGCAGTAATAGATACCTTGCCAGCCGACGGCAAGGTCTCCCTGGCCTTGTCCAACGGCAAGCCGCCGCAACCTGCGGCGGCAGCCGTCTCGCGGGCGGACCTCCTCAAGACCGATTTCGACGCGGTGGTCGCCCTGAAGTTCCCCGATGGCGCGGTCCGCTCGGCCAGCGCCCGGCGGCTCCTCGAACAGGCGGGCGATGCCGCCCGGGTCTGGCTCCAGGGACCCGTGGCTATGGAGTGGCTGCTCTCCGGTCCGCTTCTGGATGCCGGCGGCAAGGCCGATGAGGACCTCAGCGTCCGATTCCAGGTGCGGGCCTACGCGGGGTGCCGGCTCGTCCGCATCTCGGTTGCCGTCGAGAACTGCTGGGACGGCTGGGCCGGCAACATCCGCTACGATGCGGCCGTGTCGGTCGGCGGCAAGCAGGTGATGACCGAGGAAGCGGTGGATCATCGGCCGCTCTCGCGCTGGCGCAAGGTGTTCTGGTGGGGCGGGGCGGAACCTGCCGCGCACATCGCGCATGACTTGGCGTACCTTTCGGCGACCGGCGCGATACCGCGCTACGACACGACCCTGAAGCCGGCCGCGCCCTCCCGCGCGGAACTCGACCTCCGGCGGCTTGAGGGACCCGACTGGCGGATCATGGGCAAGGGCGCACTGACTGCCTACATGCCGACGACCGGCGGCCGCGCGGAGATCGCGCCGTATCCGGCGTGGACAGTGCGATACCTCCTCACGATGGACCCGCAGGCGAAGTCGCTCGTGCTGGCCGGCGGCGACATGGCCGGCTCGTGGCCGATCCACGTGCGGGCACGCAAGACCGGCCGCGTTCTCTCGATTGACGACCGCCCGGCCTTCTGGCTGGATGAGCGCGGCAAAGACAAGCCGCAGTGGAAACCCGCCCGCACGGAGGCCGACCCGAAGCAGGTCCGCCTCTCGCCCGACCTTGCGCATCAGGGGTCCTTCGCCTACGTGCCGTACCTCGTGACGGGCGACTACTACTTCCTGGAGGAGGCGTACTTCTGGGCGAACTACTGCCTCATCGCCACGTGGTCCGAGCCGCGGATGGGCGCGAAGGGGATCCTGTCGGACCAGATTCGCGGGAACGCATGGGGCCTGCGAAATATCGCCGATGCTGCATGGATCGCCCCGGACGGCGAGAGCGAGGCCCGGTACTTCGAGGAGAAGGTCCGGAGCAACATCGCCGACTACATCCGCCGCATGTACGGGCCGCCGGAGTTTAACCGCATCGGCGCCTGGGGCGTCCGCACGACGGATAATGCACGCATCCAGAACCCTGCCAACCCTAAGTGGATGGTCATCGCCCCGTGGGAGAACGATTACCTGGCGTGGAGCCTCCACCACCTGGTTGAGTTGGGATACGCCGATGCCGCGCGGCCGCGCGATTTCCTCCTGCGACTGCGCGTGGGCTCGCTGACGAGCGCCCCGGACTTCGACCCGATGCTGGCGGCGCCTTACCGCTTCGTGGTCGGCGAGCAGGGCCCCGGCGGAAAGACGATTTTCTACGAAGACTGGAAGACGCTGGGCCGCGAGAACGCCCGCCTCAGCAGGGCCGACCTTCCGAACTACGGCAGTAGTTACGCCTACTCGGCGCGGGCGGTCGCGGTCTGCGGCGTCGATGGCGGTTTCCCGAAGTCTGCCGAGGCCCTCAAGTGGCTGGAAGACCACCTGCCGAACCATCGCGAGATGATGGCCCGCGAACCCCACTGGGCGATAGTTCCCGGCGGGGCTGCGAAGGGGAACTGACGCGGCCGCCTGCTTCGCCGCGCCGGACGGCCGACCGGCGCGTATGTCAACGTTAGCCGTGGATGAGATTCGATTCGGGCGGATGCGCCGGGAACTCGATGGTTGCGGAAACACCGCCTCCGGTCGGCGGTAGTTTTGTGTCAAGTGATGCCGCGCCAACGTCCGATAAGACCGCCAAGCGGGAGTCTTGGCGCGGTCGCTGTTCAGAACAGGATAATTCTTAAAAAAAAACCGTTGACAAGGCCCCCGTAATCTGTAGCCTGAGAGGGAAGCCTGGGAGGGAAAGAGGTTTGGCACAGTCAGGTAATCTGCAATCAATGTTTGGCGCCGTCATAGCAGGTCATCGGACGGCAGTCTCCATGGTCGGTGTCCAACCCTAAGAAGGGGACAATCATGTCCGCAAAGAGCAGGAAGCAGGACCGCCGCACGTCGGGCAATGGGTTCACGAAGAGTGCAGCGAATCCGGCGGCAGAAGCGCCCGCCGCGACGCCGTCTCCGGAAGGCTGCCCGCTGTTTGAGCGGCTGGAGGACCGGTTGCTGCTGTCGCGGACCTTGTACGTTGACTTCGGCGACTACTTCCCGACGGACGGGCTGGACCTGACCGTGTTGGCGATCCGCACGAACCTTGGCGGCGGCGGCATCGAAGGCCCCGACCTTCGCGGCGGCGTCGGCGGGTGGGTGGACGGGAGCGTCATTCACTTCGCCGGCGCCGCGCCGGAAGTCGATTTCGACTACAACGGCGACGGGTCCACCAATGCCCTGGACTACACCAGCGTCCGTGCCGACGCCCTGTCCGTGACCCAGCGGGTTTACGCGCCGTTTGATGTAAACGTCGTGCTGGCCCCTGCGCTGGACAATACCAGCGATGCGACTTACCAGACCGGCATCAATACCACGCTGGCGGCCGGCGACGTGGGCGACGCCTGGTTGATTTGCTCGGCGGCCACGGGCCCCGGCGGCGTTCAGGTGGCCGTCAACGCCGGCGGCAGCGGCATTGCCGCAGGCGAGGACATCGGCAACGACAACGACCACGACAACACGGCCCTGGTCTTCGCCGACTACATGCTGGTCGCCAGTTTTAACGGCATGAACATGCGCGGACCGAACGCATCCGTCGGCCTGGGCGACAACGTCGCCCACGAGGCGGGCCACACCTTCGGGATTGAGCACACGTATGACACAAGCAGCGGCCATTACCGCGATGTGATTGAGGGCAATTCGGAAATTGAAGGCTACGGCCTGAGTTGGACGCAGTACGGCTTCTTCACCCGTTATCCCCTCCGATTGGCGTCCAACCCGGCCAACAACAACGTTGACTATGATCGCCTGATCGACCCCGCCCAACTGGGGCCGAATGCCAGTTTCCCGGCCTACGTCACGGGCACCGGGGGGCACGACACGATCACCATCACCAGCAGCGGCGTCAATTCCGCGCTGGTGACGATCGCGGCCTTCAGCGACGCCGCCCACACCACGCCCATCGACGTCCCCGGCGCCGACGGCTCCTTCGTGGGCAACGAGCCCACTAACCCGACGATCTACACCCGCGCCGGCAACGTATTCTCTTACACCATTGATACCAGCAACGGCATCCTGATTGACGGCGGCGAACTGACCAACTGGATCACCATCGACGCCAGCCTTGCCGCGAACGTGACCATCCGCGGCGGCGAGCCCGGCGCCAACCGAATCACTATTATCGGCGGCGGCGCCACCGACGCGGTGTACACGCCCGGCAGCGACCCGACGGACACACTGGTTACCCGGACCCACCCGGATACCCTGGCCCCAGTCAACCTCAACGGCATCCTTGTCGTCGGCAGCACGACTATTACCTTCCAGGACTTCGCCTCGACCGGCCAAATCACCCTGGACAACGTCAGCAACCTGACCATCAACACCCCCGGCAGCGACGACCTGCTGACCGTGGACAGCCCGGCGGTCGGCCAGACCCGCATGACCGGGACCGTCAGCGGCGTCAGTATCGTCCCGATCATCACGACCAACGTGGACCGCGTGATTGTCAATACCGGCGACGGCAACGACAGACTGATCGTGGACAGCACCAATCGCTTGATCAACACGCCGCTCGAGTACAACGCCGGCACGGGCGCCGATTCGCTAACGCTGTCCGGTGGGACGGCCACCACCGACACCTACACCGTCGGCCCGGACAACGGTTCCGGCACCAGCGTCATGGTCGGCGGGGGTATCACCCAGACGGTCGTCTTCTCAGGCATGGAGCCGGTGCTCGACACGGTTGTGGCAGGCACGCTTACGGTGAATGCCACCGACGAGGCCAACGCCATCAGTTACACCGTCGGGTCGGTGGTGACCAACGGTCTGGTGGCCGTGGACAACTACGAAACCATCGAGTTCTCCAACAAGACCAGCCTGGTGATCAACGGCGCCGGCGGCAGCGACGAAGTCAGCCTGAACAACGCCAACACCCCGACCGCCCTGACCAGCATCAGCGTCAACGGCGGCGACCCGACCGCCAGCGATACGCTGATCGTCAACGCCACGGCGGCGACGGTTACGGTGGCCCAGTCCACGCGG
>CAYGWP010000209.1:0-6726 GCA_964353455.1 uncultured Anaerolineales bacterium
CTGGATTCATACTTTGCGCGGCGGGTCTCCCGACCCGCCGCGCCGGAATAGCGCGTGAGGGTGTAATAGCCGGCAATCCACGCGGCGGTTCGGGAGAACCGCCGCGCAAAGACGTGGGTTACGGTCGCGGATCGAGAGCGCGATGGCAGAGGCCAATCACATCCCGGAGGCGCTCGCCGGCGTGCCGCGCGAGCGATGGCCGCGGCACATCGCGGTCATCATGGACGGCAACGGCCGCTGGGCCCGCGCGCGGGGCCTGCCGCGCATCGAGGGCCACCGCCGCGGCGGCGAGGCGGTCCGCATCATCACCGAGGAATGCGGCCGACTGGGGCTCGTGCAACTCACGCTCTTTGCCTTCTCGAGCGAGAACTGGCGCCGCCCGACCGAGGAAGTCAATTTCCTGATGGACCTGTACCGCAAGCACCTCATCTCGGAGCGCGCACGGGCGATCAAAAATAATGTTCGCGTCCGGACCATCGGCCGGCGGGAGGGCATCCCGGCGGATGTCCTGGCAGAGGTCGATCGCACCATCGAGGCCACCGCCGGCAACACGGGCCTCACGGTCTGCCTGGCCGTCAACTACGGGAGCCGCAGCGAGATCGCCGATGCCGCGCGCACGCTGGCCGAAGGGGCGGCACGCGGCGAACTCGACCCGGCGGCAATCACCGAGGAGACCTTCGCCTCGGCCCTGTACACGGCGGGGATGCCCGACCCGGACCTGCTGATTCGTACGGCCGGCGAGATGCGCCTGTCGAACTTCCTCCTGTGGCAGATGTCATACGCCGAACTGTATGTGACTGAGACGCTGTGGCCCGATTACCGTGAGTCAGACCTGCATGCCGCCATCCGCGACTATGCGAAGCGCGAGCGCCGGTTCGGCGGCCTGAAACCGGAAGACCGACCTGCATGAGCACTGCCTGGACACGCATTACGATCGGGGCCGGCCTGGTGGCCGGGTGCGGCATCATCCTGGGCCTTGACGTGCCGCTGGCCCTGTGGGTGGATGCCCCCATTGCGCCGGGGTTCTGGCTCCTCATGCTGCTTTCGTTCTGGGCATGCTGCTGGGAGTTCATCCGGATGCTTCGGGGCAAGGGGCATCCGGTGAGCGCGCCGATCGTGCTCGTGTTCACCACGCTCCTTGTGGCGAGCGCATGGCTGGAGATCTACAAGCCGCTGAGCATCCCGTACTGGATGTACCGGAGCGGGCTTGAGCCGTCGCTGGTGGTGCTCATTGCGATGGTCTTCGCCGCGCTCATCGCTGAGATCGTCGGCGCCGAGCGCGGGGGGGGGAACTTCGAGCGGGCGCTTGCCGGCGTCGGATGGACGACGCTTGTGGTCCTCACCGTCGGCATGCTCGGCATATTCCTGGCGAAGGTGCGGTTCTTCTTCCTGCTTGACGCGGAGCACGGCGACCCTGGAAGCGGCCTCCTCTTCTTCGCGCTGACGGTGGGCGTCGTGAAGGGGGCCGACATCGGGGCCTACGCCACGGGATCGGCGCTTGGGCGGCACAAACTGGTGCCGAGGCTGAGCCCGAATAAGACGGTCGAGGGCCTCGCCGGGGCGCTGGCGACGGGGATTGTCATGGCCCTCTCGATCGGCTGCGGAATCGGCGGCCTCCAGTGGCCCGCGATGCTTATCTTCGGCCTGGTCGTCAGCGTTGCCGGGGTGCTCGGCGACCTCGCGGAAAGCCTCATGAAGCGGGCCTGCGGCGTGAAGGACACCGGCGGCATCCCCGGTTTCGGAGGTGTGCTCGACATCCTCGACTCGCTGCTTGCGGCCGGGCCGGTGGCGTATGTGGCGATTGTGGTCTTGAAATGGACCGAGATGATACGATAATAGACACTCGATGGAGAAGGCGTTCAAACTGGGAAGCGACGAGCACCGGCCTCTGGTGTTCGGTCCGCGCGACAAGCACCTGCGGATGGTCCGCGACACGTTCGGCGTGCGCCTGGCCGCCCGCGAGGGCGAGGTTCACGTCATCGGGCCCGCCGACGCCGTCCGCAACACCCAGATGGTCCTTGAGGAACTCGAGCGGATGGCCGCCGACGGCCAGGTGGTCAGCGAGCGCGAGGTCCAACAGATCATCGACACGGTGGCGCGGTCCGGCCACACGCCGAGCCTCCAGAGCATCGAGGTGTACGTGTCGGGCCGGCCCGTCCGGCCGCAGACCCCCGGCCAACTCGCCTACTGCCAGGCAATCGATAAGAACGACCTCGTGTTCTGCATCGGCCCGGCCGGCAGCGGCAAGACGTACCTGGCGGTGGCGATGGCGGTCCAGGCCCTCCGCAAACAACGGATCAAGCGGATCGTTCTCGTGCGCCCCGCGGTCGAGGCCGGCGAGAAACTCGGCTTCCTTCCGGGCGACCTACAGGCCAAGGTCAACCCGTACTTGAGGCCCCTCCTGGACGCCCTGCACGACATGATGGGCTTCGAGCAGGTCCGCGTGTACACGGAAACCGATGTCATCGAGATCATCCCGCTGGCGTACATGCGCGGACGGACCCTCAACGACGCCTACATCATCCTCGACGAGGCGCAGAACACCACGCCCACGCAGATGAAGATGTTCCTGACGCGCATGGGGATGCGATCGAAGATGGTCGTCACAGGCGACATCACGCAGGTCGATCTCCAGGCGGGAACGAAGAGCGGCATGGTCGATGCCTGGGAGAAACTCGCCGGCATCGACGGCCTGGAGTTCCACGAGATGACCCGGAGCGATATCGTTCGCCACCGGCTGGTCCAGGACATCGTGAACGCCTACGAGCAGGCGAGCGAAGCAGCCCGCATCGGCGGGGCCGAGCGCGGCAGCAAGGACCGCCCGCCAAGACTAAGGGCGGGACGCAGCCCCGGCGAAGCCGGGCCGCGCCGCGACGACGGCCTCAAACCGGACGAATAGGAACCAATCATGGACTTCTTTCCGCCAAGACGGTCGCAGCCCGCCGCAGCCTCGGGTGAAGGCGGGGTCCTTGCGCGCATCGAGGAGCGTCTGAGGGACCCGCGGGTGCTTGGACAACTGGCGGTCCTGGGGGCCCTCCTGGTCGGGGCGCTCCTCATTGTGCAACTGCCGCGCCCGCCCCTTCCCGTCGAGAAGGGCCAGATATCCACGAACCCGACCCTGGCCCGCGTCAACTTCGAGTACGTGGACGATGGCGCCACTTCAATCGTCCGCGGGCTGGTGGCACTCCGCGTACCGCGCATCTACACCCCCGACGCCCGTAAGAAGATCATCCCCCTGCGCGAGAGCCTGACAGCACTCGTTGCCGAGGTGGCCAAGCAGCCGACGCTCGAGCAAGTGCCCGAGGCCCGACGCACCGAGTGGAAGATCGGGCCGGAGACGTTCGCCGCGATCAAGCAGGCACTCGGCGACAAGCCCGAGAACCTGGCGGCCGTCCAGGACGCCATCGCGAAGGCCCTTGCCGCCCTTGAAGATCCGGCCCGCCTGGCGATTGTCAGCGAGGAGAACATGCAGCGGGAGCAGGAGCGTCCCGCCCAGTTCAAAGAACTCCGCGACAAACTTCCTCCTTCCGCGACCCTGGCGGAGATGGCTTCCATCCTGGAGGAGCCTCCCCAGGAGATCATCGCCCTGGTGCCTCAGGCCGACGCCAGCACTCCGCCGAAGGAGGTGGCGATCCCGCTCCAGGGTGTCCTGACAACCGTCGATGTGGACCGGATCCAGCGAGAGATCAAGGCGGCCCTCGACACATCGCTGAAGCCGATCTTCGGCGAGGCCGGCACTGCCGCAATCACGGCCGTCATGGCCCCCCGCGTAGGCGTCACCCTCGCCTATGACCAGGCCCAGACGGAGAATCACCGCGCCGACGCCAAGGCCGCCGTCTCGCCCGTCAAGGTCCTGCATAAGGCCTTCACGGTGCTGGTCGAGGCGGGCAAGGAGATCACTGAGGCCGACATCAAACTCTTGGAACAGGAACAGGAGAAGTACCTGGCGGAACTGGGATGGTTCCGGATCGTCCTGGCGTGGATCGGAGGGGCGATCATCCTGGGACTCCTCATCGTCCTGCTTGCGGCGTATGCGGCCCGACTCCAGCCGAACGTCGGCCGGTCGCTGCCGCGAACCCTTATCCTGGCGGCGCTGTGCCTCCTGGTGATCGGGGCCTCGAAAGCGGTGGCCCAGGCCCGCGGTCCGGCAGAGTTCTATACGCTCCTGCTGGCCGTCTCGGGCATGATCGTGGCGGTGGCGTACACCGAGGTCTTCGCGCTGGCGTTCTCGTGGTCGCTGGTCCTTCTGGTTGCCTTGGCGACGCGGTCGCGGCTGGACTGGGCCATCACGGCGGCGGTGGGAACGAGCATCGCAATCCTGGCCCTGGGGCAGATCAACAACCGATCCAAACTGGTCAAGGTCGGGGCGCTCACCGGCCTGGCCTTCTTTGCGGCGAGGGCGGCCCTGGCGTTCTGGCGGCTGGATTACCCCGACGTCTCGGCCTGGACGACGCTGCGGACGATCCTCTGGCCCTCGTTCCTCTACTTCTGCGTGGGCGTGGCGTCTGGCGTGGTGATGCTGGCCCTCCTGCCGCTCATCGAGCGGGCCTTCGGCGTCGTGACCAACATCAGCCTGCTGGAACTGTGCGACGTGAACCAGCCGGCCCTGCGGCGGATGGCCCTTGAGGCGCCAGGCACGTACACACATAGCCTCTTGATCGGGACACTGGCCGAGGCAGCCGCCGAGGCAATCGGCGCATCAGGGCTTCTTGCACGCGTCGGCGCGTATTTCCACGACATCGGCAAGGCCTCCAACCCGCGCTACTTCGGCGAGAACTGGCAGGACGGCCGCAAGGTCCACGACTCCTTGCCGCCGGCCACCAGTCGCTCTTATATCATGGATCACGTCAAGGACGGCCTCCGCCTTGCGGACCAACTTGGCCTGCCGCCGATTATCAAGCGGTTCATCGCCGAGCATCACGGCACGTCGCTGATGGAGCAGTTCTACCGGGAGGCGGTCCGGCAGGCGGCGGCGGCAGGCCAGAAGCCGCCGGCCGAAGTAGAGTACCGCTACGCCGGTCCAAAGCCGCGGTCGCGCGAGACGGCCATCGTCATGCTGGCCGATGCCGTCGAGGGCGCCACGCGGAGCCTGGCGGACAGGTCGGCCCCGAAGACGAGCGCGACCGTTCACGACATCATCATGAAACGGCTCATGGACGGCCAATTGGATTCGAGCGGCCTGACGCTGATGGACCTCCGGACCATCGAGGACACCTTGACGAAGAGGCTAGTGAGCGTTTATCATAGTCGTCCGGCGTACCCTGCGGACCGGCGCGCGGCCGAGGCCGGAACCGAGGGAGACGGGCGTACGCCCGGCGAAACACGCACGATGCCGCGCCCGCAGTAGGCGCTCTCCGCATCGGGAGCGCGAGGTCGCGTCTTGACAGAAGATGCAAGGTAAATTACGCTTTCACGATCTCCTTGATTACCGACTTGGTCGCCCCGCCAGTCCGTCAGGGCGGGGCGACAGTGGGAGTGGCAATGGCCAAGATCGAGATCACTGACCTTCAGGATCACGTGCGGCTCGAGAAGAAGTTGATCCTCCAGGTCATTCGCCGGGTGATCAAAGAGGAAGGCCGATGCGCGAAGAGCCTCAGCATCGTCCTCACGGACAACCGTCACATCCGCGACCTCTCGCGCGAGTACCTCGGACGCGACACGGCGACCGACGTCATCAGTTTTCCGCTGGAAGACCTCGACTGGTCAGGCGGAAAAGGGTCCAGGACCCTTGACGACCTTAGGGGTCCTGGACCCTTTTCCGCCTTGAACGGCGAGATCATCGCCTCGGCCGAACTGGCCCGGCGGCAGGCCGAGTCGCTGAGCATCGACCCCCGGGCCGAACTCCTGCTGTACATCGTCCACGGCCTCCTGCACCTGATGGGTTACGACGACCGAACGCCCCAGGCCGCCCGCGTGATGCACGAGCGCACCGATGCGCTCCTGGAAGGCGTGGGCTTCTCGGCATCTCCGGCCGGTCGCGCTGCGGGCGAGCCCGCCACCCTGGCACGGCAGGCGTGCCGTGGCCTGACGGCGGCCCGCCAGGGTTAAGGGCGGGCCAGGGTAGAAGGAGAGCGTTTGCCGTTCTACGCGCACCTGGTCCTCATTGTCGCTGCGACGGGCGCGGCCCTGTTCTTCGCACTCACCAATAGCGCACTGCGTTCATTCTCCCGCGCCCGACTCAAGGATAGCCTTGCGGCCCGAAACCGCCTCGATGAACTCCGGCACCTTTATGAGCATCACGACGACCTCCTCCAAATGGCGCGCGCCGCTCACATCCTCTGCCTGGTGGCCGTCACGCTCCTCATTGAGGTCTGGGCCGTTGACCGGTTCGGCAACGATGCGGCCGGCTGGCTCGTCGGCGGCGTCGCGGCTGGCGCGGTGTGCGTAACACTGGCCGGCATCATCCCGCTGGCGTGGGCGAAGTACGCGGCCGAGGGCGTCCTGGTGGTCACGCTGCCGGCGCTCCATGCCTGCCGGGTGCTCTTCTTGCCGATCTGGTCCGCCCTGGGCGGACCGCTGGACGGCCTCGTGCGCCGCCTGGCCGGCGTGAAGCCCTCTCTGCCCCCGCTGTCGCATATCGAGGAGGAAATCCGCAGCGTAGCCGACGAGGGCGAACGCGAAGGCCGCCTCGACAAACGCCAGAGACAGATGATCGAAAACGTCATCCGCTTCGCCGAGACTGATGCCAGCCAGATCATGACCCCGCGCACCGACATCATCAGCATC
>CAYGWP010000210.1:0-12103 GCA_964353455.1 uncultured Anaerolineales bacterium
CAGGGCGGCTCGCCGGCCGTTCCAGAGTCTGGACAGCCAGGCCCAGAAGATGCGGTCGCGTTGCCGCAGGGAAGGGCGTTTGACGGACCGCTCGAGGACGGCCAGTTGCTGGCGCAGGGCCAGGTTCTCCATGGCCAGGGCAGCCCGGTTGGCGAGCAGGGCTCGCAGCAGGATGCGGATCAGTTGTATCAAGCCCAGGGTGAGGCCGTCCTTTCTGGCTGGAAGGCCTCAATCGTAGCGGCGCAGAGCGGGGCAGACAAGAGACGTAAATGCTTGTAGAATAAGGCGGACGGAGTTTTTGGGATGGACAACCGGGCGATAGGACGCAACCGTAGTTCGGGCAAGTCGAGTATTACCGACAGGAGCAGGCCGCCGCAATGAATTCCAGACAGAGACTCCAGGCCACGCTCGACCACAGGCAGCCCGACCGCGTGTGCGTCGATTTCGGATCGACCGCTGTCACAGGCATGCACGTGGCCGCCGTCAGCAGACTCAGGCAGGCGATCATCGGCGACACGACCTTCCGCGTGAAGGTCATCGAGCCGTACCAGATGCTCGGCGAGATCGACGAGGCGCTCGGCGAGGCCCTGGGCATCGACGTCGTGGGCGTCCTGGGCCGCACCACCCTCTTCGGGTTCGAGAGCGCGGGCTGGAAACCGTTCGAACTTTTCGACGGCACGCCGGTGCTCGTGCCGGAGAAGTTCAACGTGACGACCGAGGCCGGCGGCGACCTCCTCATGCACCCGGAGGGCGACCTCTCGGCCCCGCCGAGCGGGCGGATGCCAAAGGGTGGCTGGTTCTTCGACAGCATCGTCCGCCAGCCGCCGATCGACGAAGGCCGCCTCGACCCGGCGGACAACCTCAAGGAGTTCGCCCCGTTCGGCGACCGCGAGATCGCTTACTACCGGCGCGAGGCTGAGCGCCTCGACCGCAGCCCCGGAAAAGGCGCGATCCTCTCGATGCCCGGCACGGCCTTCGGCGACATCGCCCTCGTGCCCGCTCCATGGATGAAGCGCCCCAAGGGCATCCGCGACATCGCCGAGTGGTACATGTCAACCGCCCTGCGGCCGGACTATGTCCGCAAGGTGTTCCAGAGGCAGTGCGAGATCGCGCTGGGGAACATCGACATGCTTGCCCCCATCCTGGCCGACCGCGTGCAGGCGGCGTTCCTGACGGGCACGGACTTCGGCACGCAGCGGGGGCTTTTCATCTCGCCGGCATCGTACCGCGACCTCTTCAAGCCGTTCCACGTCGCGGTCAACAAACGAATCCACGAGAAGACAACGTGGAAGACGTTCATCCACACGTGCGGGTCGGTGGTGGACCTTATACCCGACCTGATCGAGGCCGGCTTCGATATTCTGAACCCAGTGCAGACCTCCGCGGCCGGAATGGACCCCCGGCGACTGAAGAAGGACTTCGGGCGGCAACTGGTGTTCTGGGGCGGCGGGGCCGACACGCAACACACGATGGCGTTCGGCACGCCAGAAGCGGTTTACAGGGAGGTCCGCGAGCGGATCGAGATATTCGGCGACGGCGGCGGGTTCGTCTTCGATTCGGTGCACAACATCCAAGCCAATACGCCCACCGAGAACCTGCTTGCGATGTTCAAGGCTATTCGGGATAGTGCCGGCTGACGGCGGAACGGCTCGGCCGCCGGAATCTCACGGGTTGCCGGGCAGACACTGGCAAGCACATAGGAGTGCTCATGTGAAGATACTCGGCATGATTCTTCCGGTCCTGGCGGCGCTACTGGCCGGGTGCAGCAAGCCCGACGCCGCGACGAGCGCCAAGGGCAAGGGCGATGTCTCCGGCCAACTCTACATCGAGGTCTCGGCCCTGGGCAGCCTCGACTATTTCTATGACCACAAGATGGGGATGGAGATGGCCGGCAGTGCCCTGGGCGTGCGGACGGAGTACGTCGGCCCCGCCGACTACGACATGAACGCAATGGCGAACGCCCTTGAGTTGGCTATCGCCAGGAACCCCAACGGCATCGTCGTCGTCGGGTTCGAGAGTTCCCTTGCCGCCCTCGTCGATAAGGCCGCCGCAAGAGGCATCCCGGTCGTGACCGTCGATGCCGATCTGCCCGGCTCGAAGCGCATCGCCTTCGTCGGCACCGGCAACTACCGGGCCGGCTTCGAGGGCGGCAGGAAACTGGCGGCACTGGTCGGCGGCAAGGGCAAGGTGGCCATCATGACCAAGCCGGGCCAGTCGAACCTGGAGGAGCGGGTCCGCGGGTACCAGGATGCCCTCAAGCAGTCGCCCGGCATTGAGGTCGTCCAGGTGGCCGACACGCAGTCCGACCCGGTTGTGGCGGCCCAGGCGGCGGGGTCGCTGCTCCAGAGATACCCGGACCTTGCGGGCATCGCGTGCGTTGAGGCCGCCGGCGGCACGGGCGCCGCCACAGCCGTCAAGGAGGCCAACCGGGTCGGCAAGGTCAAGATCGTGGCGATGGACCGCGGCAACGAGGTGCTGGAGTACATCAAGGACGGCGTCATCAGCGCCACGGTTGCGCAGCAGACCGCCCTCATGCCCTTCTACGCCGTCCAGATCCTTTACAACCTCAGCAACAACCCGGTTCCCGTGACGACCGACAACGCCAAGGCCGGCACCAGCGGCGCGCCCGAGGCGGTCGATACCGGCGTGATCATCGTTGACAGGGACAATTGCCAGTACTTCATGCGGAAGTGATGCAGCGCGGCGGCGCGGATTCGGAGACAGCGCTCGGATGGCCGACAACACCATTCTCCAGTTGCGCGGGATCAGCAAGGCCTTTCCCGGCGTGCTTGCCCTGGACCAGGTTGACTTCGATCTTCGCCGCGGCGAGGTCCACGCGCTCGTCGGCGAGAACGGCGCCGGCAAAAGCACGCTGATGCACATCGTCGGCGGCATCTACCGGCCCGACTCGGGCGACATTCTTGTGGGCGGGCGACCGGTCCGTTTCCGCGGCGCCCACGACGCCGCCATGCAGGGCATCAGCGTCGTGTACCAGGAACTGTCGCTTGCGCCGAACCTCTCGGTGGCCGAGAACATCTTCGCCAACCGCCAGCCGGTCCGCGCCTGGAACCTCATTGACTGGGACGCTCTGGAGGGCCGGTCGCGCGAACTTCTGGGTCTGTTCAACCTCGACCTTCCGCCGCGCACGCCGGTCAAGCATCTCTCGGCGGCGCAGCAGCAGGTGATTGAAATCTTGAAGGCCATGTCGTACCGGCCGCAAGTCCTCGTGCTGGACGAGCCCACATCGTCGCTGACCGCGCTGGATACGGAACTCCTGTTCCGCAACATGGAACGCTTGAAGGCCGAGGGCACGAGCATCATCTACATCTCTCACCACCTGCGCGAGGTCTTCCGGGTGGCCGATCGCGTGACGGTCCTCCGCGACGGGCACCGCGTGGAATCGCTCTCGGCGGCTGGCCTCACCGAGGATGCACTCATAAGGCGCATGGTTGGGCGTACGCTCGGCAACATCTACGGCGAGCGCAACTGCGAGATCGGGCCGGAGTACTTCTGCGTCGATGGCCTCGCCCTTCGCCGCGGCGAGATTCTCGGGGTGGCGGGGCTCGTCGGCTCGGGTCGGACGGAATTTGCGCGGGCCCTTTTCGGCGCCGAGCGGATCGCCTCCGGGGCTTGTCATGTCCCAAAGACGGGATCCAACGGGACAAGGATTGCACCCCGTTGTTGGGGCACCGTCACTCTCGACGGCCGCCCACTGCACATCCGGTCGCCGAGCCAGGCCATCGCCGCCGGCATCGGGTACCTGACGGAGGACCGAAAGGACCAGGGCCTCTTCCTCAGGATGACCGTGCGCGACAACTGCATTGCGCCCAGCCTCTCGCGGTTCGCCGGTCGGCTGGGCATGATGGATGAGCGGCTCATTGGGGAGTTCGCCGAGGCGGCCCGCTCGCGCTTCGGCATCATCACCCCCTCCGTCCGCCAGACGGTGCGGAACCTCTCGGGCGGCAACCAGCAGAAGGTGCTCCTGGCGATGTGGATGGGCATCGCCCCTAAGGTGCTCATCGCCGACGAGCCGACGCGCGGCGTGGACGTGGGCGCAAAGAGTGAAATCTACCGCCTGCTGCGGCAACTGGCCGCATCGGGCGTGGGCATCATCCTCATCTCGTCGGACCTCCTGGAGATACTGGGCCTGGCGGACCGAATCATCGTGATGCGCCAGGGCGGCATCGCCGGCGAGTTTGCCCGCCGCGAGGCCACCGAGGAGAACATCATCGCCTGCGCCGCCGGCGTGGGGCTGGAATCGTGATGCACAGCCGGGGGCGGCTGTGCCACAACTGTGGTGCAGCCGCCCTCGGCTGCAACCATGACGGAGCGATCATGGCGGAAGCGGAACTTGGCGCACCCGAGCGAAACCTGCTGAGACGGCTCGCTGATCAGCGGGAGTTTGCTCTGGCAGTCATCCTGCTGGCGGCCGTTGGCGGCGTTGCCATTGCGTCTCCGGAGTCGATGACGATCGACAACCTGTACGCCATCCTGCTGGCCCTGTCGTTCCAGGCGATCGTGGCCATCGGCATGACGATTCTGCTTATCTCCGGCGGGTTCGACCTGTCGGTCGGGTCCACGGCCGGGCTGGCGGCGGCGGTCGCGGGAATGGCGATGGTCAGCGGCGTGCCGGTGCCGGCGGCGATACTGCTCGGCCTCGGCGTGGGCGCGGCGGTGGGCTTCGTGAACGGCCTCTTCATCGCCCGGATCGGGATAAACCCATTCATCACCACCCTGGGCATGATGGGCGTGGTCCGCGGACTGGTCGATATCATCACGCAGGGCCGCAACATCTCCGGGCTGCCGGATGAGTTCAAGTGGATCGGCCAGGGCAAGGTGCTGGACGTGCAGCACCCGATCGTCATCTGTCTGGTCTTGGTGGCCGTGGGGGACCTCCTGCTGCGGAAGTCGCGGTTCCTGCGGCAGAACTACTACATCGGCGGCAGCGAGAAGGCGGCCATCCTGTCGGGCATCAACGTCAACCGCATGAAGATCTTCAACTACGTGCTGACGGGCGTTCTGGCCGCCGTCGCCGGGCTGATCACCGCGGCGCGGTTCGGCAACGTCTCGGTCACGCTGGGGAAGAACCTGGAACTCCAGGTGATCACGGCGGTGATCATCGGCGGGGCGAGCCTCCAGGGGGGCGAGGGGACGATCCTCGGAGCGCTCCTCGGGTCGCTGCTCATGGCTATGATCGTGACCGCCATCAATATCTTTCACGTCGATATCTACTGGAACACGTTCATCATCGGGGCCACGCTCCTTGTGGCCGTGCTGATCGACGTCTTGAGCAAGAGAAAACGCAGCACCGCGTAGGGTGGTCTTGCGCCTGAAGAAAATGGCACAGTTGTCTGAATTTGTCATTCTGAGCCGCCTTCGGGCGGCGAAGAATCTGCCGTGGCGATTCCCACGGCGAGATTCTTCGCTCCGCTCAGAATGACAAACACGTGGCACAGCCGCCCCCGGCTGTGCACGCCCGGGGGCGGGCGTGCCACAGATGAACAAAGGAGAGCGTCATGAGGCGATGGGTCCCCCTGGTAATCATATGGGCCGCGCTTGCCGCCGCAGCGCCCGCATGCCGCGCCGAGGCCGCCGCGGGCGAACAGCCGCCCTGTACCATCATCGTGCCCCAGGGCGCCTCCTACGCCGAGATGTTGGCGGCCAAGGAAGTGCGGCGCTACGTTTATCTGCGTATGGACCGACTCCTGCCCATCGTCGATGGGCTGAAAACGCTGCCCGAGGGCGGCGACCTCATTGTCGTCGCCACCGAGGACCGCCGCCTGCCCGACGATATCGCCCACGCCTCGCGATTCAGAGGCCAGAAAGTACTGCCTCAGCAGTACCTCCTGGAGACGATTCGCCAGGGCAACCGGCGCGTTCTCCTGGTCGTCGGCGCCGACGAGGCGGGCATGCTCTACGCCGCCTACCGCTTCGCCGAGCGCCTCGGAGTGCGGTTCTACCTTGAGGGCGACGTCCTGCCCGACGCAAAGGTCCCCTTCGCCCTGCCCGACCTCAGCGAAGTCGCTAACCCGCTCTTCGAGACGCGCGGCATACAGCCGTTCCACGATTTCCCCGAGGGGCCAGACTGGTGGAACCTCGATGACTACAAGGCGTACATCTCGCAACTAGTGAAACTCCGGATGAACTTCATCGGCTTCCACACGTACCCCGAGGGCCATCCGAACGCCGAACCGGCGGTCTGGATCGGCCTGCCGCAGGACATTGGCGAGGGGCCGAACGTCAAGTTCTCGTACCCCGCCAGTTGGCAGAACACCCTGCGCGGGAACTGGGGGTACAAGGCGAAGAAGACCGGCGAGTTTTCGTTCGGCGCGGCCGACATGTTCGACCGCGACGATTTCGGGGCCGACGTGATGCGCGACTTCTGCCCGCAGCCGCGGACGCCGGAGGCCTCAAACGAACTCTTCGGCCGCGCCGGCGAGATGCTGGCCGAGGTTTTCAGGCACGCCCGCCGCCTGGGCGTCAGGACGTGCCTGGGCACCGAGACGCCGCTCACAATCCCCAAGGCCGTCCAGGACCGCCTGAAGACCCTAGGCAAGGACCCGAAGGACAAGGCCATCGTCCAGGAACTCTACGAGGGGATCTTCAGGCGCCTCGCGCAGACCTGTCCGCCCGACTACTACTGGTTCTGGACTCCCGAGGGGTGGACCTGGGGCGGCGCGAAGCCGGAGCAGGTGCAGGCGACCGTGGATGATCTCCGCGCCGCCGTCGCCGCCGCGAAGAAGGTGCAGTCGCCATTCACGCTGGCCACGTGCGGCTGGGTCCTCGGCCCGCAGAACGACCGCTTGCTCTTCGACGCGATGCTTCCAAAAGATATGCCGATGAGTTGCATCAACCGCCAGGTCGGCAAGGCGCCAGTCGAGCCGGGCTTCGCGAAAGTCACGGGCCGGCCCAAGTGGGCCATCCCGTGGATGGAGGACGACCCGAACCTCTGCGGCGTCCAACTGTGGGTGGGCCGCATGAGGAAAGATGCCGCCGACGCACTCAAGTACGGGTGCACGGGCCTCATCGGAATCCACTGGCGGACGCGGGCGCTGGGGATGAACGTCTCGGCCCTCGCCCAGGCCGCGTGGGACCAGAGCGGCTGGAACAAGCCATGCCTTGCGCCTGCCGCGCCGCCGCCCCCGCTTAAGGAAGGCCCTGAAGGCGGACAGGTCGCCGCGTTTCCCCAGAATAAGATCGCCGGCACTGACGACCCAACGCTCTACCAGACCGTCCGCTATAACCTGGCGGCGTACCACTTCAAACTGCCCGCCGGCAAGTACGCGGTGACGCTACGGTTTTGCGAGCCGCACTACAGTGAGGCCGGCAAGCGGGTCTTCGGCGTCCGCATCCAGGACAAGACGGTCATCGAGAACCTCGACATCTTCGCCAAGGTCGGCCGGAACCAAGCCCTCGACTACACCTTCAAGGATGTGGAGGTGCGGGGCGACTGGCTGACCATCGAGTTCGTGTCCGAGACCGAGTTCCCGAGCATCGCCGCGATCGCCATCGAAGGTCCCGGCGGCACGAGGAAGGTCAACTGCGGCGGCCCGGCGTATAAGGACTATGCCGCCGACCCGCCCGCCGTCGGCCCAGCGCCGCCTGAAGGCAGGTTCCTCGCGAGCGCAGATTTCTACCGCGACTGGGCGCTCGCCCAGTTCGGCCCAGAGGTTGCGGAGCAGGCGGCGGCCATCTTCGAGAAAATCGACGGCCGCATGCCGGAACCCACCACGTGGGTCGGCGGTCCCGGCGGCATCAAGGCGAGCGACAGGCCCGTCGATGAGGCCCTCAAGGCGTACGCCTTCGTGGCCGACCTCGAAAGCCTGCGGCCGCGGGTCAAGGGCGCGGGCAATCTCGAGCGGTTCGATTACTGGCTCGAAAACTTCCGGTACATGATGGCCATCGAACGTCTGAAGTGCGCCTGGGGCAAGAAGGATGAAAATGCCATGAAGCAGGCCCTCGCCGACCTGCACCAGCATCTTCTGGCGACCGTCTCGACGCCCGGGGAACTGGGCACCGTGGCCAACTGGCAGCAGCACAATCTGCCGGACCTGAAACTCACGGGCCTGGCGACGGCCTATCGCGGCCCGATGCGGGTGATCGTGCCGACAGTCCGCACGGCGCTGGATGCCGGCGAGAATCTTAACCTCAGGGTCATCATCCTGGCCGAGAAGCCGCTGCGCGCGACAGGCGTGTTCGTGCGCCCACTCGGCAGAGGAGAGTTCACGCGCGTGCCGCTTGCGCATGTGGCGCGCGGGGTGTACTCGGCCAAGATCACCCCGCCGGGCGGCGACGACTTCGAATACTACGTTGAAGCCGCCGGGACCGACGGCGGCGCAATCCGCTGGCCCGTCACGGCGCCGCAGATGTGCCAGACGGTAGTAGTGGCAAGTCCGGGGAAGTGATGCACGGCAGGAAAGCGAGTCAGCCAATGTCTATTCGCTGTCGTCTCTTGGGAGCGTTGCTCTTAGTGTGCTCGGCCCTGGCCGCGTGCGCGGGGGCCGAGCCGCCCAGGCAGATCATCTCGCTCGACGGCGAGTGGAAAATTGCCGAGGGGACGATGGATGCCGTCCCGGCGAAGTTCGACCGGCGGTGCCCCGTGCCGGGCCTGGCCGACATGGCCCAGCCGCCGTTCGAGGGCGTGGGGCCGAAGGAGGGCGACGACCGCCGCACCGCCTTCTGGTATCGGCGTACGTTCACCCTGGCCGGCCCTGTGCCCGCCGTGGCGACGCTCAAGGTCCACAAGGCGATGTTCACCACTCGCGTGTACCTGAACGGGCAACTCGTGGGCGACCATGAGCCGAGTTTCACGCCGGGGCTGTTTGACGTGCGGCCGCACCTGAGGGGCGACCGACGTCCGAACGAACTCATCATCCGCGTGGGCTCGTCGCGCAAGGCCGTGCCGCCGGGCCGCCCCGACGGATGGGACTTCGAGAAGACCCGCTACATCCCCGGCATCTACGACTCGGTGGAACTCCTCCTTTCGGGGTCGCCGCACATCGTTCGCGTGCAGACCGTGCCCGACGTCGAGGGCAAGGCCGTCCGCGTGGCGGCGCTGCTGAAGAACGCCGGTCCGGCCACCCCGGCAGCGGTGCGATTTACGGTGCGCGAAGCCAAGGGCGGGCGCGAGGTCGGCGCCGCCGAGGCCGCGCCCCTAGCGTCCATGGCCCCAGGCGCCGAGCGGACCGTTGACCTGCGCATCCCCATCAAGGATTGCCGCCTATGGTCGCCCGAAGACCCGTTCCTCTACGAACTGGAGACGAGCACCGGCGCCGACGCCATGCGGACCACTTTCGGCGTCCGCTCCTTCCGCTTTGACCCCCAAACCCGCCTGGCCGTGCTCAACGGTAAGCCGTACATGCTCCGCGGCACGAACGTGTGCGTTTACCGGTTTTTCGAGGACCCAGCGCGCGGCAACCTGCCGTGGCGGGAGGAATGGGTTCGCGCCCTCATCCGCACCTTCCGCGGCATGCACTGGAATTCCTGCCGGTACTGCATCGGATTTCCGCCCGAACTGTGGTACCGCATCGCCGACGAAGAGGGCTCGCCGCGGCGAGACGAGTTCCCCGTCTGGACGCTCGGCAAGGACTTCGGCTACAAGGTCGAGCCGCTCATCGAGGAGTACACCGAGTGGGTTGAGGAGCGATGGAACCACCCCTGCGTGGTCATCTGGGACGCCCAGAACGAGTCGAAGATCAAGGTGACCGGCGAGGCATTGAGGGCGGTGCGCGGCTTGGACCTCTCGGATCGGCCCTGGGACAACGGGTGGGCCCCGCCCGAGCGCCCCACCGATGTCTTCGAGGCGCACCCGTACCTGTTCTACAACAAGACATTTCGCCTCCCGCAACTGGCCGGCCGCGCCCGCAACGTGGGCGGCAACCCGCAGCCGCACCCCGGCGTCAACCCCGTTATCATCAACGAATATGGATGGTTGTGGGTGAACCGAGACGGCACGCCCACGACGCTCTCCGTCAAGCACCAGGTGTACGAGCGCCTCCTGCCGCCGAATCCCACCGCCGACCAGTACCTGACGGCTTACGCCCGCACACTGGCCGCCGAGACCGAGTACTGGCGCAGCCTGCGGCAGACGGCGGGCGTGCTGCACTTCTGCGGCCTGGGCTACTCGCGGTCCGGCGGCGAGACGAGCGACCACTTCGTTGACGTGGCCGCCCTGAAATTGGAGCCTCACTTCGCCGAGTATGTGCGTGACGCCTTCGCCCCCGTTGGCCTCATGATCGACGCGTGGGCCGAGACCCTCCCCCCGGGGTCGACGCAGCGATTCCCCGTGGCCGTCATCAATGACCTGGCCGGCCCGTGGCAGGGCAAGGTTACGCTCAGGATTCTCCAGGGCGAGCGCATCGTGGCCGAGAAGACTCAGCCCTGCGCCGTGGCGCCGCTCGGGCGCGAGGTCCTCACGTTCGAGATGACCATGCCCGAAACCCGGGGACAGTACGCACGCCCGAGGGCGGGCGTGCCACGTGGCACAGCCGCCCGCGGCTGTGCGAGATGCGGCCGACCTGCCGCCGCTCGTTGCGGGCGAGAGGCCCGTCCGGAGTCTGCGCGACTTCAAGATCGCGCCGTCGCCGGTCGGCGAGAACATCGCTCGCGGCAAGCCCGTCACGGCCTCATCCAGCGTCACGGTGGGCGGCGTCTCGTACCCGGTCGCGAATGCCGTCGATGGCGAAAGCGAGACGTACTGGTCCTCCGAGTTTGCGGACCCGGCGTGGCTGATGGTCGATCTTGGCGAATTGATTCGCATCCGCCGCGTGACCATCGACTGGCAGACCGCCTGCGCCAAGGCGTTCGCCGTGCAGGTCTCGGCCGACGGCAAGGCGTGGACCGACGTTTTCAAGACCGATTCGGGCGCGGGCGGCGCCACCGAGATCGACTTCACCCCCGTTGCGGCCCGCTACGTCCGCATCTATGGCACGGCGCGCGGCACGAAATGGGGATATGCCATCTGCGAACTGATGGTGTTCCGGGAATAATCGAACACGAGCCACCCGCCGAGGAAAAGGGTCCTGCGCGGCATGGTCCATCCGGGCCTGGAAACGGGGAACTCCATGAAGATCGGTCATGTCATTCTTGCGGCGCTCGCACTGGCCGGGGCTGCATCTGTGCATGCCGAGGAAGCGCGTTCGATCACCCAATACGCCATCACATGGACGTTGGACAAGCCCTGCGCGGTCGGCCAGTTCGCCACCGGCGACTGGTGGGTCGTGGGGCCGGTCACTGTTCGCTCCGTCGAGCCCGCCGCCGAGCCCGGCCGCAGCGGGTCCGTCGTCAACCCGGCCGCCGGGCAGAAGCAGGGATACGACGACCGCATCGCGGGCTTCGACGCCGCCCTCCGCGCGAGTTTCCCCCTGGATCTCAAGCCGGGCCAGTCCCTCGTCAGCACCCACAGCCTCGCCAAGGTTGGCGACAGGACCCCTGACACGGTGCCAGGACAATATGCCCGCGGTCCGCTACGGACGGCCGTCGTGCTCACCTGTCTGGAGAAGGCCCCGCCGGCCGGTGCGTTCCGCCCGCCATTCGTCGGGGCGGACAAGCCCCTGTTCACCGTCTCGCAGATTCGCCGCGATCTCCTGCCGCGACTGGCCTGCTCCGCGCCGCTGCCCGACCGGAAGGCCCTCGAGCGCAACCTCCAACGGATCTGGCTGGACCACCTGGCCGACTGGGTCGGCCGCAACATGCACCCCCTGGAGAACATGCCCGACTACGGAAGGGAACTGACCATAATCACCTCCCAGACCGGACTGCTCCTCCTCTTGGACGACCCCAAGGGAGAGAACGAGACGCTCCTCGCGCGGTTCGTCCAGTTGGGGATCGACCTCCACGGCATGGCCCGCTCCTATGACAAACTCTGGCCGGCCAACGGCGGGCATTGCTCGGGGCGCAAGTGGCCCATCCTCTTTGCCGGCCTTATGCTGGACAACCCCGGCATGGCAAGCGTAAAGGCCCTCTTCGCCGAGGACGAGCAGACCTACTACGGCGAGGGCTATCGTGGGCAGAAGGTCCTCTGGCAGATCCACCCCGGCCTCCAGCATGAGCACCTTCCACCAGAGAAATGGAAAGGCCCGCCGTTCAAAGGCGACAACGACGG
>CAYGWP010000211.1:0-3220 GCA_964353455.1 uncultured Anaerolineales bacterium
TAGCCGCGACTCGAAGAGGAGCGCGTTTGATGGGGCTACGGCGTTCGCATCGAAGCGGCCGCCCCCAACGGCCGCAACCACCTCGGCGACGGTCATCGCGCGGCCGGCCTTCATGTCGCGTGCGGGGGCGGTGTCGCAGTATGAGCAGGCGAGGTCGCACCCGGCCAGGCGGATGAACCACATCGGCAGCCCCGCCCGCGAGGTCTCGCCCTGGATGCTTCGGAATATCTCGTAGATTTGCATAGCGTGTTTGGCCGTCGCGGGCACGCCGGTTTAGCCGTCGCCGCAAACGGCGACGCGATATTCGCGGCCGTTCGCGGCCGCGGCTAAACGTTACATGCGTTCGGCCGTTTCGATGCCCAGAAGCGCAAGGCCGCGATGGATGACGCGGGCCGTCAGGTCGCACAACTTCAGGCGCTCCGACCGCACCGGCTCCTCGCTCTGAATGACGGGGCAGGCATCGTAGAACGCCGTGAAGGCCCCGGCCAGGTCGTACAGGTACGCCGCAAGGACGTTCGGCCGATAGTCCTCAAGCGCCCGGTCGAGGAACTCCGGGAACCGGAGGACGGCCTTTGAGAGGGCGAGTTCCTGGGGCGCGGCAAGGGCGATGGCGGCGGCATCCGCGCGGTGGCCTTCGGCCTCGTGTCCCCCTTTTCGGAAGATGCTCCGGATGCGGGCGTATGCGTACTGCATATACGGGGCGGTGTTGCCGTCCAAGGAGAGCATCTTGTCCCACGAGAATATGTAGTCGCTGGTGCGGTTCTGCGAGAGGTCGGCGTACTTGACTGCCCCGATGCCGACGATGCGTGCGATGCTCTTGCGCTCCGTCTCCGATAGGTCGCCGCTCTTTGCGGAGACGAGGTCGTACGCCCGCTTCTCGGCCTCGTCCAGCAGGTCCATGAGTTTGACCGTGCCGCCATCGCGTGTCTTAAACGGCCGCCCGTCCGGCCCCATCATCGTTCCGAACGCGATGTGCTCCAGCCGCACGCCCTCCGGTGCAAACCCCGCCCGCCGCGCGCACTCAAAGACCATCTGAAAGTGGAGGCTCTGCCGCGCATCGACAACGTAGAGGATGCGGCCGGCCCTCGGGGATTGCGGATTGCGGATTGCGGATTGCGGATTGTCAGGCGGCGGGAGGTTGCCCGTCCGAAAGGCGATAGCCGCCAGATCGGTTGTTGCGTAGAGGTATCCCTCATCGGATTTCTGAACGATAAGGGGCAGTGGGTCGCCGTCCTTGCTTACGAACAACGTCTTGCCGTTCTCGTCGTTGAGGAAGACGCACTGAGCGCCCTCGGACTCGACCAGCAGCCTTTTCTCTCGCAGGGTCTCGACAATACCGGGGAGGACTTCGTTGTAAGCGCTCTCGCCGCGTACATCCTGTCTAGTTAGAAGCGCGCCAAGTCGCGCATAGACCTCCTGACAGTAGTCCATAGAGTCAGTAACAAACCACTGCCAACACATCCGAGTGAGCAGGTTCCCCTGTTGCAACAACACAACGCGGTCCCTTGCTCGCCGCGCAAATTCCGGGTCCTCGTCAAACCTTGCCTTGGCTCGCTTGTAGAACTCCTCGAGATCTTTCATCGTCGGCCCAACAACGGTTGAGCCCACAATCTGCAGGCGACCGCTGACAAGAAGAAACTCCACCAGCATCCCAAACTGCGTCCCCCAGTCGCCGACGTGGTTCTGGCGGATGACCTTTCCTTCGGGGTGTTTGGCGAACTCCAGCATCCGCACGAGGGCATCGCCGATGATGGTCGAGCGGAGGTGCCCGACGTGCATCTCCTTCGCCAGGTTCGGGGCGGAATAATCGACCACGACCGTTTCGGGGCGTGCGGCAGGCTCGACGCCGAGGCGGTCATCCGGGTTGATCTTCCCAAGTTGGTCCGAGACCCAGTCCGTCCGCAGCCTGAGGTTGATGAAGCCGGGGCCGGCGATCTCGGGCTTCTCGCAAAGGTCCGAGACGTTGAGGCGGGCGACGATCTCGGCGGCAACGTCGAGGGGCTTGCGCCTCAGTTGCTTGGCGAGGGCCATCGCCCCGTTGGCCTGGTAGTCGCCGAACTTGGGGTCCTGCGAGAGGACAACGATGGCGGGGACATCGGCGCCGGGGAATGCCGCCCGCATGGCGTCGGTCACGCGCTCTTCGAGGATGCGTTGGACGTTGGGCATGGCGGGCCTAGAACTGCGGCGTCGGCGGCTCTTCTGCTCGCGGTTTCCAGCCGCGCCGCCAGTCGATGCGCCGGGCATCGCCCCAGAGGAGTTCCAGGTCGTAGTACGCCCGCGAGTCGGCCGTGAAGATGTGGACGACGACATCGACGTAATCGACGAGGACCCATCGGTTGTCCTCGGCGCCCTCGACGGTTTCCATCCCCTCGACGCCGAAGGGTTTCTCGTTGAGTTCCTTGCCGGCCTCGACGCAGCGGTCGGCGGCGGCACGCATCTGGCGCGCTGAAGAGCCGGTGGCCACGACGAAGAAGTCCGTGACGGGCGAGAGGCCCCTCAAGTCGAGGACGGCGACCTCGCGGCAGCGGTTCTCGGCGCAGGTGCGGGCCAGGGCGACGGCCAGGCGCCGGCCGGGCGACGGGGCAGGGCGGGCGGCCTTGGGTTTCTTATCTACGGATTTACGGGCCACCGGCGTCTCTCCGAGCATCCATGAAGTCGGGCGCGGCAGGTCCATGACCCGCCGCGCTCGCCGTGAGAGGCCACATCATACCAGAATTTTTCGTCAAGGGCGATTACTTCTCGAGTTTCAGGCCCTGTTCCTGGGGAATGCGCATGCCGTAGAACGAGCGGCCGATGAAGACCAGGGCCACCATGAAGAGCACGGTGCCGATGATCCACTTGGTGGTCTCGTCTTTCATCGTCACGGCGATCTCGGTCGCGAGGAGTCCGAACAGGGTCGTGAACTTGATGACCGGGTTCATGGCCACGCTGGAGGTGTCCTTGAAGGGGTCGCCCACGGTGTCGCCGATGACGGTTGCGGCATGAAGGGCAGTTCCCTTCTCCCTGAGGTCGACCTCAACAACCTTCTTGGCATTGTCCCACGCACCGCCGGTATTAGCCATGTAGATAGCCTGGAAGAGGCCGAAGAACGCGATGGCTACAAGATAGCCGATGAAGAAGTACGGATTGAAGAACGTTAGTGCGATGGCCAGGCAGAAGATCACGATAAAGATGTTGAACATGCCCTTCTGCGCGTACTGGGTGCAGATCTTGACGACCT
>CAYGWP010000212.1:0-6900 GCA_964353455.1 uncultured Anaerolineales bacterium
GGGCCGGCAGCTCGACTGGGGCGATTCCGGCGAGAAGAAGTGGAAGGACTACGAGGGCGGCCTCCTCATCGGCTCCAAGGGGCGCATCTACGCCAAAGGCTCCAACTCGGGCATCGAGCTGCTCCCCGCCGATCAGTTCCAGGGGACCGACCTGAGCCCGAAACGCCTCGCCCCGTCGCCCGGAATGCCCGAGCCCGAGTGGCTCGGAGCCATCCGAGGCGAGGAAGTCAGGGTCATGTCCCCCTTCAGCGTCGCCGGTCCCTACACCGAGATGATGCTGCTGGGCAACGTCGCCACCCAGTTCGCCGAGGAACTCGAATACGACCCGCTGGAGGGCAAGATCGTCAACAACGCGGAGGCCGATGCTCTGCTGCGCCGGCCCTACCGCGAGGGTTGGTCGCTGTAGTGCGTGCTACCTGCACGAGGCACGGATCTGAGGAGAGCGCCATGGGAATGTTCAAGACCCTCTCGATGGTCGCAGTACTGATGGCAACCACGGGGGCGTTGGCCGCGGAAGAGCGGTTCAAGATCGCCTACGCGACTTACTTGGGTGGCGCCTACTGGGAGGAGGCGCGAGAGATCATCGTGTACCCCGACGGTTCGGTGCTCGTCGGCTCGCACGTCTGCTCCAGCGGCTTGCCGACCACGCCCGGGTGCTTCCAGCCGAATTACGCGGGCAACGACCCGACCTCCGGGCCGGCCGGCCTGGTCGGTGGAGACATGTACTTTGCCCGGCTGAGCCCCGACGGCGGGAGGATTCTCGCGGCCACCTACTTCGGCGGCTCAAAGCAGGAACGAAGCGTCTACGGCATGGAACTCGACAGCAAGGGCAACATCGTGGCCGCGTGCCTGACCCGCTCGGCGGACGCTCCGACCACGCCCGGCTGCTTCCAGCCGAAGTTCGGCGGCACGGTGGACATGCTCGTGGCGAAAATCTCGCCAGACCTCACGAAGCTGATCTGGTGTACCTATATCGGCGGCTCCGCTGACGAGTCCCCGCGCGGGGGGCTGGCCATGGACAAGGACGATAGCGTGGTTGTCGTGGGCACCTCGCCCTCGCCCAACTTCCCGACCACCCCGGGCGTCGTTCAGCCGAAGCTCAATGGGCCGAGAGACTCGGTCGTCCTGAAACTGAAGCCTGACGGGTCAGGGCTGGCGTTCAGCACGTTCCTCGGGGGAACGGGCGAGGACGACGCGATCATGGGCGCCAGGTTGGACGCGGCCGGCAACATCTACGTAGCCGGCCACACCAAGTCGACGGATTTCCCGGTAACCGCCGGCGCGCCGCAGCCCAAGTTCGGGGGCCAGTCGGACTGCTACCTGGCGAAGCTGTCGAATGATGGCAGCCGCGTCCTCTACGCCACCTACCTGGGTGGAAAGGGCAACGAGTTTGCGGAGCATCGACCCTGGCTGACGCCGGACGGATGCTTCATCCTCGTTGGCCCCACCCAATCGGCGGATTTTCCGACCACCAACGGCGTCTATCAACGCGAACAGAGAGGCGGGGGGGACGGGTTCGTGACCAAGCTCTCCGCCGACGGCAAGCGGTTCGTCTTCTCGACGCGCGTGGGCGGGACGGGGACCGAGAACCTGCTGATGCCGACCGTGGATGCGAAGGGCAACATCTGGGTTGTTGGGAGCACCGGCTCGCGCGACTTCCCCGTCACTCCCGATGCCTTGCAGTCGAAGCATGGCGGCGGATCCAATGACGGTCTGCTGATCGTGTTGAGCCCGGACGGCTCGAAGGTGCTCTACGCCACGTACCTGGGCGGCAGCGGCGATGAGTGCATTCGCAGTATCGCTCTCGGGCCGAAGGGCGAGGTTTATCTCGTGGGCACCACGACATCGCCGGATTTCCCGGTGACGCCCGGCGCCTTGCAGGCGAAGTTGGGTGGAGACTACGACGCCTTCATCGTCAAACTCGTCCCCGCCCGCTAATCGGTCCGGTGCGCGTGGCGGCAACGCTGCATGTAGAACGCCGAGCGACAACAGGCGCCGCAGCACGGCGGCCATGCGGGCTGTAGGCCTCGAAAGGAACACGCTATGGCAATGCTCAAGACCTTCGTGACACTTGTGATGCTGACGGCAGCATCGGCACTGCTCCTGGCCTCGCCGGTCGCACAGGCGGGCGTCGGCGACCCGCAGACGCGGACAAACCACCCGTGGTATCCGGGCGAACTCGCGTGCTCGACGTTCGAGCGGCTCTTTAAGACGCAGGCCGAACTCTACGAGCGGGTGACCGGCCGGCGCGCCGATTCCGACGAGGACAAGGCCCTCGCCTCGTGGTACTGGCGGAATATCAATTACTTCCACTGCACCGGCGGCAAGGAAGACCTCTGGGAGAAGGGCCTCCAGCAGGGCGAAGAGGGGCGAGAGTACTGGAGCGGACTCTTCGGCTTCGGCTACGGACTCTGCTACGCGACCCACCATCAGTGGCACGGCGAGATGGAGCAACTGCTGGGCCCCTGCCGGGCAAGGTCGATGGGTGTAGAGGGCCACACGTCCTTCGAGGTGTGGCTGACGGGCGGGGCATACGGCGACGGCCGCTGGGCCCTGCTGGACCACGACGTATCGACAATCGTCTTCACGCCCGACTGCGGGCGGCTCATGGGCCTGATGGAGGTGAGCAAGGACCCGGATGCCGTCAAGGCCTCCGGCCGCGGGCGCGGCTTCATCCCCGCCGGCCTTCATCCCGATGACCCGAAGGCTTACCGCCAGGTCAAGTGGGCCGGATACGCCACCGGCTACGCCGGTCCGCCGCCCATCGTCCATCTGCGAGCCGGCGAAACGCTCCGGCGATACCTGGCGCCCGGCCTCGACGACGGCAAGACCTTCGCATATTGGGGCATCAACTATAACGCCGCCGGCATCCCCGGCCCGACGCGGGACCGCACATGGGTGAACCAGCCAGAGAAACTCTACAAGTCTGGCGCCGCCGCGCCATACATGGTCGGCCGCGCGCGGTACGCCAACGCGGTCTATGACTATCGGCCCGATTTCGCATCGGGCGGGTACAAGGAGGGCGTCATCGACGAGGCCGCCGACCACGTGACGTTCGAGTGGTACAGCCCGTACATCGTGGCGGCCGCGCCGCCGCCGGATGCGGCCAAGAGTGATTTGGGTATCTACAAGCCTGGATGCACCGGCGGACTGGTCATCGGCGGTCGCGCGGCCTGCCCCGTCGAGGTCTCCACCGACCAGGGCAAGACGTGGAACCCGGCTCGCCAGGGCGACGCCGCGGCAAGCCCGGCCGGCAACGCCCGCGACGGCCTCGACCTCACGGACCTCGTCAAGGGCAGCCGCCAGTACTGGCTGCGCTTCCGCGCCGGGGCCAAGGACCTCGCCGGCACGGACCTCCGAATGCGGACCGTGTGCCAGTGCGCGCCGACGGTCATCCCGCATGTCGCTCCCGGAAAGAACGCCGTGACGTACGAGGCGTCGGGCCTGGCGATGGCGTCGGCCGGACCGAACCGCGCGCAGGCGAAGGCGCACATCGTGGAGGGCGCGCTGGACTCGCCCAAGGTCACGCTCGAACTGGCCGCCCCGCGCGCATCCAAGGCGGTGCGCGTGTACGCGGCGGCGCGTGTGGCCAGCGGGTGCCCGCCGGCCAAGGCGGCGTACAACATCGAGTACTCCACAGATGGAGGAAAGACCTGGCAGCACGCCCTGAAGGACCGCCAGATCATCCAGCGTCCGCCCGAACCGAACGACTGGTGGAGCCAGACGTTCCTGATGGCCGACGCCCCGCTGGCCGATGCATCCGGCCCCGTTCGCGTCCGCTTCTCGAACACCGGCGGCCGCAACTTCCTTTGGGCGGAGGCGCACCTGCTCTACAAGGTCGAGAACTCGTCGCCCCTTAAGGCGACGTTTGCATGGAAGGACGGGACCGCGACGAAAACGGCCGACCACGTGTTCAAGACCGCGCCCGGCCAGAGCGACCGGTCGTGGACCTTCGAGGCCGGGCCGACGCCGGAAACGCTCTGGGTCGAGTACGCGGCACAGTAGTCGGGCGTCGATTCACGGGTAACCGCAGAGGAAGGAGCAGCGTCATGAGGCACGCTCACACGGTGATTGCACTGGCATGCGTTCTATCGGCAGCGCCGGCCTTTGCATGGGCGGGCGGCGCGCCGCCGGCGCCGCCGCTTCCCGCACCCGCGGCCCTCGTGCGGCAGGTCAAGGTGACGACCGACAAGGCCCCCGACTGTTCGAGCCTCAAGGCCATAGCCGAGACCGTGACGCGCGGCGCGAAGACCAACGACGAGAAGGCCATCGCCATCTACAACTTCATGCAACTGTCGAACTATCACCATGCGTATCCGACCGAGAAGGGCGGCGTCGGGGCCCTGAAGGAAATCAACGTCTATGGCTGGAGCCTGTGCGGCGGGCTGCACTCGGTCCAGTCGGCCCTCTGGCGGGAACTGGGCTGGCAGTGGCGGTTCGTCGGCTGGTCGAACCCCGGACACACAACCGTCGAGGCGTTCTACGACGGGCGCTGGCATTACCTAGACGTATTCCTGAAAATCTATCTGTGGATGCCCATGAAGGACGCCCCAGGCGGCCGGACGATCGCCGGCGAGGCCGACATCAAGGCCGACTCGGCCCTCGTCACCGACGGCCTCGTGCTCGACCCGGCACGCAAGATCTATTACCACAAGGGCAACCGCTTCGAGATGGCCGGCGGCAGGGCAAACTGGATGGCCCCGGCATTCCTGGTTTGCGGCGACGAGCCCGCCGGCGTCATCTCCGGCGTAAAGAGCAGCCGCGATGCCGGCAGCCCCACGGGATGGGCGAGCATCAACTTCGAGTCGCCCGGATACTCGACCGATGTGAACCTCGCGCCGGGATGGTCGCTCACGCTCGACTGGTCGGCCATCGAGGGGGCCCACTGGTTCAGCGGCCAGGCGAAGGTCCCCGCCCATAGTTGCGGCGACAAGGACTTCCGCAACAACCCGTCCTGCGGGCCGATCCTGGAGCCGTACATCCACGTGGGCGGCGGGCGCCGGAGTTTCTCTAGCGGCCGCCTCATCTTCGCACCGGACTTCTCGACCGATGCGTGCCTGAAGGGCCTGGCCGCCGCTGAGAACGTCAAGTGGGCCGGCGGGCAAATCGTCCCGGCCGACCCCGGCAAGCCCGCCTCCATCACCGTGGCCGTGCAGTCGCCGTACATAATGACGAAGGCATCGGCCCAGGCGGATGTGGCCGAGAAGGTGGAGGTCTCCACCGACGCCGGAAAGTCGTGGAAGGCCGCCGAGCCGGCCGACTTCTCGAAGGAGGTGGCCGGGCAGTACGCGTGCCTGGTGCGCGTGGCGCTCGGGTCGGCGCTGAAGTCGCTCCGCATCGAGGCGACCGTCCAGCATAACCGCTGCGCCCTGCCCTATCTCTCGCCCGGCCGCAACAAGGTGACCGCTCTGGCGGCCGACCCGCGGGAACTCGGCGACAACCGCCTCGTTGTGACGTATGCATATACGCTCGGCTCCCGCAGCATGACGCCCGAGCGGATGACCGAGACGGGTGCCGAGATCGCCCGGGCCCACGGCGCAACCTGGTCGAAGACGCCCACGGTCGTCCAGAAGATCTTCTCGGCGAAGGACCTGCCCGCCACGTTCGACATCGACGTGCCCACGCCCAAGGGAAAGCAGCCGGTGTATCCGTGCATGCTCTTCCTGAGGCGCGAGGTCCTCGCCCCTGGGGCAAGACCGGCGGCGCCGCCGGAGGGAGCGCTCGAGGCGAAGGTCGGGCCGGACGAGGAACTTAAGTCGCCGCCGAATCCGTTCCACATCGGCTTCGCGAAGACGGGAGAGTAGGGCCGGCCCGGCTCAAGGGAGTCGCGGATGACACACCTGAACCGATATGCCCTGGCAGCCACCGTGTGCATAGCGCTTGCCGCGCCCTGCCTTGCGGCAGCCGTCGAGACGGTCTCGATCGGCGGCGTCGATGTGGCGGCCTCAAGCGCGCTGGCCCGCAAGGAACACCCTCGCCTGCTCTTCACGCAGGCCGACGTGCCGCGTTTGAGGGAGCGTCTGAAGCACCCGCGTCTTGCCGCCGAACTGGAGCACGCCAAGGCGCTCGCCGCCGACAAGAAGGCCGACGCCATTCTCCTGGGGGTCCTCTACTACCTGACAGGTGAGCGGGCGTACATTGAGGAGGCCCGCGCGAAACTCGCTCCCGGCTGGGACCAGCCGTACCCGCTGGCGGCAGACCTCGTCATGGGGGCGCTCGGCCCGGACGACCAGAAGGCCGAGGCCGCCCGCATAGTCGAGGTCGTCCAGAGGGAACGCTGGCGGCCGCACGTGGTCCACGACCTGGCCGCCTGGGGCCACGGCTTCGACGATTTTCTGGACAAGGACCTGCGCGAGCGGTACCGCTCGGACCTGGTGCAGGGCGTCGAGTACAACAACCTCTGGTCGCAGGGCCGCGGCGGCAGTTCGATGAGCCACGGCTATTACGGGGAGCACTTCTACAGCGAGTGGTTCACCATGGCAGTGGCGTGGACGAACGCGACCGGCCAGGACTGGGTGAGCCGCTGCGACTTTGCCGCCCACACGCCGGAGTATTACATCTTCCACTATCGCCCGTGGTCGCCGCAGCCGTCGGTCGTTCACATCGGCGTCAACTCGATGTGCGGGCACTGGGAGGCCGTGACGCCCGCCAAGTTCAGGGGCGAGAACCTGGCGGTCCTTGCGGCCGCACGGTTCCACGACGGCGTCGGCCAATGGTGGATTGATGAAGTTATCTCAAAGATCTCGATGGGATGGGGGACGAGCGCCCTCGGCCAGGGCGGCGTCTGGGGCAAACTCCTCTGGTACGACCCCGGCCTGCCGCCCATCGAGCCGAAGATGCTGCCGCCCGCCCGCCTCTTCCCCGAGAACGGCCACGCCGTCATGCGTTCCGACTGGACGC
>CAYGWP010000213.1:0-3755 GCA_964353455.1 uncultured Anaerolineales bacterium
AGAACGGCGGCAGATTGCCGGGCCTCCTCGGAGCGGATGGCAACGATTTCATCGCGGCTCCGCGTGGCCGTGCCGCAAGAGCCGTTGGCCACGTTCATGTAGTGGAGTTCGCAGCCCGCCTGGCCCAGCAGGACGAGCGTCCCGGCCATCATGAGTTCGATGTCGTCCGGATGGGCCGCAATCGCCATCGCCGTCGGTGCCATACCGTCACCCCAAGAGGTATCAGGCGAAAAGAAAGTGTCAAGGACCTTTCCTGGCCGGCGCGGGCTTGGCCGGCGTCTGTGGCGCGGACGGCCGCAGGGGCGTCGCCTTGCCGCTAATCATCCGCAGTTCCACGCTGTGGAAGACTACGTCCGCGCGGCGGGCATGTCAAACCTTTTGAAGAGTCCGGAGGCTCCCGGCATCCTTTCATGCCCCCGCGATGCGCGGCATGCGGGTGGGTTCGCAGCCGAGGGTCGCCTGCGCCAGTTCCAGGAGCAGGCGGGCCTTGAGGTCGCGGGCGGCAGGGTCGTGCCAGAGGTTCTCCAGTTCGCCGGGGTCGGCCTGGAGGTCAAAGAGTTCCCCATCATCGCTCAGGCGATACACGGTGATCTTATAGCGCTGATTGACATACGTTCGCATGTGCATCTTGGTGAGGGTGTGGCGGTTCTCGGTGATGCTCCACGAGCGTGCGGGCGGGCCGCCGCACCAGGCGTCCAACTGATTGACGCCGGTCATGACGCCGGGCACGTCGAGACCGGCGGCGGAAAGGAACGTCGGGGCGAGGTCAACGAGGTTCTGGATGGCGGCGCTCGCCCGGCCGGCCGGCACGCGCCCCGGCCACCGCACGATGAACGGGACCCGCAGGAGGTCCTCGTAGTGGTGGATGGCCTTGGCGATGAGGCCGTGCTGCCCCAGGAAGTGCCCGTGGTCGGTCGAGAAGACCACGAGCGTGCCCTCGGCGAGGCCCATGCGGTCGATAGCGGCGAGGATGCGGCCGATCTCTTCGTCCACGAGCGAGATCATCCCGTAATAGACCGCCATGTCCTTCTTCATCTCTTCGGGGTCGAAGAGGTGGCTCTGCCCGCCGTGGATGCTGTGGTCCTCGAAGAAGAGTTCCTTGAACTTCGGCTCCCTCTCCTGCGTCATGCGGAAGTGGATCGGGCTTGCTTCGTGCTCTCCCGGGGCCAGGCAGCCGGGCCGCATATCTTCAGGCTTATACATACTTGCCCACGGTTCAGGCGCCAGGTACGGCGGATGCGGGTCGTGGAAACTGGCCCAGAGGAAGAAGGGTTTGCCGGCGGCGGCCGCGCGCTCGACGGCGGCAACGCTCCGCTCGCCCGTCCAGCGGCTGTAGTGGTACTTCTCGGGGAGCGACCAGTGGCGGTTCTCGACCTCCCAGTAATTCGCCTTGGGCTTCCGTCCCGGAGGCGGGGGCCACGCCTGGAAGAAGTCGCGCCAGTTGGCGAGGCCCTGCTCTTCCATCCAGATGGCGTAATGCTGCCCGGCGTGCGACTCGTCGGCGTGGTTGCGGGCAAGTTCGACGTGGTCGAAACCGTACCACGGGCCGTGGAACCTGCGCCAGAAGTCGAGGTCCCGCAGCGTCGGCTGGCACTCGAGCGATTCCATCCCCGGCCGCGTGGCCAGCGGCTGGAAATGGGCCTTGCCGATGAGGGCGGTATCGTACCCGGCCTTCCGGAAGCAGTCGCCCACGGTGGGCACGTCCTCGAAAAGTTTGGTGCCGAGCGACCATGCCCCGTGCTGCGAGGGGTACATGCCGGTGATTATGGAGGCGCGTGTTGGCGTGCAGGTCGGGTTCGGACAATAGGCGCGGTCGAACCGGGCGCCCTCGCGGCAGAGGCGGTCGAGCGCGGGCGTCCGGATGCGCGGATTCGTGACGCCGAGCGTGTCGTAGTGCTGCTGGTCGCTGGTGATAAGGAGGACATTCGGCTTCGGGAGCGTCATGCACGGTTCCTTTGGAGCGGTTCTTGGGCGGCGGGATAACGCTGGCATCGACGGATTGTCACGTGTCTTTCGCGCCTTCGCCCGCCGCCGGCTTGGCGGAGTCCTCGATCTTTCCGGGGTCGCCCTGTTGGCGCATCCAGTCGTCGAGGCGCTTGCGGAGGCCGGCGAGCGTCTCGGTCTGGGCCGGGTCGCCCACAACGTTCTTGAGTTCCCACGGGTCGGCTCGCAGGTCGTAGAGTTCCTCCGCCGGGCGGTGCTGATACAGGTTGACGCGGGCGGCGGCAAAGGGATCGGTCTTCGCCTTCTCCTGCCACGAAGGCCAGTAGCGCATGTCCTCGGCGCTGGCGGTGATGTTGTTGGTGAACGTGCGGTCCGGGGCGAGGTTGCGGATGTACTGGTGCGTGCGGCTGCGGACGCTGCGGATCGGAAAATCGCCGTGCGAGTTCATCACCCGCGAGTGTGCGTAGAAGCCGTACACGCAGTCGTGATGCTCGGCGGCCTTTCCTTCAAGAACGGGGAGGAAACTGCGGCCGTCAAGTCCCTCGGGCGCCTTGCCGCCGGCCACCTCGACAAGGAGCGGGACCACATCGACGAAGTGGACCATGGCGTCGCTCGCGCTGCCGGGCTTGATGCGCCCCGGCCACCGGGCGATGAATGGGACGCGAAGCGCGGGCTCGTAGCACGTCCACTTAGAGAAGGGGTATGACTGACCTTGGTCACTACTGTAGATAAATAGCGTATTGTCACGAAGCCCGCGTTTCTTGAGCGACTCAAGACACGCGCCCACTTGCTCGTCCATGGCCGTCACGGCGGCGTAGTTCATGGCCATGTCGCGGCGCAACTCCGGAGTATCGACCAGGTACGGCGGGACCTTTACCTTCTCGGGGTCGTAACGAATGCTTCCGGCCTTCCCCGCGAAGGGGCGATGGGGAAAATGCGTGGCCAGGACAAAGCAAAACGGCCCCTCGCCGGGCGCGGCAAAGAACTCGTCAAACTTCTCTTCGGGCACGTGCTCGAACGGGAACGCCGAGGCCGGCGACACATGGCTCTTGCCCGCCAGGATCACGCGGTAGCCGACGGGCTTGAGGTAGTGCGGCAGGCCCTTCACGTCCGGGCGGACCCTGCCGCTCTGCTGATACGCCCCGTGCCGGTACGGATATAGGCCGGTATAGAGCGTGCTGCGGCTCGGCGCACAGATTCCTTCGGCGGTGAATGCGGAGTCGAATCGCATCCCCTCGGCAGCCAGGCGGTCGATGTTGGGAGTCCGGACGGCCTCGTTGCCGTAGCAGCCGGTGTCGAAGCGGGCGTGGTCGTCGGCCAGGAAGATAACGATGTTGGGCCGCTTGGCGGCAGCCGTGGCATCCGCCGCACCGAGCAACCGCGGCGCGAGGACCCCTGCGGCGGCACCTGCGGCCGCTCCGAGGAACCTGCGGCGACTGGTCAAGTTCGCCATGACGCCTCCCCATGCCCTCAGCAAGCGCCGAGCAGGCCCCGCGGCCAAGCGGAAATCACTTGCCGGGCGTTAAGTTGATGTACGTCACCAGGTCGGGCAGACCCTTGCGGATCATCATCACGGCGATGGCCGCAAGGATGAGGGCGGCAACCTTCGACACCGCCCGCGACCCGGCCTGCCCCAGGACGCGGGTCAGGTAGTCGGCGCTCGCAAAAACCACTCCGGCAATCCCAATGTTCGCGACAATCGCCAGCAGCGTCTGCACCAGGCCGTACACATCTACAAGAATGAGCGACATAGTCAGCGTGGCCGGGCCGATGATGAGCGGCGTCCCGATCGGCACCGCCCCGATCGTCTG
>CAYGWP010000214.1:0-4908 GCA_964353455.1 uncultured Anaerolineales bacterium
GGGTCGCGAGCGCTGACCGACAACTCGTAACTTCCGTCCACCACCACGGGCAGCAGCAGACACGAATACCATTCCCCCTGGGCACGAAGAAATCCGTCCCGGCGTTCCCATTTTCCCCGCGTGGCATCCGCCGACGGGTCAACCAAGGCCAGAAGGTCAACCCATTGACCGGGCTGGATGCCGGGACTCGTTGCAGCAACCGTGGCGGGCGCCGGCGCGGCCGCCGGCGGCGCGGCGGCGGCCGGCGCCGCCCCCAGCGGCCGGATCTTGACGTTGCGGAAGGCCACGGACCCCGGCCGTACAGAGCAGAGGCCGATGTGGCCTCGGGGGGCCGTGCCGAAGCCGGCCCAGATTTCCGGGTGCGCAAACTTGGCCAGCCGCCGTCGGAAATCCTCGCTGCCCAGTTCGTACTCCAACACCTTCGCCCCGTTGACCCAGTGTTCGACCTGGTTCCCGACGGCCACGACACGGGTGCGGTTCCACTGGCCGGCCGGGCGTGCCGCCTTCTGGGCCGGGGCATAAAGGTAGTGACAGCCTCCGGACCAGCGGACGGAACTGCCCTTGACGTCTCGCCCCTCGTCGTCGGCCAGCGACACGGACGGGCCTGTCATCAATGGAATGACGTGGTCTTCCGTGGCACGATAAGTCACGACCGATTCGCCGTCCCCGGCGATCTTCCACTCCAGGTCAAGTTCGAAGTTGTCGAACTTGTCCTGGGTAATCATCGGCGCCATGCGGCGATCGGTGGAAAGGGTGCCATCGACCACGCTCCAGGCCGTGGGCAGATCGTTCTTCTGAGGAACACGCCAGCCGGCCAGCGTCGTGCCGTCGAACAGCAGTCTCCACCCGGCCGCCTTCTCGGCGTCGGTGAGCGTGTTGGGCGGTGCAACCGCAGGTGGCAGGACCGGCGGCGCAGGGGCGAAGTACCGCGGCAGGATGACCGTCAGCATCACCACCGCCGTCAGAAGGCAGGCCGCCACGATGCCCCCCGCCACCGCCGCCGCACGCACCAGCCGCGACCGGCGCTGCCGACGCAGCGCCGCCATGCCCGCGGCGATCGTCGGCTGGCCCGACAGGTAGTTGCCGATGTCGCGGGCAAAGTCCCCCGCCGACTGGTACCGCTGCTCGGGCCCTTTCGCCAGGGACTTCAGCACGATGGCCTCGATGACCTCGTTGACGGCCTTGCGCCGCCGGAACCGCCCGCGCCGGCCCCGCATCTTCCGGGCCAGCCCCGCCTCAATCATCTGGCTCGGCGGCGTCGGCGCCACCGTGATGATGTTGTTCAGCACGTCCCGCATCGTCCCGGCCACCTCGTACGGAAAGTGCCCCCCTGTGAGCATCTGGTACAGGACGACACCGAGGGAGTACACGTCGCTGCGGATGTCGATCTTGTCGGGGAGGCCCTCGGCCTGCTCCGGGCTGGCCCACGGCAGCGAGCCCAGGAACTGGCCCGTGAGCGTCACGGGCTGCGGGACGATCTCGTCCGTCAGACTGCGGACCGCCCACACCGCCGCCAGGCCGAAATCCAGGATGTGCGGCTCGCCGCGGCCGTCGATGCGGATGTTCGACGGCTTCAGGTCCCGGTGCACGATGCCCCGCAGGTGCGCCGCGTTCACCGCGTCGGCAATCTTCAGGAACAGCCGCAGCATCTGGCTGGGGTCGAGCGGCGCGTCGCCGTGCTTGTCGCGGTAGTCGGCCAGGTACTGGTCCAGCGTGCGGCCCTCAATGTAGTCCATCACCAGGTACTGCGCCCCGTGCTCGGTCGCGCCGCGGTCGATGATGCTGACGATGTTTGGGTGTTTCAGCGCCGCCAGAATCTGGACCTCGCGGTCGAACCGCGCCCGCTGCCGCGCCGTCAGGAACGGCCCCTCGCGCAGCACCTTGACGGCCACCTTGCGGCCGGTGGATTCCTGGAGCGCCTCAAAGACCACCGCCTGTCCGCCCCGGCTGATCTCGCGGATGATGCTGTAGCCGGGCACCTTGAAGGAGGATGGCGGGAGACCCTCGTCTTCCGCGTCAGACGCGGCGCCGGGCGGTGTGCCACGGCCGGCTTGTCCGGCCGTGGCGTCGCCCTCAGCGGATGTGCCGCGGCCCGCTTGCCCGGCCGTGCTGGTCAGCGGGGGGCCCGATGCCTCCGACATCGTCGGTGCCTCGTCCGCCGCCCGCCGGGCCTGCCCAATCAGCCGCGCCTTGGCCAGTTCCTCGGCCAGTTCGGCGGCGATGTCGGGATGGGCGGCCAGGATCTGGTCGTCGGTCAGCGACTCGCCGGCGGCACGCCGCCGGAGGCACTCCTCGGCCACGGCCCGCGCTTGGGCCCGGCGCTTGCCCCCCTCGTTCGCCTCAGGGCCTTGCGATGCACTCATGCCCCACCTCCACCGGTGTCACCGTCTTGCGCCGGTCTGCTCTGAACTCACCCCGGCGGCGTGTCCGCCTGTTATCTTGAGCGCCATCCGCCCCGCGCGCTCACGCCGGGAAGTACAGAACTTGACCCCAGGCCGCCCATAACCTGGCGCAGCCGCTTGAGCGCCCGGTTGCACAGCATCTGGACCGCCCGGTCGGTGCGGTTCATCCGGGCCGCCGCGTCGGCCACCGCAAGGCCGTCGAGGTACCGCAGACGCAGGGCCTCCCGGTACTCTTCCTTCAGGCCCGCCATGGCCACCTGGAGGGCCGAGACGGCCTCGCGCCCCGCCGCGGACCGGCTGGGCGTGTGCGAGTCCACCGCCACCACGTCCAGCAGCGCGACCACCGACTGGCTGGCGTCGGACGCGGCGGCAGGCGCCGCCCCGGACACCGCCCGCCGCCCCCCGCCCCGCTTCGCCGCCCGATGGGCTTTCAGCGCATCCAGCAGGCGGTGCCAGGCCATGATCCGCAGCCACCCGAAGAACGCCTCGCGGCCGCGCGGCTGAAAGTGCGTGATCCGCCGAAACGCCTCGACAAAGGTCTCCTGGAGCACGTCTTCGGGGGCGACTCGCCCGCCGAGATCGTCGGGAAATCGCCGCGCCAGCCACCGGGCCAACCGGTCGTGGTGCCGCAGCAGGAGACACTCCAGGGCGTGGCGGTCGCCGCCTACCGCCCGGGCGATCAGGAGTTCCTCAGATGGGTCTTGGGTGGGCATCGGATTCCCCCGGCAAGGCAACGGCGTCCGCCGACCGCGCCAACCGGCTCCAGGCCGACACCGTTATAGCAGCACCGCCCGGGTATCACAAGCAGATGTGGGGGCACCCTCCAGCGGCGCAATTCCCTGTTCACGCACTTCGGCAATCCGCAAGGTACAATGGGCCACCCGCCCAACCGGACTGGCGGGCTCGAAGGACACGCGGGACGGGTTAAGAGAGGAACGCGAGGAAATCCTCTCGTTTCCGGAGGCGAACCGGGTCGGCGGCGTGGTGCTCCTCTCGGCCGACCGGCCGCCCCCTGAGGCGTTCCTGGCTCGGCAGTCTCGTTGCTCATGCCTCCACCTGGGCCGCCAGTTTACCGCACCACAGGCGGAGGGTGTAAGGATAAGCCCTCTCACTTGCCGGCCATCTCGTCCGGGGTAAGAGTCACAATCATGCTGATCAGCAGTTGGTCTTCCTGGTTGAAATGCCGCCCCACGATACGCCAGACGAGGTCCTGCCTCTCCGATGGCGGCAACTGCTTGAACTTCCTTGCGGTCACCAGCACGCGGTGTAGCCTTGTTGTGGGAACGGCCTCGGTGCGGACGTCGGCATCTATTCCGGCGGCCTTGAGGCCATCCGCAAGGACTTTGCGGAGGCTGGCGGCAAACGAGGCAGCGGGTGCGCGACCTTGGCGCACGGACCTGCTGTGGGATTTCACTTCAGCCATTCCTTGACCTCCTTGATCTGCCGGACGAAGTCTCCAGCCTCTGCCATTGTAGCCATTTGCGTGGAGTAGCGGGCGAAAATCGTCCAGCGACCGACGATCGAGTGGAGCATGGGAAAGAGATGCCCTGTCTGCCAGCGGTTCCTGTCGAGGTTCATGAGGCGCTGCTTCAGGTCGGGAAGCGAATCAAGTATCTCGGCAAGGTCGTGCATGCGGTAGCAGAGGTCGTAAAGCCTGCGTTCATTCTTCGGGAGTTGGCCGGCGTTGCGAACGCTCTGCAACCACGAGTACTTCTCGAGAAGCCTCGCCTTAAGCAGACATTCGATCACGAAACCCGCCAGGTACATGGCGGCGTTTGCGCGGGCGTTCTCGCCCGTCTTGCGAAGGCTCTCGGCATCTGCGAACCGGCGTTCGGCCACCGTCCGCAGTTGACCGGGCGTTAGCCGCATTCTCGCAAAGATGCTGCCCATGGGCGGTTCCCGTGCAAGGTTACATCTTCTGGAGCAGCAGGCAGGCGTTGTGGCCGCCGAAGCCGAAGGAATTGGAGGCGGCGCGGCGGATGGGCATCGGGCGGGCAACCAGCGGCACGTAGTCCAGGTCGCACTGGGGGTCGGGATTTTCGAGGTTGATGGTGGGCGGGGCGACCTGGTCGCGGATGGCCAGGGCCGTGGCGACGAACTCCACGCCGCCCGAGGCGCCCAGCAGGTGTCCGAGGCTCGACTTGGTGCTGGAGATGGCGAGTTTCCGCGCGTGGTCGCCGAAGACTATTTTAATGGCCCTCGTCTCGGCGATGTCGCCCAGCCCCGTCGATGTGCCGTGGGCGTTGATGTAGTCGATGGAGTCGGGGGCGGCCTTGGCGTCCTTGAGCATCTCGCGTATTGCGCCTGCGGCGCCCGCGCCTTCGGGGTCGGGCTGAACGATGTGAAGTCCATCGCCGCTCATGCCGAAGCCGACGACCTCTGCATAGACGTTGGCCCCGCGGCGTTTGGCGTGCTCGTATTCTTCGAGGATGACGATGCCCGCGCCTTCCGAGAGGACGAAGCCGTCGCGGTCGCGGTCGAACGGGCGGCTGGCGCGGGCGGGGTC
>CAYGWP010000215.1:0-4173 GCA_964353455.1 uncultured Anaerolineales bacterium
GTCAAACGTCACGGCGAAGGTCTTCGCGGGGGCCTTGTCACGTTCCCACGGGCGAACATAGATAAATGTGACCTCGGCCGTGCCGGGCTTCTCGGCAAGGAGTGAGAACACAAACGTGCCGCCGGCCCCGACGCGGGGCGCATCCTGGGCGGGCTGGACGAACGCGGGGTTGTAGGCGCTCCGGACCGCATCGCCGCCGATGGACTTCAGGGCCCAACAGTACCCCGTGGTGGGGTTGCCGGGGAGGCGGACCTCGATCCGGCATCCGACTGCGGCGGCGATGGTCTTGCCGGCGGCCTGCTCATCGAGAACCAGGACCACTCCCTGGGCGGCGGATACGAGTTTCGCGCGGCAGTGTTCGCACTCGGTGAGTTTGGCGCTACAGGCCCGGCAGAGTTTGAATGCGCCGCTGGTGGTCGTCCCGCCGCAGGCCGCGCACGTGCCGATGGTCTGGATATAGACGCCGTCCTTGCACTTTGGGCAGAGGTCGGCCCTGGCGGCAACCGGCGAGAGCGCGAGGACCAGTGCTGCGGCAATCACGGCGATTGCGGGTTTCATTGCGGGTCCTTTCAATGCGGGCGGCGCCATCTTCCATCTTCTTGGACGCGGGTGCAAGGGTCCGGTTCCGTGGAAACGGCGCCCGCGATGGGCGGTCGGGTGAAATCGTTGACTTACCGCCCATCGTGCTGGTACACTCGGAATGTTCCGGTAGGATTACGGCGACCGCTACTTGCCCCCTGGAAAATGGGAGGTGCCTGTTGCAGATCGAAGTCACCGTTCGTCACGGGACGATTTCGGAGGCCATGAAGGCGTATGCCGAGAAAAAAGCCCAGCGGCTGCTGAAGTATTACAACAAGATCCAGTCGATCCGCGTGATCCTCGACACCACGGGGGCCGGTTTCGGCTGCGAGATGATCGTGGACCTGGAGCACGTGCACGACATGGTGGGGTCCACGACGGGAACCGACCTGGGGGCGGCCATCGACGAAACGGTGGACCTCCTGGAACGCCAACTGGTCGAGCACAAGGACCGGACCCGGAACCGCAAGGGCCGCGGGCCGAATCCGCACCAGCCGACACGAACGTAGGGGGCCGAGGAGGCCTGGGGCGCCATGCGCCTGATGAGTTTCATCCGGACCGAAGCGGTCCTGGCGGACCTGAAGGCCGACAACGCCCGCGCCGCGATCGACGAAATGGTCGGGGCGCTCGTCAAGGCCAAGGCCCTGCCGTCCGCCGACCGCCGCAAGGTCGTCGATGCCATCATGAAACGCGAGAAGAAGGGCACCACCGGCTTCGGCAACGCCGTGGCTGTTCCGCACGCCAAGCATGAGGGCCTCGACGGCGTGGTCGGGACGGTGGCCCGGAGCGCCGCCGGCGTCCAGTTTGCCGCGCTGGACGGCCAGCCGGTCCACCTCTTCTTCCTCCTCCTTTCGAGCACGGATAAACCCGAAGACCACCTGAAAGCGATGGAGCACATCTTCCGGAGCATCAAGAACGAGAACCTCCGCCGCTTCATGTGCCAGGCGGCAACCAGGGAGGAGTTGCTGGACCTCCTGCGCGAGGCCGACGAGGGACTGGGATGACGCCCCATACGGGCCGTATGGCCGACGGCGTCCGGCGCCAAGGAAAGATGGGCTTGTGGCTGCACGAGATATGGAAATCGTCAATCGGCTGGGCCTGCATGCGCGGCCGGCCATGCAGTTTGTGGAAACCGCCAACCGGTTCCGCAGCGCCGTGACTGTTCACAAGGGCCCTGAGAAGGTCAACGGCAAGAGCATCATGGAGATGATGATGCTGGCGGCCATGCCGGGCACGGTCCTCCGGATCGAGGCCACGGGGGATGATGATGAGCCGTGCCTGGACGCGCTGGCGAAACTGATAGCCGAGAAGTTCCACGAGGATTGACCTGCCGGGTTTGACGGGATCGGATGGAAATTCGAAAAGGTATCGCGGTCTCGCCGGGCGTTGCGATCGCTCCCGCGATCGTGCTGGACAGCGAGCAGTTCCGCATCCCCCGCCGCAGCATCGAGCAGGCCGAAGTCGAGGCCGAAGTCGGGCGGTTCCAGGGGGCCATAGATCGCGCCAAGGCCGAAGTCCGCGGACTCCGCGAGCGCGTCGCCAACGACGTCGGCGAAAGACTCGGCGCCATCTTCGACGTCCAGGATGCGCTCCTTACGGACCCGAAGGTCGTCGCCGAAATCCGCGAACTGGTGGAGCGCGAACGCTACGCCCCGGAGTACGCCGTCGCCACAATCCTGCGCGGGTACGCCAAGAAGTTCCTCAACCTGCCGAACCGGTACATGTCGGAGCGCGTGGCCGACGTGTACGACGTCGAAAAGCGGCTCCTGAGGAACCTCATCGGCGCCAAACGCGAAAGCCTCGGCACGCTCACCGAGCCGGTCATCATCATCGCCCACGACCTGACGCCCAGCCAGACCGCGAGCCTCGACCGCTCGAAGATCCTTGCGTTCGCCACCGACATCGGCGGACGCACCAGCCACACGACTATCGTGGCCCGCGCCATGGGCATCCCGGCCGTGGTGGGCCTTAAGACCATCTCGGCCGACATCGCCGGCGGCGACACCGTCGTCGTCGATGGCAACCGCGGCCTCGTCGTCATCAACCCCGACGCACCCACGACCGCCCGCTTCCGCGAGGCAGAGCAGCGCTTCAGACGCATGGAGACCGAACTGGGGGACCTCAAGGACCTGCCCGCCATCACCGGCGACGGCCACGAGGTCAGGCTCTGGGGGAACATCGAGTTCCCCCACGACGTCGAAATGTGCCTCGCCAGGGGGGCCAGCGGCATCGGCCTCTACCGCACCGAGTTCCTTTACCTCGACCGCGAGCAGGACCCGACCGAGGATGAGCACTTCCAGGCCTACGCCGAAGCCATCGACATGCTCAAGGGCCGCCCCATCACCATCCGCACATGCGACCTGGGGGCCGACAAGTTCACCCACCTCTCGGGCGACTACGACGAGCGGAACCCGTTCCTGGGCTGCCGCAGCATCCGCTTCAGCCTCCAGCACATCGCCGTCTTCAAGACCCAACTGCGGGCCATCCTGAGGGCCAGCGCCCTGGGGCCCACGCGGATCATGTTCCCCCTGATTACGAACCTGAAGGAACTGCGGCAGGCGAAGATGCTGCTGGCCGACGTCCGCGAGGACCTGGAGGAGGAAGGCATCGAGTTCGACCCCGACATCAGGGTCGGCATAATGATCGAGGTCCCGAGCGCGGCCATCATGGCCCGGAACTTCGCCCGCGAATGCGACTTCTTCAGCATCGGCACCAACGACCTCATCCAATACACCCTGGCCGTGGACCGCTCGAACGACCGCGTGGCCGGACTGTACACGGCGGGGCATCCGGCGGTGTTGCGGCTGATACGGACGGTGGCCGAGGCCGCACTGGAGGCCGGCGTCGAGGTGGCCGTCTGCGGAGAAATGGCCGGCGACCCCGTCTATACGCCCGTCCTCATGGGCCTGGGAATCCAGGTTTTCAGCGTATCCGCGGCCACCCTCTTGGAGATTAAGAAGGTGATCCGCAGCATCACGATGGACCAGGCCCGCAAAGTCTGCGAGAAGGTCTATCAGTTCGACTCCGACCGCGAGGTGGATGCCTACCTGTCGGAGATCACGCGGCGGCTGCTGCCAGAACTGTTCGCGTAAGATTTCACGCGCCAAAGGCGCGAACAATTGTTACGATTTCGAGCCGCGACCGTAAATCCGAGCCGCGACCGTAAGGTCGCGGGTACCTTCGACGAAGGAGAGTTTGCCTATGCATCGACGCGATTTCCTGAAGACTTCCCTCGCCGGCGCTGTGGCCGGCCTCTCGGCGGGGGGGATCAAGGCGATGGCCGCCGACGCACCGCCCGCCTCTAAGCCCGCCGTCCTTAAACTATGCAGCCAGGAAGGCAAGATCCCAGGCAAGAGCCTTAAGGAGAAGGCCGAGACGATCCTTAAGTTCGGCGGCTGCGGCCTGGAGTTCGGCGGACTCAGCGTAGAACGCGCAAAGCAGATCAAGGAGGAACTTAAGGGCACAGGCGTCGGCATCGCCGCCCTCTGCTGTGGCTACTACCCGCTGATCGACCCCGACGAGGCCAAACGCAAAGAGGGCGCCGAGAAACTCAAGAAGGCCCTCGAAGGCGCAGGCGAGGCCGGTTCCACGGGC
>CAYGWP010000216.1:0-41722 GCA_964353455.1 uncultured Anaerolineales bacterium
GCCTCCGCTGCACCCCAGCGCAACTCTACGTCCGTGTCGTGCAGGGCCGCCGCCAGGGCGGGGAGGACGTCGGGATGCCGCGCGGCCGCCTCGCCCATCCGCCCCAACGCCGTCGCCGCACGCTCGCGCACATCTGAGTTCGTGTCGTGCAGGGCCGCCGCCAGGGCTGCGAGGACGTCGGGATGCCTGGCCGCCGCCTCGCCCATCCGCCCCAACGCCGTCGCTGCACGCCCGCGCACGTCTGAGTCCGTGTCGTGCCGGGCCGCCCCGACCAAGGCCGGGAGGACGTCGGGATGCCGGGCCGCCGCCTCGCCCATCTGCCCCAGCGCGTCCGCTGCACCCTCTCGCACGTAGCAGTGTGCGTTGGTGTCGTGCAGGGCCGCCACCAGGGCCGGGAGGACGTCGGGATGCCTGGCCGCCGCCTCGCCCATCGCCCCCAACGCCTCCGCTGCACTCTCGTGCACATATAAGTATGTGCAGTGCATGGCCGCCAGTAGGGCCGGGAGGACGTCCGGGTGCCTGGCCGCCGCCTCGCCCATCCACACCAACGCCGTCGCTGCACTCTCTTGCACATCTGAATCCGTGTCGTGCAGGGCCGCCACCAGGGCCGGGAGGAGGTCCGGATGCCGGGCCGCCGCCTCTCCCATCCTGCCCAACGCCCACGCTGCATTCCGGCGCACGCCTGAGTCCGTGTCGTGCAGGGCGGCCTCGACCAAGGCCGGGAGAACATCGGGATGCCGCGCCGCCGCCTCGCCCATTCCCCCCAAGACGTGCGCTGCACTCCAGTGCACATCTGAGTCCGTGTCTTGCAGGGCCGCCGCCAGGGCGGGGAGGAGGTCGGGATGCCGGGCCGCCGCCTCGCCCATCGCCCCCAGCGCCTTCGCTACAATCTCGCGCACGTCGGATTCCTTGTCGTGCAGGGCCGCTTGAACCAGAACCGGGAGGACTTCGGGATGCCGGGCCGCTGCCTCGCTCATATTTCCCAAGGCCTCCGCTGCACTCTCACGCACACCTGAGTCCGTGTCGTGCAGGACCGCCACCAAGGCCGGGAGAACGTCGGGATGCCGCGCCGCCGCCTCGCCCATTCCCCCCAAGACGCGCGCTGCACGCCTGCGCACGAATGAGTCCCTGTCGTCCAGGGCCGCCACCAGGGCCGGGAGAACGTCGGGATGCCGCGCCGCCGCCTCGCCCATTCGCCCCAACGCGCGCGCTGCACACAAGCGCACGTCTGGGTCCGTGTCGTGCAGGGCGGCCTCGACCAAGGCCGGGAGAACGTCGGGATGCCGCACCGCCGCCTCGCTCATCCGCGCCAACGCCTCCGTTGCATTCCAGCGCACGCCTGAGTCCGCGTCGTGCAGGGCCGCCACCAGGGCCGGGGGAACGTCGGGGTGCCGCGCCGCCGCTTGGCCCATCTGCCCCAACGCCGCTGCTGCCTCCACCCTTTTTTTTCGCGCGACTCCCCGAGTCCGCAATGTCCGGCAGAGCCGGTCCAAGAGCGACGTGCGGGCCAGCCGGCCGTTGGCCTGTGCGAGCGAGGGTAACGCACGGGCGAGGTGCGACACAGAAGCAGCGGTATCGCTCCGGTGATACTCCTGCCAGAGGGAGAACGCGGCAGTAGTGATCTCATCTACAGTTGCAGCGCAATGGTTCAGAATCGTGGCCTGAAGTTCTGCCAGGCACAAGGCGGCAAGGCCAAGGCGGTGGCGGAAGTAGTCGTCGCCGCAGGGATTCGTGGCCGTCGGCTTCGGGTCAGCCAACATCCCGAGGAACCGGGCCGCGTGCGGCGCCTGCAACTGGCCCGCCATCAGGACGATGACCTCGGCCCACGCAGGATCCCAGGCCTTCCTGTCCACCAGGTCCACGATCTTCCAGTCGTGGCCTGCCAGCGTCAGGCACGAATCCCACCCTTGTTTCGGGTCGTTCAGCCGCGCGGCCAGGGCGCCGGCGGCCAGATACTCCTGGAATGTCCTGTGGAGGAAGAGGAGCGGTGGGTGCTCGTCATCGTTTGCCGCGGTGAAGACGCCGTCTTGTTTCAGTTCCTCGATGAGGCTTCCTGCATCGCGCCGGCGGAGGGCCCGGGGCCACTTCCTTGCGCCGAGCGGCGTCTCCATCTTCTGGGCAAGGTCGGCCTCCGGGAACTGCTCGGCCCCCTCGGCAAAGAGGCCCAGGGCACAGTCCTGTAGGAGTCCAATCACCGCGTTTACATAGGTGTTCGTGCGGCGCCGGGCGGCCCGCCTTATCGCCGGTTTGTCGTCATACGCCCACCAGTCGCGGACGAGGCCGCGCAGGCAGAGGTCGTACAGTTCGGCGCGGCGGGTGGGGAAGGGCCTCTTCTTCTCCCGGCAATCGACGAACACGCGGCACATAAGCGTGAGCATCAGGGGGATGCGGGCCAGGCCGCGCACCTGGTGCTCGCGGGCCAGCATCGCCTGGAACTCGCGCGCCGCATCGGCATTGTCGGCGAACCAGGCGCCAACGAAGGCGTCGATCTCGGGCGGTTCAAACGCCAGGAGTTCCAGTTCCTGGGCCTGGGGAATCGGAGGCAGGGCGGAATCGTAGCCGACGATCCGCGAGGTGAGGAGGAAGCGTGGCCCCGGGAAATCCCGCGCAAACGCCTCGATCCGATGCCTGAGGGTCTGGGCGGGCTGCACTTCGTCCCAGGCGTCCAGGATGATGACCGCGCGGCCGCTCGCGATCCGATCCGTGACGTACTGGCGGAACCGCTCCGACCGGTTCCTGGCGACAAGGTTGACCAGGGATGTCTCGAGCGCTCCGCGGCCCGCCTTGAGGTTCGACAGGCGCATCAGGATCGGAAGGACCACCTCGTCGAGGCCGATGGCGTGGTCTTCGAGGCCCTTCTTGGCGGCAAGGGCGAGCCGACGGGCCTCGAAGCGGCAGAGCCACGTCTTGCCGCAGCCGGGATCGCCCAGCACGACCGCGCGGTGGAACTTCTCACCGGCATTCTTGTCCCACGGAACAGGCGGCGGAGGATGCGGCTCTTCGTCGCGATCGAAGAAGGGGCGGGAGTCGTCTTCTGGGCGGCCGGCGCGGTGGGCGTAGGCCCGATGCGGACGGTAGTCCTTCCGCTCGGCGCTCCGGCCGGATGCCAGCAGGCGCTCGTGCTCCTCGGCGAGGTACCGCTCCAGGGACCTGCGGTCCACCGCCCGCACCATCTGCCGGATGGCGTCGAATGGCGTCTTGCCATCGCCGGCGGCGCGCAGGCGGGCAGGGTAGTAGGCGGGCAGCCGCGCGGCGTCGGCGGCCAAGTCATCGACATACTCGAGTACCTCCCTCGCCAGTTGCGACCGCGTTGCCAAGAGAGACGCAAGGTTCCGCATGGCATCTGAATCCCTGCAACGGTGCTGCTTGGTCCATCAGACTGCACTACCTTACTGCGATCCTGTGTCGGCAGGCAATCCGCCAGATTGCCGTCATTGCCTGCTCGTTCAGAAAGATGTCCTCGTGCGCTGCTGCTCTCAGCGCTAATTGTCGGATCTGTTCAACACATGTTGAATCACCAACCCGACTGAGGGCCTCTATGGCGGCCTCCCGCATAGACCAGCCTGTGCTCTTAGTCAGTTCAACTAGGCGCCTTGTAGCCCTAGCGTCTCCAAGTCTGCCTAGTGCTTCCGCCGCCGCCTCGCGAAATCCCTTTCTACGAGAATAGGTCAGGGCGAGTAGGGCATCGAATGCCCTGGCGTCCCCCGTTGTACCGATCGCCCCTATCGTCGCAAGACGGGTCCCGAGGTCCGTATCGCCGAGCATCTCCCTGAGCGTTTCCAAAGGCACTCCCCCTCCTATCCTTCCGAGTTGACGTACCGCCTCCTCACGGACAAAAGCAGACCCGTCTCTTGTTAACTCCAGTAGGCGGTCAACCGCTCTCGAGTCTGCTACCTCGCCTAGAGCGGCAGCCACCCGCTCGCGCACACCGGCATGTTCATCGCGCGCCATCTCAACTAGGCTGTCGATAGTGCGAGGATCCAATGTGTACGCAAGGGCTCCTGCGGACAACCTGCGGAGCGTGGGATCAACATCTCTGCTCCGTGCCAAGAGGTGATCCAACGCTATGCTGTCTCCCGTCTGAGCAAGCGCGTCCATCGCAGCCCAGCACACGTCCTCATCCTTATCATTGGTCAACTCCATAAGTCGAGCAATGGCATGCGTACCCCCGATCTTGCCCAAGGCCACGGCGGCAGCGCATCGCACATCTTCACTACCGTGCTTGCTGAGGTCGAGGAGTCGGTCCAGCGTCCCCACCACCTCCATCTTGTCCAGCGAGTCGCGTATCTCCGAAGGCAGAGACGGGTCATCCCACGCCGTCCACTTTGCAAGCATGTCCCAGAGAACATCGACGGCTCTGGTGTCCCCTTGCTCAGCAAGAACCATTGGGACCGTGTAACGAACGAGGGTATCCTCCTTGCATAGGGCGAGAAGGTAGTCCACGGCCCGTGGCTCCCCTATTCGGCACAGTGCCGCCGCCGCTTCCTGCTCCATTAGGCTATTGTGAACCAGCACCAGGAGATTGTCCACTGCTGCCGTGTCGCCGAGTTCGCCGAGGAGGTCCATGGCTGCAGATGCCGAGTCGCTTATTTCACTGGCGTCGATTGATGTAAGTTTAAGCAGCCGCGAGACCAGTCTGCGCCGAGCTTCTGCGCTTGCAGATACCAGCCCAATGCTCGTCGCGGCCCATGGCCGCAACGAGGACTGCCGAACATCCAGAGTGCTACACCAGAAGGAGAACACTTCCCTGCATGTTTGTCGCAAGACGTGTGCATCTACTCTCGCCGCCGTTCCCACGAACCTTGCCTTGAGGCAGAGCATGGATCGAAAGAGGTCGTCGTCCTCTTGTTCTGCCTCCACGGCCTGAACAAGCGGTGTGGCGTCGGGCACGAGGCCCGCCAGGAACGAAAGAACCTCCAGCCACTCCGGCTCAAACCAGAAATGCTTTCGGGCCTCGGCAAGCCAGTCCTTCTCGTGCCATCGCGACAGGGCTCTGGCCGCAAGGAACTCCAGGAAAGTTCGGTGGACGAGACTCCAGCAACGGTCGCCGTTGTCCTCGAAGCCTGATGGGACGACAAAGCCAACGCGCACCAGTTCGCCGAGCAGGTCGCCAGGGCTCAATAGGGCCCTGCGTTCGGCATGCGCGGCGTTCTCCCAGGCGGCCAGGGTGAAGCGGTTCTGGTGAGGCGCCACTGAGAAGAGCCGCCAGGCAATGCCTTCGAGCATATGGAGGCATCGCTCCTCCACGACCGTGTCGGTAGCCCAGGGTGGCCGCAGGCCGCGCCATTGGCCCGACATCATCTGCCGGACCATGTGGGCGTACAGTTGTGCACAGGTCGTGTTCTCGCTGACCTTGCCTTCTTCGTGGAGCAAGCATCCGAACGTGAGCAGCAGCGGTGTCGCGCAGGCTTGGCGAAGGGCGAAGTTCCCCTGAAGCAGCCGATTCAGGTTCAGAGCAAGCGCCGCGTTTTCGGCAAAGAATCGCTGGACAAACTGTCGCTTCTGCCTTGGCGCGAGCGGCGCCAGTTCCATCTCTGTGACCCTCGGCCATCCAAGCCAGCCCTTGCGTTCATCCCAGTGCATCGTCCGGGAGGTGGCGGCAACACGGCCCGGCAGCCGGTCGAGCAGCCTCGCGTTGGCCTCGAAACCCGGCCGGTCGCTCTCCAGCAGTTCGTCCAGGGCATCCACGACGATCAGCGCCCTCGGCGAGACGACGCCGCGTCTGAGCCACTGCCGTACGCGCGGCGAAAGCGGTAGTTGCAGGCTCTGCTGAAGGGCATCCGGTAGGACGTCCTCGGGTCCAGCGCATGGTAAGGCTGCGAGTGCCTTGGCTGTGACCCAGACGGGCACGTCAGTGTCATCCAGCCCGACTTCGTGGGCGTCGAGCCGGGCTGCGGCCTGTCGTGCCGCTTCGGCCAAAGTGTGCCGCGTGATGAAAGTCTTTCCGCTTCCTGGGGCACCTCTCAAGCCCAGGCGGATTCGGCCGCGTCGAACGACCTGACGCCACCACTCTTCTTTCCGCTTGTTTGCTCGCAGCGGCAGTTCATACTGTTGGGCTTCGATCTCGTCCATTGGCGAGAGTCTCTCCGCCGTAGACGGGCCGTTGTCTTTGTGCTGCTCTCGGGGGGAATGGGGACGATCATCTCTCGTGAGGACCATCGGTTCGACGGCGACATCGCGGGCGCGAATGCGCTCGCCACGGCGCATCCAGGGGGTTAAGTCCAGCGTGTCGGACAAGTCTTGAACGTGGGCCAAGACGTCCTGCACCAGGCGCGAGCGGACGCGCGTCAGTCTTCCGAGGTCGGGGCCTGGCATGGGGCTTCCTCGAGGTTCACGACGCGAATGGCATCTGCCTTTTTGACTGTGCGGAGAGTCTCGAAAGCGGCGGCGTAGTCCTCACTGTCGGCGACGATGATGGTGTCGAAGCAAGCGTACTTGTCGCTGGCGATCTCCGCCACCTTCATGGGGACTCCATGTCCCCGGAAACCACTGAGTTGGCCTGTCGAATCGATCTGGGCGAGAGTGATGAGGCCCGCATCGGGAACCTTCTTCGTGAGCAGGAAGTACAGCGCCCAGGCCGCTGCCCCGCTGGCCGATCGACCGCACAGGTCTTCCCGGAAGAACTCTCCGCCGTCCACACCCGGACTTGAAGCAAACGACTCTATCCGGAGGCGCACATCGCAATCCGGGTACTTGTCAGACCCAAGGAAGTTCTGCACGGCCCTGCGGGCGGCGTCCAGTATGGATTCGGCAAAGTCGCCGTCCATTCGCAGGAATGCCTGCTCTGGCGTGATGTACAACTCTCCGCGGCCGTTGGGAATGCGCTCGAAGCGGAACTGGGCGAGAGTGGCCCCTCCGTCTCTGCCGTGAAGCACCAGCGCGACGGGTGCGACGATTGTGCTCTCGTGTTTTCGCTTCTCGCCGCCAGCCAATTCGTGTGCCAGATCCAACATCAGCCCTGTGGCCACTCGACACTTCAGGGCGTGGGCCCCCAAGGCTTCGCCGGTAGCGGAGGACGTCCAACGCGGACCGGCCTTGATCACCTCAAGCGCGCACATCAAGTGGGCTTGGAAGATCGGGGAGAGGGGGAGCCTGTTGGGGTCGTTCCCGTACTGCATGATCTTCTTGGGGGTCTCGGCGCTCCCTTGTAGTGTGTCGTCCTTGTCGTCGGTCTTCTCGTGGTTCCTGTCAGCCTTCGCCCGCGGTGACGTACAGTTGGTCTGATCCTGTCCCTTGCCGAGGTCGGCGAGCCACTCGGCAATCACATCCGAGTGTCGGCTCCGGACGTCTTGCTGGAGGTGTTTCATGAGGTGTCGCTGTACTGGGTCGACAATCTGACCCCAGAGGGCCTTTCGCACATCGTCACGGTTCCCGAACGTACTCAGCAGTTTCTTAGTGGGGTTGTTCCAGTCTCTCCAGATATCCGCTAGACCCATGGTTCGCTCCGTTCGGCGACTAAGTTTTCGGGACAAGACAGAACGCCAGGCGTCTCTGGCGGCAGACCTCCGCTGCTGCCGCTGGGGGTTCTCTCCACGCGGCCGCCAGGACACCTTGGGTCGGCCGCAGCAACAGCCGCCCGCTTCGCCAGACATGGTTGCTTTCCTGGTCAACGAACGCCCACAGAACCGTGTTGCCGCCCAGTTCCAGAGCCTGGTACTCTGCGGTAAGTTCGTATTGTCGCAGCCTGTCCAAGGTGACAGTAACCCGCACGTGTCCGCCTGCCGCCACCTGAACGAGGGGCCAGTCTTGGGGTGTCATGGGTACAGGCATGTCGCCCATTCCCCCCTCGTGGGAAGCCACGATGCGGTAGTCGTCCTGAGGTAGTCCTGAGACGGCCGCACGGCCATGTCGATCCAGGCAGATGACCCTCTCCGGCGCCGGCGATTCGCCCGCGGCGGGGAAGATGAAGAGCGTCATGGCCTCCCACGCCACGGGCCGATGCCCGATGGCGTAGCAGTAGACCAGGGCGTCCAGTGCCCGCCCATCGGCGGTGGGGGCTGAGGCGATCTGAACCGCGACGTAACGGCCAGTTGACTGGAATCCGGCATCGGCTGAGAACGCGGCTGCTCGCAGGATCGCTGCCGCCTCCTCGATCACCTCCAACCCCCGAAGGGGTGTTCCTCTACCGGGATGGAGCGCGTTTTCAGCCATCGGATACTCCCTCAAAGCGGCATCGTGAGCCGCTGTGTCAGGCCCAGGCAACGGGCCTTGTCTACCAAGACCAGACCTTCGCCGTTTTCTGCGGCAGGGTTCGGACCAGGCGGTCCTCATCGTCACACACGGGGCACCAGACCCAGGGCCATACTTGCATGTCGTCGCCCCGCGGCCCCTGCTCGTCGTGCCTTCTGAATGCCTCCTCCTCCAGGGCGCGGGCCTTCAGGAGAGGCGTGTTAGCCTTCTTCTTCTGCCAGAGCGCATTGAGTTCATCCTGCGTGAACAGGCATTGCCCCCTCTGCTCCGACGCGAAGGGGTTTCCGCCTGCAACTTGTGCGGCCGTGAAGACACAGCAGTTCGCGGCCTCGATATCCTCCTCGCATGGTACGCCAAAGTGGTTCTTGCACTCCACACACACACATTCGTCCTGGACCCGTTGGGTCGGCTTGTCCAAACCAACCAGGACAAACTGCTTCCTGTGCCGCTTCGGTAAGTAGCGGAAGTAGCCCCGCACAAAGGGGTTGCTTCTGCGAAACGCGAAGTACATGCTTACGCTGAAACCGCCGGAGACGACATGCGCGCCCCGCCCCTCTGCCCCCACTCCTTTGATCGCCGACGCCAAGTGATCATTCAGTGACATGAAGTCGATTCCACCGCCCGCTATCCTCACCCGGGCGAGCGGGTTCCAGCCCTTCAGCCGGTGATCCTGATCACACTGGTAGTGACCACAGGTGCAGTGCGGCACGGTCAGCGTCGCGCGTCCCGTCAGGCGGATTTCCTGGACACCGCTCGCCTTGTGAGCGTACGTCTTGACCCGAGGTTCCCCACGGGCCTCCTCAACACGCCTGACGCTCAGTTGGGCATACATCTCTTTCCTGGTCAGGACTAGCCTGTCTCCGGCCAGCACATCCATCGTCCGCAGGAGTTGGCCTGGCTTCTCCGCATCGACCACGGACAATGCAAGCGGGGCATCGGTTGTGAACACGAACTGGTCGCCTTCTGTTACTTCTGCCATGAGGGTGCCAGGCCCCGGCCCCCGCACCAGCAGCGCCGCTGAAGGGTCGAACTGCACGCGCGGCGTATCCTGTGCCGTCAGGGTCTCGGTCCGTGGCGGATGCACGTAGTGGATGGCGAGAATCATTCGCTCGGTCTCGTGCAACAGATAGGCCTGGTTGCTTCGCAGATCGCGCGCGAAGTTGACGTCCTGCGCCAAGAACGTGTCGCACTCCTGCTTGTACGGCCGGATCCACACCGCGATCATCTGGCGGGCACCTGCCCACATCCCTTGCCAGTGGTCGATCGGCTGGGGCTCGCCCCGCCACTTGCCGCAGCCGTAAGCGGCTACATACTCAGTGATATGCTGACGTCGCGTCGCTAAGGGAATCTCCGCCAGCGCGTTCGTGAGGATGTCATGCATCTCGTTTCTCATGTTCTCAGGCGGTATCGATCTGGCGCCGAACAAAGACCTGAGTGTGCGCCCTTTCTCCCGCTTCGAACGGGGTTCAGCGGGTTCTATGTTGACCTCACGAAAAGACTCGGGCCCCATAAGGCACATCGCAGTCACGATGGCCACGTCGAAAGGGTCAGGCCCAGCGCCGTCTTGCGTCAACCTGAGTTCCACGTACGTGACCAGCCTTTCGAAGTCCGCAGGATTGCCCGTTGTGCCGGGACTCCAGTCGCGGCACAGGAATTCCGCGACGGCGTTACGCACGGTTTCTGCCTGCTCGTCGGTCATGGCTGTCGCCCGCATCTACCCTATATGTAGGGTGCCGAGTCCAGATTGCCTGGCTCCCTGGGCAGGAAATGCCGCTCTCTCGCATAGGAGTATACGACAACTCATCACGCCAAGCACGAGTTTCTCGACCATCCGGTGCCCGTCTCCGGTAAGGTAACCGTTCACGGGCAAGAACGGCCAAAACAAAGGGATTCTTGCGCGATGGTGCTGACAAATGGGTTTCTCTGGGAGCACTTCGTCATGGATACTGGCGGATTTCCTCAATGATTACGCCGGTTTCAGCCCGTGAACGGTCACCCGGTAAGACGGAGGCATGCCCCACTGAGCCCAAAGACCCGTTGGCACCGTTTCCTGGCCTGCGCAGGCAGTGGGTCTCGCGGGGCATGTCGCCTGTTCGGAGGTCGACGTGATCATCTATGGCCCCACGCAGGTGGCTGCGAACCAGGCCCAGAATGTGCTTTGCTTCGTCGTCGGTCATGTTTCGCCTCGGCCCCTGGGGGCCTGACACGGGCCGCGGTCCCACTGGTTGAGCAGGCCGTTGCCCCACATACAACGTCGCACTTTACTGCGAGCGTACACCCCACCCACAAGGCCTTTAGTGACCCAAGTGGGGCTCTTCGCCGATCAGGGTCCCAGGAACCGCCCGCCCATTTTGACCAGGCCTCTAAAAAGGACCCTCACAGCGCTGCCAGATCGCTCACTTTCCTCACGGTCCACGGGCGGCCGGGTTCTTCAAAGAAACGAAGGCCCTTGGCCATGAGGGCATCAACGGCGTTCACTGCGGTAGATCGCACATCGTAACTGCCCAAGAGATCAGCCAGGCGGATGAGGATCGGGTCCGTCGCGGCCGCGGGGCCAATGGCCCCCACCGCTCGCACTGCGGCAAATTGCGTCCCGCTACCTATGCCCAAGAGATCAGCTAGGCCGGCGAGGATCGGGTCCGTCGCGGCCGCGGGGCCAAGACCGCCCACCCCCTCCGCCGCGGCAGAACGCACGTCCGTATCCTCATCGCGCAGGAGGTCGGCAAGGCGGGCGAGGAACGCTTCCGTCGCGGCCGCGGGGCCAATACGGCCCACCGCCTCCGCCGCGGCAGAACGCGCTGACACCTCCCAATCGCTCAAGAGGTCGGCTAGGCGGGCGAGGATCTGTTCTGTCCCGGCCGCGGGGCCAAGACCACCTACCGCCTCCGCCGCGGCAGAACTCACGTCCCAATCCTCATCGCGCAGGAGGTCGGCCAAGCGGGCCAAGATTAACTCAGTGGCGGCCGCTGGGCCAAGACGGCCCACCGCCTCCGCCGCAGTAGAACGCACCCAGTGATCCTCATCGCGCAGAAGGTCGGCAAGACGGGCGCGGATCGGTTCGGTCGCGGCCGCGGGGCCAAGACCACTTACCGCCTTTGCTGCAACCCAACGCACTCTCAAAACCTCATTGCGCAAGAAGTCGGCTAGGCGGGCGAGGACCGGTTCCGTCGCGGCTGCGGGGCCAAGACCGGCCATCGCCTCCGCTGCGCTCCAGTCCACGCCCGGAGCCTCATCGCGCAGAAGGTCAGTCAGGCGGGCCAGGATCAACTCAGTGGCGGCCGCTGGGCTAAGACGGCCCACCGCCTCCGCCGCGGCCGAGCGCACACGCCCATCCTCATCGCACAGAAGGTCAGCCAAGCGGGCCAGGATCAACTCAGTGGCGGCCGCTGGGCCAAAACGGCCCACCGCCTCCGCAGCGAACCGACGCACTTCCGAATCCTCATCGCGCAGGAGGTCAGCGAGGCGGGCCAAAAACGGTTCCGTCGCGGCCGCTGGGCCAAAACGGCCCACCGCCTCCGCAGCGGCCCTTCGCACATCCCAATTCCCATCGCGCAGGAGGTTGGCCAAGTGGGCCAGGATCCCCGGTGTGGCGACGCCGCATAGCGAACGCGTCACGTGCTGATGTTCAGCATCCAGGGATGCACGGTGCCTGCGCTGCACCCACCAAAGGTCGAATGTTGTGGCTGCAATCTCCTCAGCAAGGGGGAGAACCCCCTGAACGCCCTTCGGCCGCCACTCCGGCAGACACCGCGCCGCTAGGCACAGCCGCGTCTGGAAGGCATCATCCGTGGAGAGAACCCACTTCAGCACTGGCTCCGCATCCGGTGCGAGGCCGCACAGGAACTGGATCGTCTGCTCCCAGTCCGGGTCCCAGGCCTTGTAGTCCACGATGTGCCGGATCGATCGTAGGTTCCGCTTTGTGTCCAGGGGTTCGTCGGGCACTTCGGCCGAGACCCCATCTCGATCCAGCGCCTTGGCCAGATACCCCGCCGCCAGGAACGCCGCGATCGAACGATGGGGGAACTCGTACAGATCCCGCCCCGCCGGGGCCAGGATCCGCTTCTGCCTCAACTCATCCCGCAGGAGGCCGGCCTTCTCTTGGGCGGACAGCCCGCCCGGGGAGTCCAAAGGGGCCGGGCGGCGGTCGCTATCCCGAATCCGGTCCAACAGGCCCGCCGCTTCCACCCGCGGCGAACGCGAATTCCTGAGCACCATGGCCCACGCCAGTTCCTGGAGCAGCGGCGTCCAGTCGGCCGCGCGATCCTCTCCGCCCAGCGCGAGCGGCATGATCCGCTCGTAGAGTTGCGTGCGGGTGATGTCCTTGGGCAGCGCCGCCTCCTCGCCCGCGGCGCAGGCCAGCGTCAGGAGGTACGGATTCTGGGCGATCTCCTGGAACGACGGGCTGGTGTTGAGGAGCTCAAGCATCCGGGCTTCCGCAGGCCCGCCCCGATACCAGTTCCGCATGAATCCCCGGGCCTGCTCCAACGTGAGCGGCGCCAGCCGGTACTCCACCACCGGGAACGGCAGGCGCCACGCGCCGTACCCGTAAGGCCGCGCGGTGATGAGCGTCCGGCAGGGCCATTGCCCAAGCACCGCCAGGAACCGCCCCAGGACCTCGTTCCGCGGGTCCACCTCGTCCAGGCCGTCTAGGAGGACCCAGGAGCGGGCCTCGTGGAGGTGGGCCGCGACGTAGGCCGCCCACGTCTCCGGCATTCCATCCTGATGCAGTAGCGCCTGCACCGCCGACCGCAGGGCCTCCTCGGGCCCTTCGCGCTTCCCGATCTCGTAGGTTGCCAGGCGGCCCAATCTGACCACCACGGGCAGCGGCAATTCATGGAGCGGGGCCCGCTGGTTACGAAGCAGCCCCAAGGCCCCCTCGGCCAACTGCCTCGCGGTCATCTCGGCCAGGACCGACTTGCCTTGGCCAGACGGTCCCAGGACCACCGCCCGCCAAGCAGGCGAAACTGAGGTGGTCCGCTGTTCCTGCTGCCAGGCCACCCGGCGCTCTGTCTGCTCCCGGCCGGCACGATGGGGTTCGTCCCCGGCATCCAGGGCCTGTGGGCCGATCCGCGTCTCGTGCGGCAAGGGCTCTTGCGAAGGCCCCGGCCCCTCTGTTGGGGAAGCGCCCGGTCGGCCACCGCGCTCCTCTCGCTCCCGCCGAGGCTCGGTCTTCAGCACGTCCGGAGGGATCAAGAGGTCGGCGAGCCTGCGCTCGCCCATGTATGTGGGATGCCACTTGGGCTTGTCGAGTGACGAGATGACCGCCTGGTAGTAGGCGGCAAGGGTCTCCGCCTCTTGAGATCTGACCCCTGCGAGTTGGGCGAGGGTCGCGGGCACCGCAGCCGCCTCCCTGGACTGACCCTATCATACTCTTGGGGCCCAACGCATGCCACAGCCGGGTTCCCGGAATGAAGTCATGCGCAGTGTCACCTTGGCCACTGGTGACTGTAGTGACGCGAGTCCAGCAGTGCACCGCGGGAAACCAACGGAAACGCGCGTTGGCCTGGCCCGTCCCTCTCACGGCAGCTACCTTCCCGGCGCGCGCGGCGAAACCAGTTCTTTCCGGGCAGATGGCACTATCCTTCTCCCGGTCGCTCCGAGGAAAGCATGTCGACCAAGTGTCCCCGGAACTTCGTGCCGATCACCCGCTCGTAGGCATCTATGTCATCTTCCCGCCAAGTGGAGGGATCGACAACGACGTAGCCGGCACCCTCTCGCTCCAAGGCGGCAGGAACGTGGCTGGGGGAATCGCCATTACGGGCTCCACGCACAGGGCGCATGCGGGCTCCTCTCGCTCGCGCATTCGCTTGAGCGTGTCGGCGACGACGACCGGGGCTCGCAAGTCGAAGCACTCCGGCGACAAGGCGCCTTTCGCAGTCCACGCCTCGTGGTGCCGGACATGCCCCAGTGCCTTGGCTGAGCCGTGCCACAATCTCGGCAGTCCTGTCTCGTGCTGCGGCGGGAAACAGGCCGCCCTCAAGACAAGTGGTGGCCAACTACCTCTACCGTCTAAGGGCCGCCTTCTCTGCGCATGCGTTTGACCCGGCGATCATCGAGCCGGTGTCGCGTTTCGGTGCCCGCATGGCACTCGCCTCCCGCCTGCCACCCCCGGCCATTAACCGCTGCTGGCACTGCCTCAAGAGCTTATCCATAGCGTGCCTCTTCATCAATGGACAGTTCAGTTTCTTGGACAGTTCAGTTTCTCTTGTCCATCGCCACCTGCGATGTCGCGTCCCGGATGCGGCACCACCCATGGTCTAGCTCTGACGGCTTCTTATTAGAAGATTATGGAGTGTAGCGAGACCGCCCTTCACGGAGTGTTGTTTGTGCACTTTCTGCAAAGAGACGAAAACGCTCTTCACTCGCAGCACTACTTCCAAGGTGGTGACACTGACCGAGGGCCCCGAGAAGGAGGCATAGCAATGCGACGAGTTGACACAGGTGATGACGAGCACGAGCGCGACTTCCTTTCGAAGACAGACCTGATGGAACTCGCCTTCTACGACCATCTGTCTGAAGACGCAATTCTCAGACTTGACGAGGGTGCCAAGGCAAGGTTCAGGAACTTGATCCTGGGTTTCATGGCGATATGAGCCAGTAGTCAACAGAGGACAGCTCAATGGGCAATCGGACGAATGACAGCAGGGGCAGGCCCCTCAGGAATCTCCCCTCCCGTGATCGAGGGCCAAGTCGGCGGAAGGCGGCCCTTCGCAGCCATGTTCGGGCTCTTCAGAAGGGAATCCAGAAGCTGATGGTCGCGGTCGCCGGGCTTCGCCGCGCCGCTGCGCGACTCGACGCTGACGCTCAGGAGGGCTACGTGGAACTTCCTGACAAGGCAGCCCAGCCTTATACGCTGGGCTCGCCCACGTCGCCTCAGGCGCCGACTCCTGTCGTGACGATCGAAACCAAGCTCCGAGGCGACCGGCGATTCGATGTCATCATCAATCGCAAACCGGCCTTCACCCTATCCCACACGCTTGGCACTGTCCTGAGCATCCTGCACGCCGGCGCCATGAAGGTCCCGAACGGCCCCGCGCCTTGGCTGAGTTACGCCTTGATCTCGGCCCAGGTCGCCGGCGCTGCGACCCAAGCCAGACCCCCCTCGAAGCGCGTGGTTGCAAACTACGTTTACCGCCTGAGAGCCGCTCTCGCGGACCACGGTTTTGACCCGGCGATTGTCGAGCGGGCGCCGCGCCTGGGCGCTCGTTTGGTGCTTCCTTCACAACCGCCACACCCTCCGTCGGCTGCGGCTATCGGCCCGCAGAACGCCCCGCCGGCGCAGCGTCATACGCAGCAGTTTGAGGGCCGAAAGGAGACCCCATGATCGCTTGCACGCAAGCCGCAAGCATCGACGCGATGGCCACGGTCGGCTGCGGCGACTTGGTGAAGAGCCGACTCGTACACGCGCAGCAGCAATTGGCAGCCGAAGGCTTCATACGACGGGTGGCGTACCTGGATGTCTTGGGCATCTGCCCCCTTCAACTCGAGTGGCCCGTGTCGACGGCCTCTGAATACTTCAGAGTCCGGGGCGGAAACAGGTTGCCACTCGCTGACCGCTCGGCGCACGGATGGCTTCGGCCCTCGGTCGTCTGGTACATTGCCACCCCCTCCCAATGCCACATCCCCTATGCGCGGCAGCTCCTCGACACCGACTGCCGCGTGGCCGTCGAGAAGCCACTCACGCAGCATCCGGAGGAGATCGAGGACCTGCTCCACGACTCCGCCCGGCCTCCGTTCCCCGTCGGCCACCAACTCTTCAAGCGGACGATGCTGGACTTTCTGGCAGCATGCCGCCGAGAGGACCTTCTCTGGGCTTCGGCCATCGGGTTCGACCTGATGGAGACGAAAGGGGTCGGTGCCCGGTCCATCGACGACGCGATCTGGGACCTCGGCTGGCACGGGTTCGAGGCGATCACGGCTGCCTTTCGGGCGGCGGGGGCTGCGGTCCGCATGCGGCCTGAATCTGTGACGGTCGCCGCGTATCGGCCGTCAGCCGGTGAGCGGGCCCCGGCCCGATTCACCGCCGCCCGCATCGAAGGGTTCGTGGAGACCGAGGCTGGAGCAATTCCTTTTGTCGTCCGTGTCGGCAAAGGGCTCGCCCTCTCAGCCAAGCGGCTCGTCTTCTTCGACGCCGCCGGCCGGGCCGTCAGGGTGGTTCCACTGGAGGAAAGCGGCTGGGAGGCCCATTACCGGCTGTTGCGCGAGTTGATGACCGCGCCGCGACCGGATATGAAGCTCGGCCTTGCGGAAACGCTTGACGTGGTCCGGGCATGCCGGGTATCGGCGGCCTTGGCTGTTCACACTGCCCCGTATCTCCTCGGCACAACGCCACTGTTCCTCAGGCGGGCGCTGCCGTGCGCGGTGGCGTTCTTCTCGCCGTCGGCCCACGCCCAGTGCTCCGCGTTCATGGACGTCCATATGCCAGGAGGCAGCCCTGTGATGGCTGTGACGGGACCAGAGACGGGTTGTGACGGGGATTCGTAAGTCTTTGTGGCACCGCCGGTTGTGATAGAACGTCAGGTGACCCAAGCCGCATTTAGAGAAATCGGGCCGCAGGCATGGGTATAAGGGCCGCACGGTTCATGCGAGAGCCACGGAGGGCGCTATGGCACACCTGTGGGTCAACGTCGGCAAGGAAGGCTGGGCGCTGGCCGAGCTTGGCGGCGGCGCCTTCATCCTGGCGGCCCAGACGAACAGGCCAGTGCGGGTCCGTCTTCCTTCAAACTGCGTCACGGCGAATGCAGAGGCTAACGGAGCGGCGCCATCCGAGCAGGGGGCCGGCGAGGCAGTCCTTCTGCGGTCTGGCGCTGGCGACCGCGAGCGCTGGGTGCTCCTTGCGGCGCCCCCGAAACAGGCCGTTGTGGTCAGCGGCTTGCCGCTAGCGACCGGACTGCGGGTCCTGCACGATCGCGATGAGATTCGAATACCCGGGGCTCCGCGGATGTTCTTCTCCACCGAGCGCCTGGCCCGGGTAGAGCCGTACGCAGGCCCCCCACACGGCCGGTGCTCGCGCTGCGATGCAGAGATCCAGCAGGGTTGCCCCTCGGTCCGCTGCCCTCAGTGCCGCATGGCGTACCACCAGGATTCGGCCGAGGGGCTGGAGTGCTGGACGTATGGACCTGTTTGCCTGAAATGCGCTCAGCCGAGCGGCCTGGACCACGACTACGCCTGGACACCGGAGGAACTGTAACCATGAAGCCGCGCGCAAAATCCTCTCCTGTCGGAAAGAGCGTTGCCATCATCGGCCTGGGCGCCATCGGTTCAGAAGTGGTCGCTCAGGTGGCCCGCATGTCCGAGGTGACGAGGCTCATCCTCGTGGACCACGGTCGCTATGATGGCTCGAACCTGCAGTCCCAAGCGATCGAGGTTGGAGACGTCGGTCGACCGAAGGTCGATGTCCAGGCGCGGCGGGCGGCTCGTCGTCGGCCCGGGCTTGTGATCGAGACGTTCGCCCAGCGCATTGAGGACGTGCCGCTCGGGAAACTCCGTTGCGACGTCATCCTCGCGTGCCTGGACTCACGCCGCGCCCGGCAGACAGTCAACCAAGCAGCGTGGCGTCTCGGCATCCCATGGATTGACGCCGGTGTCCACGCCGGCACGGACGGTGCCCTGCTCGCCCGGGTCAACGCATATCTCCCGGGCCCAGACCAGCCTTGCCTTGAATGTTCATGGGGCCCTGAGGACTACACACTGGAGCAGGCGTACCCGTGTCAGGGTCCAGCGTCCGACCCCGCCCCGACCGGCGCCCCGACCGGGCTGGGGGCCCTGGCGGCTTCCATGCAGGTCATCGAGGCGGGGAAGATTTTGGCGGGTCAGATCGACCGCGCGGCCATCGGTCGGCAGATCCTGGTCGATGCCGCGTGGAACCGGCACTTCGTCACGATCTATCGCCCCAACCCCGAGTGCCGGTTCGATCACGAGACGTGGCGAATCGCGCGGAATGGGATGCGGGAGTCGCAGGCACTTCGTCTCGCCCTCGGCCTTGGCCGCAGGGCCCGGGGGGACACAGGCCCTGCCGTGCTTCTTCAGGTCGAGGGCGAGACCTTTGTACGGCGGCTCACGTGTCAGCGCTGCGGTCGCCAGGAGGAGCTGGTGCACCTCTGGCGTCGGCTGCCGGCGCGGCGGCGCATGTGCCCGCACTGCCGAGGAACGTTGGTGGCCTCAGGCATCGACATGACTGACGGACTGCGCGCCGCCAATCTTGAGCCGCGCGTGCTGGCGATGCCTCTGCGGCAGTTCGGTCTCAGGGCCGGGGACGTTGTCACGCTGACTCACGACGGGGTCGCCGAGCATGTTGAGATTGGCGGTGACCGTGTGTGATGCCGGAAAACCCGGAAGGCCAAGTCCTTGTGGCAGCGGCAGTTGGGTGCTGAGAAAAACTGTGACGAGGCGCGATGACACACCTGGACCTCGGCAAGAGCGGTAAAGTACGGGCTGGCGGGTAAGGAGAAACACCTTGGTCGACAAGGTCTACAACACGTTCTTGAGGCGCCAGATGGAGGACGGGATGTGCCTGGCGGCGGAGTCGGACATCTTGGAACTTATCCCGCTGGCGGGTGACCCGCCCGACCGCTACGCCGCAGTCTTCCGTTGCAAGGGGCTGGTTCGTGACGAAGACGGGTCGGTTCACGAGGCGGACCGGTTCGTCGTGCATATTTGGTTCGGGCCGGATTACCTGCGGCGCGCAGAGCCGGCCCTGGTGATCACATGGTTGGAGCCGGCCAACATCTGGCATCCGAGTGTGCGGCCGCCCTATGTGTGTGCCGGGCCGCTGCCGCCGGGGACGCGCCTGGTGGAGATCCTGGACCAGGTTCATCAGATCATCACATACAACAAAGCCAACATGGCGGACAACGGGCTGAATCACGAGGCGGCTGCCTGGGCGCGGCGGAACACCGACCGGTTCCCGGTCGACTCGCGCCCCCTGAAGCGGCGCCGCTCGGCCATCCGGGTCCACGTAACCGAAAGGGTCGCATCGCCATGACCCGCGTGCCCGACGATAGCGTGGTGCAGAGCCAGGTGCTCGAGGGACTCCAAAAGTGCGCCGGCACAGTCCGCGGGCGAGGCCCGGGCCGGTGGACGGCCGCGCTTGAGAACGGTCACGCGCTGCGCCTGATGGCCGTCTGCGACGAGGACTGGCTCCTCCTGGCGGCTCAGCCTCAAGGCCGCAAGGACGGTTGGCCCCAGGCGGCCGCGGCCCTGCCGGGACTCCTCGCCCTGAGCGCGCGGCTGCCTGGTGCTGTCCGGTGGGCCGTCGCGCCGGGCCAGCGGGCCACGCACCTCAGGGTCGATATTGGGCTGAAGTGGCAGGGGGGGCTGGCCGGCCGGGTCCGCCACGCCTGCGACAGCATCCTTCTGGCATCCCGCATGGCAGAAGCAGAGGACCTGTCGCAGGCGGCCGGCTCAGGCGAGGGGGCTCCTGAACCGGCCCCCGGCGCTACGGCGGCGGACCTCGGCCAGCTCTGTAGCGCCGCCGGATGGGAGGCCCGCGAGCGGGCCTGTGGCGCCGTGGCGGTGCCGCTTGAGGCGCCGCCCGGGTACTACGCGGCGATCCTCGAGGCGCGGTCGCCCGGCCGGGTGGCGGTCTCGACGGCACTGGTGGCTCCTGGTGTGCTCACGCCCGTCTGCCGCCAAGCCCGGGCGCTGCTCCTGCTGAAGGCCGCCGCGGTAACAAGAATGGTCCGGGCGGCGGCCGAGGCCGAGGACGGCCGCTCGGCTGAGCGGCTTGAAGTGGCCTTTGAGGACGTGCCCGATCCGGCCCGGCTCCACGATGCCCTGGCGGCCCTGTCCGTCGCATGCCGCCTGTGCGGCGAGGAGGTCCGGGCCCTCGAGGATGAAGCCCTGGCCGGCGAGTACCTGCGGATCCAGGGATGGCAATGAGAAAAGAGGGGCAAACCGCTCCACACATACAGACGAGAGGAGAAGACTATGGGCAAGCCTGAGGAAACGTTCACCGTGTATGCCTCCGATGTGTCGGGCCAAATGACGGCGGAGGCCACCGACATCGCCGACGCGAGCGTCGGGGAACTTGTGCAGGGCCTGCTGGCTGAGATGAAACTGCCCCGCAACGATGCGGGCGGCCGGCCGCTCGTCTACGCGGCCCGGCTGGACCGGGAGGGCCGCGCCCTGAACGCCAACGAACGAGTGGCTGAAGCCCTTCAGCCCGGCGACAAGATCACGCTCCAGCCGAACATCGACGCCGGCGCCACCCTCGCCTGACAGGCGGGGCTGGGCCCGCACGTAGTCGACGACCACCCTAAGCGCGGCGCTGGACGCTGTCGCGCAGGAGGAGTCCGCGGGTATGAACTGCTACCAGTACGCCGTGTTCTTGTACCGTGAGGACGGGAGCCCCCTGGGCCAGGCCCGTGTCGTCATGGACTTCGAGCCGGTTCTAGAGTGGGTCCGGTTCCTGGCGGTGCGTCTGGGTCGCACGGCAGCGGTCTTGTCTGCCGACGGCGGCGACGTGGCGCCGATCTGGGACCCGCGCAATGGCGAGCCGTTCATCGCCGGACTCCATGTGGCCGTGGTGGGCAACGATGGCCGCGAGGTCGGCTGCGACGTTCCCCGGGAGTACTTCCGGGGCGCCTCGCGGAGCCTGGCCTTGCGCCTAGTGCAGCGGGGTGTGATGAAGGAGACGGACCGGTTCTTTTTCGCCGCGGCGGCCCTCCCGCCTGCCGAGACGTCAACCCCGGCCCCGGCTGTTGCGGCTCCGGCCCGCTGCACGGTCCGGCGGCTGGAACAGGCGCTGCCTCTGAACGACCTCTCGCTGGACGGTTTCCTCGAGCGTACCCAGGCCGGCCATGTCATCGACCCGGTGGACATGCCGGTCTTCATTCCTCAAGACGTGTTTGAGGAAACTGCCGCCCTGGCGCACGGGGCGGCGCCACGAGAGACAGGTGGCGTCCTGGCGGGGCGGCTCCATCGGGACGTGTCGCGGCCGGAGATATTCGCGGAGGTGACCGCACAGATTCCCGCCCGCCATACGCAGAGCGATCTCACGCGGCTGACGTTCACGGCGGACACGTGGACGGAGACCCGCCGTGAGGTGGAGGCGCGCGGCCAGGGGGAGTTGATGCTGGGCTGGTGGCATAGCCATGCCTATCTGCAAGAGAACTGCAAGAAGTGTGGCGGCCAGACACGCGTGACGTGTCAGGGGCGGGCCGAATTCTTCTCGCCCGAGGACTGCGCGTTGCACCGCGCCGTCTTCCATCGCGCGTTCTGCCTGGGCCTCGTCGTGAGCGACAGCCCCTGCGAGGGGCTGACCCACGCGCTGTTCGGTTGGCGTCTTGGGATGATTGCGCACCGCGGCTTCCACGTGCTAAAAGCCCCAGCCGTTAACGGCATCACAGCAGGCGACATAGGAGGAAATGGACATGGCGCGAAATGAAAGAAGTGCACAGGCAACCGAGATACCTTTTCTCGAAACTATTTTAGGCGCCGGGCCCCGGAGGGCGGACCTCGACGAGCGGTGCGCCATGGCCCAGGCTGTGCGGGCCCACAGCCCACAGCTGTCGCAGCAGCTCGACAGGACGTTCCTGGAACACATGGAAACTCAACAGCAGGGCCTCCAGGAGGCGGAGGCCAGCCAGAAAAGGCTCCGGGTCATCTTCGACAAGTTGACGGCGCCGCCGTGGTATCCAGCGGTATTCCATTGCGTGGTGACGACGCCCCAGGGGCCGCGGGCGCTGGTCACCTGCGGCGGCACCCGTATGACCGTTGGCGCTGCCGAGGGCGTCGACCTCGCTGCCCTGGAGCCGGGTGAGCTCGTCTTCCTCGGCAACGAGCGGAGCGTGATCATGTGCCAGGCGGGCCAAGGGGTCCCCCGGTGGGGCGAGGTGGGGATCTTCGACAGTTGGGTCGACGAGCGATGGATGGTACTGCGGGCGCGAGAGGACAAAGTCACGGTCGAGGCCGCTGCCGCGGTGCGAAAGGCCGGGCTGCGCAGCGGCGACCAGGTTCGCTGGACGCGCGAGGATGGCATGGCCTTCGAGAAGGTGCCGCGGCCCAAGGAGAGCGCCTTTTTCCTTGAAGACACGCCTAAGGTCACCTTCGACCAGGTGGGCGGCCTCGGGCCGCAGATCCTTGAGATGCAGCGGGTGTTTCTGCTGCACCAGGACTACGCCGAAGTCGCCGGCAAGTACGGCCAGGCGCCTGCACGGGCCGTCCTGCTCGTTGGGAGCCCCGGCGGAGGCAAGACGATGATGGCTCGGGCCCTCGCCAACTGGCTGGCGAAGCGGCAGCCGTCTGGGCGGTGTCTCTTCATGAATGTCAAGCCCTCCTCCTTGCACAGCATGTGGTACAGTCAGAGCGAAGCGAACTACCGGGAGGTGTTCCGGGTGGCCCGCGAGGCCGGAGGGTCGCAGCCGGGCGTGCCGGTCATCCTTTTTTTCGACGAGATCGATTCCAGCGGCGCCGCACGCGGTTCCGTCCTGAGGGTCGACAACAGCGTGGTTACGGCCTTCGCGGCCGAACTCGACGGCTTGGAGGACCGCGGCAACATCCTGGTCCTGGCCGCCACGAACCGCGCTGACGCCCTGGACGAGGCACTCGTGAGGCCCGGTCGGCTGGGGGACAAGATTATCACCGTGCCGCGCCCCAACATGGATGCGGCCAGAGACATATTTCGGAAGTACCTCCGCTCGACTATGCCCTATGGCAGCGGGAACGGGCATCCGGTCGATCCCGAAGAGGCGCGACAGACAATCATCGACGCGGCCGTCTCCCACATCTATGTCCCCAACGGCCAAGGCGAGTTGGCGGCGCTCGTGTGCCGCGACGGCAAACGCCGCGCGGTCCACGGCCGCGACCTCATCAGCGGCGCGGTGATCGCCAAGGTCGTCTCCGCGGCCGCCGAGCACGCCTGCCTCCGGGAGATCGAGACCGGCCGGCCGGGCATCCTTCTGAAGGACGTGCTCTCGGCCATCACGGACGAGTTCCAGACGCAGATCAGCTCGCTGACGCCGTTTAACTGCCACCGGCGCCTGACCGAACTCCCCCGGGACGTTGATGTTGTTGCCGTTGAGCCGGTGGCGAGGAAGGTGACGCAGCCGCATCGTTACATACGTCTTGAAGTGGCATGACCGCCAGGAGGGAACTCTGATGCGCGACCGGACGAAAGAAAAAGTTGGCGACGCGGCGGCCTCGGCCGGCAACGTGCCGAAACTCGTCGGCTGCGACGTGGAACTGGGCAACTTCTTCCTGGGCCCGGGCGGTACCGGCCATGAGGCCGCGCGGGCCCTCCTGCGCGAGTTCGAGGGCGTCCCCGCCGCGCGCGGCTGCGTCACCGGCTACATATCCTACGGCGGTTCCTACGGATACGACGGCAAGCGCTACGACAACGGTTGCGAAAAGGAGCGCGACCACTACTACGACGGCGGACGGTCCTCGAGCTACGGCTCGTCCTACAGCACCTGCTACGACCCCCAGGACTGGGGGCGAAAGTTCCTTCCGGCCAACGGCGGGTGCGCATACATCGACTCCGGGCACCTGGAGACCTGCACCGGTGAGGTGCTCTCCGCGCACGATTTTGTGGCGGCGTGGCACGGCATGCTGCGGCTCACGCAGGAAGCGCTCGCGAAAGCCAACGCGAGGCTCCCGAAAGGCCAGCGCCTTCAGGTGACTGTCAGCAACTCGGATGGCCACGGCCAGAGTTGGGGCGGTCACATGAACTTTCTCCTTGCACGCCGGTGCTTCGAAAACCTCTTCGACCGCAAGCTCCACCATCTGCTCTATCTCGCTTCATACCTGGTATCGAGCATCCTCTATAGCGGCGCCGGCAAGTGCGGGAGCGAGAACGGCCAGCCTTCGGCCGACTTCGCGATCTCCCAGCGGGCCGACTTCTGTGAAACCTTGGCCGGCACGCAGACGATGTTCAACCGTCCGATCGTCAACTCGCGCGACGAGAGTCACTGCGGCGTCCGCACAAAGGGCGGGGGAGACAGCGCCCCCGCAGCCGGCCTCGCCCGGTTGCACGTAATCTTCTTCGATAGCGGTCTCTGCCACGTCGGGCGGCTGCTGACAGCCGGCGCGACGCAGATCTTCCTGGCGATGGTCGAGCGCGAGTGGATCGGCTCGGACCTGATCCTCGATGATCCGCTCCAAGCGCTTCACGCATGGAGTCATGACCCGGCTCTCGAGGCCCGTGCCAGGTTGCTGTCGCGGGCGCGTTACACGATCCTCGACATGCAGCGGGCCATCTTCGAACGCGCCTGCCGGTTCGTGGCAACGGGCGGGGCCGAGGGCGTTGTCCCGCGTGCACAGGAAATCATGGACCTGTGGGGCGACACGCTCGACCGGTTCGGTCAGGGCGATACGGCGGTGCTCGCGTCACGGGTGGACTGGGTGCTCAAGCGATGCATCCTGGAGCGGGCGGTGAGCAAGCGAGGCCTGTCGTGGGGCTCTCCCGAGGTCAAGATGCTCGACCACCTCTACGGCAGCCTGGACCCCAGCGATGGCCTCTACTGGGCGTATGAACGGGCTGGCGTGGTCCAGAAGGTGGTGACCGACGGCGTGATCGAGCGGTTCGCCCACGAACCGCCCGAGGACACCCGCGCCTGGACTCGCGCGCAACTGCTCAGGCGGGCCGACCCGGACACGATCGAGAGCGTTGACTGGGACGCAATCCGTTTCCGGTTCCGAAAGACGGACCGGCGTTTCGGCGTCTCGTACCACTACAAGACTTTACAGATGGACTATCCACTGGGGTTCACGCGGGCGGAGTGTGAGGAGAAGTTGGCCAGGGCGGCCTCAGTGGAGGAAGCCGTGGAGGCGCTAGCATCGACTGGAGAGGACCGTACGGATTGCTCGCGGAGCACCGACGGCGCGGCGGAGGTCGGTCCGCTTGCCCTTTCTCCGGCGGAAAGCGCCGATACCGCGGCGGTTCCGACGACGGACGAGACGCCTTGTCATGACCAAAAAACCTCCAGCAGAATAATGGAGAATGGCAAAGAAAAGGAAGGAGAGGGTCATGAGGTTCATGGAACGCAGGCATGACGAAGACGCCGATGCCCTGCCCCCTTGGGGCGGCGGGGCCGGCGGGGGCGCTTTGGAAACCCTCCGGCAGGACGGTAACGCGTTCCTCGCCGCGGGCGACAAGGCTATCAGCCACGCCATGTCGATCAACAGCGAAAAGTATGTCAGCGCCACCCGCCAGCAAGGCGGCCAGTAGTGCGACACCAGATGGCAAGTGTGTGGAGGCCGGCGTGGAGAAACCGACCGGCCTCGGAGGCAGGCAATCGTGGAACGCCTGTTCGGACAGGAAACTGAGTACGCGACCATCGGCATCGACGCCGGCGGCAAGCCGGCGGACCAGGAGATGCTCGTCCATGGCCTGATGGACTTGGCCGCCAAGCACCTGCCTCACCTCCGAGGGGGCGGCGGCCTCGACATCTACCTCCAGAATGGCGCGCGGCTGTACATCGACTGCGGGCTGCACGTCGAAGTGGCCACGCCCGAATGTGCGAACCCGTGGGACGTCGTTCGATACGTCTGGGCCGGAGAAGAGATTCTGATCGACCTCGCGGGCCGCCTGATTGGGCGCAACGGCATCGCAGAGGTCATGTTTCTGAAGTCCAACGTTGACTACAGCGGCACAGGTAGCACGTGGGGTTGTCATGAGTCTTACGGACACCGTGGCGACCCCGCCGCGGTTCGAGACCAGGTTCTGCCGCACCTGGTGAGCCGTATCATCTACACGGGAAGCGGCGGTTTCGACTCGCTGGCCCCCGGGCTGGAGTTCACGCTCTCGCCCCGCGTGCCGCACCTTTCCAAGACTCTCTCCGGCGAGAGCATGCGGGAGCGCGGCATTCTGCACACTAAGGACGAGTCGCTGAGCAACAGCCAGTGGCGCCGACTGCACCTGCTTTGCGGCGAAAGCCTCTGTTCGGAGACTGCGATCTGGCTCAAGTTCGGCACGACCGCGCTCGTGGTGGCGATGGCCGAGGCAGGTCTCCAGCCCGCACGCAACGTGACCCTCGCGCAACCCCTGAAGGCCCTCAGGACGATTGCTTCCGATCCAACATGTACGGCCCAGGTGGCCCTGTCCGGCACCGTTCGCGCCACTGCCATCGAGGTGCAGCGGCAACTGCTCTCGCTGGCCGAGTCCCATATTGGCGAGGATTCTATGCCGCCTTGGGCCGACCACGTGTGCCGCATATGGCGGGCCATTCTCAACCGGCTCGAGCATGGGCCGGGCGCAGTTGCCGCGACGCTGGATTGGGCCATCCGGTACGCCCTTTATACGGAACGCCTCAAGCAGAACGGTCTCTCGTGGGAGACCGTGGGCCACTGGAACCGTGTGCTTGAGGCGCTGCACGGCAGCCTTCAGGCATCTCCGCTCCGCGATAAGATGGTGACCGTCGAGTGTTTGCTGGGATCATCCAGTCCGGTAGCGGCTGATGTCGAGAAAATGACGCCTTTCCTGCGGCAACACGGGCTGTCGTGGGATGGGCTCCGGCAGTTCGTCAACCTGCGGAAGGAACTGCTGGAGATCGACCAGCGGTTTGCCCGGCTTGGCGATGCCGCGGTCTTTGCCGCCTTGGACCGCCAGCCCGGTGCGCTGGCGCATCACGTGCCGGGGGTTGACAACATCCGGCACGCGATGACCAACCCGCCCGCCATCGGCCGCGCCCGCCTCCGCGGGACGGCCGTTCAGCGGCTCTCTGGCAACGGGAACCGTTACATCTGCGATTGGCAGGGCATCTGGGACCGGAAAGCCGATAGACGGCTCGATCTCTCGGACCCGCTTGCCAGCAAGCAGCGATGGCGGAAAGTGCCGCACCACGAGATGGACCCCGATGGTTCTCCCCTCGGTCTCCACGAGATGATCGAGCGGATGCGGTCTCGGATAGGCGTTTCAAGGGATGACGGCGGCGGGTTCCAGGCGGGAGACCAAGTGATCCTTGGCCGCCACCAACCCGTATGCGGCTCCGACAACTGGAGTCCCGAGATGGAGCCGTACGTCGGCAGGACGGCCACCATCGTCGACATCTGCGGCCACGACTCGAGCGGGTGTATGACCGTCCACGTTGACATTGATCACGGACAATGGGTATGGCGTACCCGGAACCTCACGCGGCCGGCGCCCCATCAGGCGCCGGGGGGGGCGAGCCGTGCTTGAGATCGACCGGGGACTGGCGACGCGCCTCCGCGAAACCGGCGTCCGCATCGACGTGCCTGACAAGGACACTGTGTTTCTGCGCAGCGTGCCCGTCAACGCTGCGGCTTTCAGCAAGCCTACTACGAACGTCCTGGTGAAACGGCCCCGCGAGGGAATGCCCTTCCTCGTCTGCGTTGACGAGGACCTGAATTACGTCGGAACGAATCCGGTGTTGGCCCGGCTCTTCGCCGGTGCCGTGCGGCAGGAGGGCTGGCGGATTCTCAGTCTTGGCGGCGAATCGGCCCTCACTTTCGAACCGGCCCTTGAGCGGGCACTGACCATCGTGGGGTTCGACGACCGCGGCCCATCGCTCGGTGCGGCCGGCCCTCCCGCCGCGACCGGCGGTGAGCGGCTGGTCGACACCTTCGGGGTGAACCTTACAGAGAAGGCAGCCGCCCCCAATGCCGAACCTACCGTGGGGCGAGCCGAGACTGTCGAGGAAGTGGTCTCCTGCGTCCTTCGCTGGGGTCAAGCGCGCCTCCCGCTAATTGCAGGCGAATCCGGTGTCGGAAAGACCAACCTGCTCTTCGGCGTGGCGCGGCGGCTTTCCGAGTGTCGCCCCTCGCTGCGGCTTGTGTCACTTGACCTTGCCGCCGTGCTTGCCGGCACCCTCTGGGAGGCGGAGCGCGAGACCCTGGTAACATCTCTCTGCCACGAGGCCGCCGAGGCACAGAACCTCATCGTCGCGGTCGAGCATCTGGAACTCGGGATCGCAGATACATCCCGCGGGGCACTCATCCTCTCGCAGCACCTCGACAGGGGCACACGCCTGATCGGGACGACGCTGCCGCCGTTTCTGCCGGCGTTCGACCGCCCGCCGCTGGCCCGGCGCATCCACCTGGTGGAAGTGGCCGAACCAGGCATGGCGGAGACGGTTTCGATTCTCAAGGCCCTTTGCGGCACCATTGCGGCCCATCACGGTGTCGAGATCGACGAAGCAGCGATCCGAACCTCCGCCCGGGCGGCCCAGCCGCTGCCGGGCTGCTTTCCCGCCAAGGCCATTGCGTTGCTTGATGCCGCCGCTACCCGGACCGCGCTCGCCGGGGCGGCCGTCGTTGCTTCGGACGACATCTACTATGCAGCCGGACAAGCGGGAATTCGGGCGGGCGAGCCGAAAGAGTAGGCAACGCGGGGCCTGGGCGAAAGAGAAGCACCGGACGTAGCCGAGACAGCGTTGCGCGAGGTGTCCAGTGAAGATGGCCAGAAACATCAAGGTCGGCATCGCGATAGGGGTCCTGATAATCATTGGGAGTGCCTGGTTTGTCTGCCACAAGTGCAACACTAGCACTTCTGAACAGGCAACGTCGCAAGACAGCCTCTTCACAACGCTCTTAAGAAGCACAGACCCCGGAGAACGGAGTGTCGGGGCGCTTATCGCAGGCCAGGTCGCGGAAACAGATGGGCTCGATCCTTCGGCCAGGGCATTGCTGGAGAACGCTTGCGGTGATCCCGACGCCGGTGTCCGCACTGAAGCGGTTCTCGCTCTGGCACGCGGCGATGGTCACGATCAATACGTTGCGGGGTGCGTGCGGATTTTCAACGAAGGGAAGGTGCAGTGGTCGAGAATGCATCTATATCTTCACATCGGCATGCTGGCGCGCAAGGAGAACCCGGAACTCGCGCCCCTGCTTGCCGAGGGGCTGCTCGAGGAGGACGAATTCGCGCGTGCTGCCGCCGCCTGGATGATTGGCAAGTTGCCCCCGGCCGCAATCGAGGAGCTGTGGACTGCCGCAACGCGAGCGGCGACGCAAAGAGAGTTCGTACGCTGTATGGCATGCCTGGTGCACCTCCGGGATAAGGCGGTTCCTGTGGCACTACGTGAACTGGAGGGGCCGAGGCCGGACCTGGCCAACAAACTACTTGAGCGGATCGCAGGCGATGCCGTGAAGCGAACGCCGGCAGAGTGGAGAGCGTGGCACGAAGCACGTCAATAAGAGGCAAAGTAATGTGAATGAGATCCTACGCGGCCGTTCATGGTTACCCGTTCTGGAACAGGACTGTGGGGTGGACGCATACTGCTATCCGGGCAACATCCGCTGGCAGGACCCGAGCGACAGGCTTTCGGGTTCGCGGCCATCGGGGATAGCCTCGACGATACCGGTGCGAGCGACGTCAGGCGGATGGTGCGCGCGACGAAGGAGGAGTCGAGTTTCAGCCGACAGGCAAGGTCGCTGACGGACTCCGCTTCACCAGACTCGATCATCTCTTACCAGCGGAAGGCCCGGGCCACGGCCAGCGCGAGCGGGCTGAGTGGCTGGGGCGACGCCGCAGCGGCCACGTCGGGCAGCAAGATGACCTCCGTGCGCTTACCGCGTCGGCGGAAGGTCATGGGAATGTCGATGACGATCGCATCGTCGTCACGGCGAACGATCGGGCGCCTCGAATAGGCCTTGCCTTCGGCGGTGGCGCTACGGGCGGCCGCTGGACGGACGCTGGCCGAAGGGTTATGAATCTGCTCTATCACGCCGTTGCCTCCACGGTTTCCATTCCCGCACCTTGCATTTCAGACGCCAGTTCCGCATCGTTCTTGGCCCTTTGGTCCGCGCGCTGAAGGGGCGCTGAAAGGGGAGAGGCGACGGGGCGGGATATCAGTTCGACATTCGTCCCTTGGACTCGCCGCTCTGGAGCGACGACGAGGGTGAGACAGACGACGAAGAGCCGCCGCATAACAACTGACGACGAAGGCGAACCACCTGGATCTCCGACCCAGGCGCCGCCGGACGTTATCTCGGCCGACATGGTCGGTGGTTATTCCGGTTGGCGGTTATTCTTGACCAAACTGACGAGAGCCGTTAGAATGGTCGGCATGAAGAATCGCTCGCTGGCACAACCCGTCGAGGAACTGGCCTTCTCGGATCACAAGATCGCCTTCATTTCCGGTCCGCGGCAGTGCGGCAAGACGACCCTGGCAAAGATGTTTCTGCGAAAGCGAAAGGTCGGGCTCTACCGAAACTGGGACGAGATTGGGTTCCGTCGAGCGTGGGCCAAGAACCCTTCTGCTCTTGTCCCGCGAGGCCAGGATAAGGACGTGCCCCTGATCGTCTTCGACGAGATTCATAAGGACCGGCGTTGGAAGCGAAACCTCAAGGGCGTGTTCGACACACTGGAATCCCCCTGCGACTTTCTTGTCACGGGCAGCGCCCAGTTGAACGTTTACATGAAGGGCAGCGACAGCCTGCTGGGACGGCACCTCAGTTTCCGGCTGCATCCTTTCTCGATGCGGGAACTGGAGCGGGCCGACGTCCTGCCGCCGGACAAAATGTACGAATCGCTCTTCTCCAGGGCCGAGCGCCCGGGCAAGGCCGCTGAAGAACACCTTGCGTCGCTCATGGCTTACGGGCCGTTCCCCGAGCCGCTGCTGGCACAGGATGCCCGCAAGGCGCGCCTCTGGCGTCGCAACCGGGAGCAGCTGGTTATCCGCGAAGACCTGCGCGACATCAGCCACCTGCCTGACTTGGGGCGCATCGAGATGATGACCTCGCTCCTGCCGGAGAGAGTCGGCTCTCTCTTCAGCCTCGTTTCCATGGGCGAAGACCTGGAGACGAGCATCCCCACGGTCAAACGCTGGATGTCCTACCTGAAAGGGCTGTACTACCTCTTCGAGATCAAGCCCTACAGCCGCAAAATCCCCCGGTCCTTGCGACGCGAAGGAAAGGTTTACCTGTGGGACTACGGCATCATCAAGGACGAGGCCGCCCGTTTTGAAAACCTCGTGGCCTGCCACCTCCTGAAGACCTGCCACTTCTGGACCGACACCGGTGAGGGCGAGTTCGAACTGTTCTTCCTCCGCAACAAAGAGAAACGAGAGATCGACTTCCTTATCGTCCGCGACGGAGAGCCCTGGCTGCCGGTCGAGGTCAAGTTGTCTGACACGCAACCCTCGGAGAACTGGCGACGGTTCGCCAAATCATTGCCCTGCAAGCGGGGTCTTCAGATCGTCTACCAACCAGCGTGGAACACGCACGCGGTTGGCGACATGCGCGTTCTCGTTGCAGGCGCCGCCGAGGCGCTTCACTACTTCGCATGAGGGTTGGGTACCGAATCACCGCCGACCCCAGCTCGGGGGTGGGTCACTGAGTGGGTCAGTCGCCACGTGGTGGTGGCTTGTTTCTCATGATCTCAGTGACTTGTCATCCACTTGAAACCCTCGTTTTCAGCCGAAAAAGCCGTTGTAAGTCTTGCGCCCAGGCCATATTATGACGCAAGGCCCGGCCTTCGAATCCGAAGGTTGCGCGTTCGAATCGCGCCGGGCGCACCAATGACTCTCGTTGACATAGGCGGACAATGGGCGACTTTCTCTACGGTTTTCGCGCGTTTCTCGCTTCCCCCTTCCGACTGCCCCTCTTGCCACGAATGACAGAAGATGACTTGCGGGGGCGCCTGCGCACCGAAAGGGCGCTGAGCGCCACCGGGCACCGGACGGACTATCACTAGGCAGCAATCAACAGGAGCACTGCAAGACGGATGCTATGTGGAAACTTCGTCATTGCTCATCCGGCTGGTTGGCCGTCGCATAATCACTGAAATCTGGCCGTACTCCGAGCCACATAGGGCTTCCAGATCGTGGACAATGTCGACATCGGGGCCCATCTTGCTTGTCCAGCGTCCGGCATGGCTCCCGGATGTGAGTTGCCGAGCCGCGTGGGTCGGTTTGCCATTCTTCGTGTAGATGGCAACCTTGTCATAACCCTGCTCAATGCTGGTGTTGTCGCAGACGGAGTACCCGAGAGCCCCAAAGATGGCAACAAAGGCATCTACAGTCTCTTGTCGAGGGAAGCCCGGGGGCCAGTAGTAGTTGCTCTGGGTGTCCGGCCACCACCACCGCCGCTTGTCATCTTCGGCAGCCCATGCAATACAATTGTACCTGCGCGATTCGACGCTGGTCACATCGAATCCGCCACATGATTGGAATCTGAATCGAGGATCCCGTGGGTCTATCGACATTCAATCAATGTAACCTTGGGTTCGTCCCCACTGGAGCCACGCGGCGACCATTGCATCAAAGTGGCCTCGTGCTTCCTCGGGAACAGGGTCTTGGCGCGTGATGGCCTTAAGGGCCCAAAACCAATGGTGAGGCCTTCTCTCTAGCTCTCTGAGGAGGACTGGCACAACTTTCTCCCCCATCCCGATTATCTGCTGGTATGAAGGATGGATCACCATGTCGCTTACGGATGAAGCAAACTGAGTATCGCGTTGCCATTCAGATGCAAGGGCATTGAAGGCCGAAATGACGTCATCGCTTGCTGCTTCAGTATTGCAATGCCACATCTGTGAATGCCACAAAACGACAAACACTTGATTGGTAAGCCACCTTCGGCCCACGATGTACTCAGGCGCATCGGTCGGGGACGGTTTCCTGCGCGTGGTCCAGCCGGAAAGCCAGACCGGCTCGCTGACGCTCCATGCCAACTCATGCTGTTGATGCCCCAGATCTACCTCTTGTTCAAGCACCTGTGGTCTCATTGTCTCCGTCCTCCAACCAACACTGTATACTTTGAGCAAGCGCGTTTCTCAGGCTCACCTCTTTTGCCAGGGCTCGCTTGAGTTCGTTATGTAATGCCTTTATATCTGGTCTATCCATAACGAAGTAAATGTTTTTCTTGCCCCCGTCTTGCATGTATGAGACTCTCAGGTTGTGCAGTATAAGTGCGGCCCGCGGATGCACTTGGGGATCCGGTTGGAAAACCGCTCTAACGTCGGTCAAGACTCTCGCGTCAACGAAAACATTCGTGTGCTCAGATGCCAGATCAACCGCTTTCGCGCTGACGCCCAAGGAGTCGTGCATCTCCAGAATCCCATGAAGCTGCCTTTGAAGCGACTCCCAGTCAACTGTGCGCGTGTCCTTCTTGAGGGCGCGCAGTGACTCGCCGGTGGCCCGGACTCCTGCGATTAATTCCGGAACGTCCGAGCCCAAGGCGAAACGCGTTCTATATAGTGACAGCATTACCGTAATAGGACCTGTCACCTGGTCCTCGCTTTCTCCGACAACTGAAGCGACCCTGTCCGCAAGCTGCTCGGGCATCAGACAAGAAGGTGCCGCCGCGATTGCCCCAATCAACTTCTCGCGGTCTTCCGCCTTGAGAGCCAAGAAGTCCAAGAATCGTTGCACGTCTGAGGGTGGCACTCGGAGTCGCATGGTCCTCTCCGTGGGGGTCCGTGGCCCCTGGGCCGGACGCAGCCGACCATCGGCATTATCGGATTCCAGTAGCCCGCAGCATCAGGCGCTCTGGCTAGGATAGGTGATTTTGCCGGCCGGTTCAAGTGTTTTGTGCGATAGTGTCGTGTGCGATAGCCCTTGTTTCATGCTAGCGACCGGTAGGGCTGTGTGATTCGGCTCATCCGCCCGCGCGGCCGTGTCCTCCGTTGCCGTTGCCGCCCCGGAACGGGTCCAGACTTCGGACACGGCCGCGACGTCGGCCCGTGGGGCCTCGATGGCCTGACGACTCCTCCCGGCCGGATACGGCGTCGCTATTTCGAGGGGGCAAAGACGCCCAGGACGAGTCTGCCGTCGGCGAACTTCACCGTTTGCCTGCCGACGGCCAGGCCGCCGCCGTCAGTCTTCAAGTCCGGGTGCCGGCCGGCGGCCGCAAGCGTCAGGACGTTGAAGGTCGTGCCGCCCGCCGTGACGGTCCGGAAGGCGGCCTTCTCGCCGCCCTTGGAGTCGGCCTTGGGGACCGAGCCGCCGACCGCGACGACCAGGGCGTCGGCGCCGCTCGCCTTGGAATAATCCACCGCCAGGGCGAACTTGCCCGCCGTCAGAATGCCCGATCCGTCCCTGGCACACTGGTAATACGAGACGGGTGCGCCGCGGTCGGGTTCGCCGAGCGAGAGGCGCAGCCCCAGCCCCCATACCATTGTCTCGCGCGGCTTGGTTCCATCAGGCTGCCGGATGAGAACGGTCGTCACGATGTCGTCCTTGTCCTGCCAGCGGTTGCGGAAGACGAAGTAGTCGTAGAGGTGGTCAACGCTGGTCAGCGGCATGGCGTCAGCGGGGTTCTTCTCGTCGATGCCCTGGAACGTCGGCCAGTTGATGAGCGCGAGCATCGGCCGGTGCGGGTAGAGGCTGCACGTGTCGAAGTCGCGCTTGGCGGCGTCGGGTTCGACCGTGTGGTTGTAGGTCCAGAGGAGGGCGGGCTTATACTTGTCGGCTATGGCGCCGAAGCCCTCCGAGAAGTGGCCGCCGTGCGAGAAGCCATCGCGCTCCCTGTGGAATTCAGCGCTGCCGTATGTGCCGCCCATGTTCGAGCGGTACGGGAGCACGGCGGGCGGGCCGATGAGCATCAGGCATCGCGGCACCATGGTGACGTACGAGGCGTTGGGCCGGTCCACATTGAGGTAGTCGTGCCCGGCGGCGACCTTCAGGACCTGGAGGAAACAGAGGAACCCGGCCTGCGTGCCGACGGTGCTCGCGCCCCAGCCTTCCTTATAGTAGCCGCCGTCGCCCCACCCGGCCGAGAGGTGCCGCATGACCTGCCGCTCCATCACGTTACAGTACCTCTCCACCAAGTCCTTGTCCGCGCCCGGGTCGCCCTTTACGGCGAGGACCGCCAGTCCGCAGCCGCCCAGGACCGCGCCGAAATGGTTGGACCCCGGGCCTTGCCTGGGCGTGAGGACCATCTTCTCCAGGGTGATGGCCTCGTCCTTGTTCCACTCGCCGCCGCCCTTGCCATCATAGTTGAGGACGGCCTGGACGAACTTGCGGCGGAACGCATCATCCCAGGCGTCGTAGCAGAGGTCGTAGGCGACGGCGGTCCAGCCGATGCTGGGTCCGGCCCGCAGTTCCCCGCCGGGGGCGACCCAGGAGTACCGGTCGTCGAAACTCCGCTGACCGGCCCATGCCTTCTCCACGCACTGGCGGGCGAGGTCGGCGTACTTGCGGTCACCGGTCAGTTGATACAGAAAGCCGAAGCCGGCCGCATGGGAGATGGAATATGCCCCGGCCTTGGCGCGGAAGTTGTTCTTCTCGTACGCCTGCGTGGCGGGGTTGAAGGATGTGGGCATCGACTCGCCGTCGGACCCGTTCAGGAGTTCGCGGAGACGGGCGACGATCTTCTTGCCGTCGGGCGTGTCGGCCCGGCGCTTGAGTTCCGCGAGGTCGGCCTTGCGGAAGAAGAGGCGCGGGTGCTCACCGGGCGCGGGGGCCTTGAAGTCCTTGACCTCCGCAAAGTACGGCCGCGTGTCCTTGGCGGCGGCGCTCTCATAGGCACCCAGGCGGAGGTTGGCGCGGAAGAAGCCCTCGCGCGGCTCTTCCTTCCCGTCCTCATAGACGACCTTGCCTTTCCACGAGCCTGCCATCCATGCGGCCACGCGGACGCCGGAGAGCGTGAGCGAGAAGGTCGCCTGCGAGCCGTCGAGCGTGTCGGTCGAGAAACTCACGGTGCCCCTTATGCCGTCCTGGGTGACCTCCATGTTCTCGGGCGTGTCGGTCGAAACGTAATCGTAGGCGTTGTGGCGCATATCCATCTGTCCCAGGCGTGCCGAGACGACCTTGCCGTCCTTGACGCCGATCGAGAGCGCGCGGCGGCGGTGGTAGTTGTCGCTGGTCTTGCCGGGCAGAAGGTTATAGACAGCCATCTGGATATCAACATCCACCAGGTTGAGGCCCTGGGCGGGCTTAAGGCCCCCGGCCAGTTTCCCCTCGCGGGCCGCTTCCAGCGTGGCGGCCTTGAGTTCGGCCTCGTCGCCGGGGATCTTCGACGTCCACGTGCCCGTGATGGCCCAGGCGGGGTCGGGGTTGCCGGTCGGCGTGGCGGCGGCGTCTATCGTAACGGTCGCCACGCGGACCTTCTGGTCCAGGGGGACCCACGGGTCGGGCACGAGCGTCACCAGCGCCGTGCCCGTAATCTTGCCGTCCTTGACCGTGATGCCCGCCGGGTCAACCAGCATGATCGCGGTGTTCCAGACGGGCTTGCCCTGGACGGTGGGGGTGCCGATGGCGGCGGCCCAGCGGCCGTCGCGGCGCGAGAGGTACAGGTTGAGGTTCTTCGGGACGCCCCGTTTCTCGCCGGGGAAGAACGCCTCAAGCGTCATGGCGTAAAGGCCGTTGTCTGCATCCGTCTTGGCGGCCAACTCGATGGGCTGGTTGGGCTGCTGGCCGGAGGCGGGCGCGGCTGCCAGGGCGGCCAGGAACGCAGCAAGAAATGTCCATACCATTCGGAAGAGAATCCTTGCGGCCATGAGATGCGCTCCTTACTTTGACGGACACGGGTCCCGGTGCTATTTTTTGTCGGCGTCAAAGACGCCGAGGACGATCTTTCCGTTTTCCATGCCGACCGTCTGCCTGCCGACGGCGACCTTGTTGCCCTGTGCGGCCGGTTTCGGGGCCGCGCCCTTTCCGAGGAAGAGGAAACTGAAGGCCGCGCCGCCGGCCTCAACCACGTTGTCCTTCGGTGCGCCGGGGCCGGTCATGACCAGCATTGCGCCAGAGCCGGAGGCCCCGGAGAAATCGACGGCCAGCGACGAGCCGTCGCCGGTCGCAAGGACGGTTGATCCGTCGCGGGCGGGCCGGTAGTCGCCCGTGAATCCGCCCGAGATGGTCCCCCATGTTGTCTTCTTGCCGAGGCCCCAGACCGTGAGGGCCTTCTCGCCCTTTGCGCTGTAGTTGCCCTTGGACGTCTTCGTGAGGATCGAGATGACGATGTCGTCGGCGTCCTGCCAGCGGTTCCGCCACGCGTAGAAGCCCCACTTGGTGTCGCGGAAGGCGTGCGGGATGACCTCGCCGGGGCTGCGCTCCTGGACGCCGAAAGGCCAGTTCACGAACGGGACGATGGCCAGGTGCGGGTACGGCGTCGGCGTGTCGCAGGGTGTATTATTCTTATTATCTATCTCTCTTAAGCCGCAATGGTTGTAGAACCAGAGTATGGCCGGCTTCTGTTCCTCGGTGGCCACACCGAAACCGATTCCGAAGTAGCAGCCGCCGCTGATATCGTTCCTCGCCCAGATGTTGTGGTCGTACGCCCCGCGCTTGGGGAAGTCCATGTTGCCGCCCTTGGGCACGGTGAGGAAGAACCACTTCAGGCTCATCCACTGCGCGTTGGGGCGCGGCGTGTAGAAGTCCCTGCCTGCCGCAACCCTCCACGCCTGGAGCGCCGAGAGGAACACGATGTGCGACGACATCGAGCCGGTGCCGTCGCCCTCGGCGAAGACCCCGCCGTCGCCGAACCCCTCGGTCATGTTGCGGATCATCGACTTCTCGCTTGTCTCCAGTAGCGGCCCGATCTTCTTCATATCGACGCCGGGGTCGCCCATGATTGCCAGCAGCGCCATGGCAGCGCCGCCGACCTGCATCCCCCAGTGGTTCGAGCCGGGGTGCTGGCGTGCGCCGCGGACGAGTTCATCCAGGCTCATCCACTGTCCCTCGTCGTAGTTCTGGATCGCGTCGGCCACCTTGCGCCGGTAGGCATCGTCCCAGCCGTCGTAGCAGAGGTCGTAGCCCAGGACCGTCCAGCCGAGCGAGGGCCCGGCCCGAAGGGCGCCGAACGGGGCCTTGAACGAGTATCGCTGGTCGCGGTCGCGGTAACCCTCGAGCGACTTGTCCATGCACTCGCGCCCCAGGTCGGCGTATTTCTTGTTGCCGGTGAGGACGTACAGCATTCCGTAGCCCGCAACGTGGGAGAACGTGAAGAGGCCCGGCGGCGCGCTGTCGAGCGGGCCGGAGCCGTCCTTATCGACCGGCCCCTTGACGCCGAACTTGGGGGGCATCGACTCGCCGTCGCTTCCGTTCAGGCACACCCGCAGACGCTTTATGATGGCCTGGCCTTCGGGCGTCTTCGCCCGCTCCTTGAGGGCGGCGATGTCAGACTTGCGGAACAACAGGCGCGGATGTTCGCCCGGCTGAACCGCCTTGAATCCCGGCACAGGCGCGGGCCAGGCATCAAACTGCGGCGCGCTCGCCGCCCGCCCTGCCGCCGACGCCGTGCCGCAGAGGAAGATTACGGCCGCAATCCCCAGCCAGAGAGTTCTAACCGTGCGCATGTCGGCCTCCTTCAGGAGACTGTTTTATAACAGCGTATCGTGCAGGGGGCAAGACGGGCCTGTTGCCGAAATCACGTCATCCCCGGAACCGGCGTATCAGCGCCTGGCCGGCACGGGCTTGGCGGGTCTCGGCGGTGTGAGCGTACGCAGGGGGACGGCCTTGCCCGCGATCATCCGCAGTTGAAGGCTGTGGAACGTGACGTCGGCGAACCGGCAGCCTACGGCCAGCGCCGCAGGGTTGATTCCGGAATTGGTGGGGGGAGGACGCAGGCTGGCCGCAGGGCCGCGCCACGTCAAGAGTGGAGTGCCGTCAAGGCTTATCTCGATGGTGCTATCCACCTCGCCCGGAACGACCTTGACCTCAAGCGTGTACTCCCGGTTCACGTCCGGGGCGCCGCTGCGGACCAGCGTTTCCCCCTCCTTCTTCCCGCGCACCGCGTCGTCCTGAACCCAGCAGTCCCTGTTCGTGATACAAACCGAGGCGCACGAGACCGCCACCGGAAATGTCAGCCAGACCCTCTCGCCGGCCACGTTCCACCTGAACTTCAGCCGCAATTGATATGAGCCCTGCGGCGCCACGGGTATCTCGGCCTGGCCGCCGTGACTTCCGATCACGTGCAGGCCGTTGCTCGCCACATCCCACTTGCCGATCGGGTCCGGGTCGCCCCTCGTGGTCTTCAGGTCTCTCAGAAGATCGACGAACCTGAGCACCTCGACCCACCCGGTCGCATCGGACCCCGCCCCCGCCGCCGATTTTCCGAGTTTCTCAAGCGCCGCCTGCACCTTCTTGGCGCCGAAGGCCGCCTTTGCGCGCGAGGCGTCGTCGGCCGTATGCAGGTCCAGGAACCGCTTGTAGTAGCCTGCCGCACGCGACAGCATTGCCGCCTTGCTGGCGGCGCAGGCGGCCTTGTCGCCGAGCGAAGCGTACCAGTCGGCCATTTCGATGCACGCCAGTTCCGGGGCATCGGACACCGGCTTGGCGGCACCCGGCACGTAGCGCCTCAACGCCTCATCGACGCCCTCGGCCAGATACTTGGCCGCCTCGCCGGGGTTGTCGAACTCCACCAGGCACAGGCGGACCAACTCCTGGCGGGAGGCGGCGTCGCCGGGGTTCGCCTCGACCTTGGTCTTTAGGTCGGCCGCCTGCCTGACCGCCTTCTGCCGGACCCCCAGGTCGGCCAACCTCGCCCTGAGGTCGTCTTTGGCGGCGGCGCTGGCCGTCACCGTCAGGCCTCGGCGGCAGAGGGCCGCAGCAGCGTCGAGGTCGCCCGCCTCGGTCTTCTCCTCGGCTGCGCTGGCGATGGCCGCAACCAGTTCCTCGCCCGCCTTGGCCTTGGCATCCATCTTGGCGGCCGCGTACAGTTGCTGGCGGACGGCGAGGATCCTGTCGATGCGTTCGGCCTTCCGGCCGGGGACCTTCTCGGCCGCCACCTCCACCGCCTCGATGGCCAAAGGCCCACCCTTGGGGTCCTTGATGGCCAGTTCGCACGCCTTGTCGCAGAGGATGGCGACGAGCGCCGCATCGGTCTTGGGCGCCCTTGCGGCATCAAGCATCTGGCGGGCCAGGGCGAGGTCGTCGGCGGTGTCCTTCGTCGCCGCCACGCGGTTCATATCCTTGCCGTAGAGGAGATCGAAAGTGCCTGCGGCATCCTGGGCCAGGGCGGCCTGCGACAGCCCCAGGAAGGCCAGTCCCGCGACGACCGATAATCGCCTCATGCCGTGCTCCCCCCAGAGAGCGTGCCCTGAATGGCGATATGCAACTGCGTGGATTCTACCTGCTGCTTGCCGGGTGTCAAGCGCTGTAATCTTCGTCATTCCCGTAGATGCCCGCTCGGGCGTGGGATTTATTTGCAGAGCCCGAATCCGCTAGATATACTTCTCGGTCACGGATACAGTTTGGTTCCAAGCCGTAAGTCTCTTGCGTCTGGGGGCACATCCATTGCGGCAAGCGCGGCACGCTGAACGAACCTTCTTGAATTCGTTTGAGTCGGCAGTCGGTTACCTGGTGGAGGAGGATGCCTATGCATCGCGCAATCCTGATTGCCCTGGCGGGGGTCATGGGTTGGGCCGTCTCGTGCTTCGGCCAGGCGGATGCCCCGCAGAGGCCCAGGAGTCCCGAGGCCATCAAGGCCCTGAAGGATTACGAGGCGGCCGTCAAGGCGGCCAAGTTCAAGTACGGCCAGGACCTGGCGAAGGCGCGGCAAGCGGTGCTGGCCAGGGCGGCGGCGTCCACCGACCCTGTGGCCAAGGACGCCCTTCAGAAGGAGGCGGATGCCATCCTTGCGGCAATGCTGCTGCTGAAGAGTGATATGGAATCTCCGAAACCAGGCCCAAAGCCGAAATCGCAGGCGGCCACTTGCAGGGTTGAGGCATTGAACTGCAAGCCTGCTCTTATCGGCCCCGTGGCGAAAGGGGAGAAGTTCACGTTCCATATCGAGGGCAAATGGAACCTGAGGGGTGACAGGCCGCTTCTGTCGCCTTGCGAGGGCGGGCCGCCTATGCAGGTGATTGTCGCGCCCGCGAACCCAGCCAAGTTTCCGCTCATGGCGGCGGTCTGGAAGGAGTGGCAAAGCGCCGGTGACCTGGTGGATGTTATCAGCCAGGATGCCACCTATGTGGTCAAGGAAGATGGCTACATGGTTCTGATGATAAAGGGCGATGGACACGGCGTAGGTGAGGACACGAACAATACCGGATTCGTCGATGTAACCATCACCCGCCAGCCGCCGGAAGAAAGCGCCAAGGAATAAGCCGGCGCCTCACAACCGTTGTCGGCCTCCTCGTGGTGATCGCCGCGTCACTTCGCCCACGGCGGGCGATTGGCTCGCTGCCTGACGAGCCAGTCCGGGATCTCGCCGAAGGGGTAGCCGGCATCGGGGACAAAGAGGCCGATCTCCCCCTGCGACCGGTTCATATCGATATCTGTACCGGCGAGCGACAGGACCTCTCGGCCGCCCCGCTTGACGGTGACATAGTTGGCGGCGTCGCCGGCCGTCGGCTGGCTTGCCTCGGCGAAGACAATCTCATCGCCGCCCACCTTCACGCCGCCGGCTATGGCGCTCACGGCGGGGGCCTGGCCGGGATAGAGGACCGTGATGAACTGTCCCCGCTCGCCGCGGACGGTCAGTCGAGCGCCCTGCGTGGACTCCAGCCCGCCGTTGTCGTGGCTCCACGGGAAGGACTCGAAGTCGAACTTCGCGGGTTCGACGCAGACGAGCGTCATGCGGCCGAAGTCCACGCGCGGGCCGTCCTGCCGGATCGAGTCGGCCAGCACATGCAGGCAGTACGTTGCGGCCAGCGGCTCGGAGGACCAGAACTGGTCGCGGATGACGAAGTAGTCCTGCGGCCCGCCCTTGACGAAGACGATCGTGCGGCGGTACACGAGCGACCGGGCGAACGCGT